>JAIRPG010000031.1 GCA_031257105.1 Treponema sp.
CCGTCCGAAGCCAGTATCTCGCGTATCGCCGCAATGACCACGCTGCGCGGATAGGGCTTAACCCCCGACAGCGCCCCGCATAAGCCCCGGGCCTCCGCCTGCTCCAGAATATAGTATACCTCGCTCTCCAGCGGAACGGAAACATGCGTCTGGGCGCAGAGGGGAGCGCAGAGTAACGCGCCCAACAAAAACAGTAATATGGTTTGTTTTACCATGGTATCCTTCTCCAAGAGCGGTTTTTTTCAGTCAATCCACTCGGTAATTTCTTTTTTTGATATGCCCCATCGCTGGGCAAATTTGGTATCGGATGTCTTGCAGTAACGGCAAAACGGGAACGGTTTTTCCAGAAAGTCAATAAGAGCGTCCTTGCCGTTTTGAATTGAGGTGATAGCCCCCCCGCAGGACTTATTGCCGCCAATTGCGTAAATATCAACATAATCTTTTTCGCCGATCACCAGATTCTGTTTAAAATAGGCGTTAAAGAATTTGATATGCGCCGCGACGCAGCAGGTATAGATTCTGCCTTCGCGCAGCGTTACGCAGCAGCCCCAGCTAATGGCGCATTTCCGGTGGCTTTTTGCAATGTCCTGGCTGCCGGTCAGGTCGAGCGGCATCTTGCACATCCGGTGTTCATCGGTTGAACCGTTAAAAACCAGGCGCACCTTGTGCTCCCCGGCAATTCTTTTGATTTCTTTTTTGGGTAATCGTATCGGATACTGGCTTATCGAAACGACAATATTGTTTTTGCGGCAGCTCCGCCAGAATTCCTCCGGCATTTTGGTCAGCAAAATGCCGTTGGTTGTCAATTGAACGGCGGTGGTGGGAAAATATTTCCTGGCGATTTCGAAAAATTCGGTTATACGCGGGTGCAGCAGCGGCTCGCCGCCGAGAATTTTTATGACAAAAAAACGGTCGGTCAGCTCGGCAAGCCGTTTGAAATCTTTTTCAAACTGTTCCGGCTCCAGGTATTCTTCCCCGGCCAGGCAGGAAAAATGGCTGCAGCCCGCGCAGTTCAAATTGCAGTGTTCGGTGACATGCACCTCAATGGGAAACGATTTGGTTATCCTTTTTCCTTTAATAACCAGCAGTTGGTATATATCCTGAAAAATTTGCGGCGAAATATAGGTCTTTAATAAAACCGGAATATCCTTAACAAGGGAAAGTATCTGCATATATACATATTATATGGCGCGGCATGGCCGGTCAAGGAGCCGGTAGTTCGTTGAAAAGGCTGACCCCGCCGGCATAGCAAAGAGGCTCCGTTCTTGCTATAGTAATAGCAGTGAGTACCGATGACGCCGCCCTGCGCGGCTTGGATGACAACTCTTTCGAAAAACGGCTGCGGCGGCAGGAGATTATGCTTGCCCTGGCACAAGGCTTTGTTTCACCCGGCGACGGCGTGAGCCTTATCAATAAGGCCCTGCGGATAACGGGGGAATTCCTGGAGGTCGGACGCATAGCGGTGATCGCGCCCGACCTCAAAAAGGGCGGCGGGAAGGCGGAATTCGTCTGGCGCTCCGGCGAGAACGTCTCCGGCGCTCCGGCGGAAGAGGAGATCAACGCGGTTATCGCCGAATGTTTTCCGCACGGAGCGGCGGGGGATATGCCGGCGCCGGATATTTTCCTTGACAATATGCACCGCGATCCCCGCTACGCCCCGCTGGGGAACAAGGGGATCAAATCCTTTGCCTGGATACCGCTCTACGTGTCCCGGAAGTTCTGGGGGATCTTGAGCGTCGAGGAATGGGTCAAAAGCAGAACGTGGAGCGCGGGCGACCGGGAACTGGTAAACCTGATAAGCCGCGTTATTATCGGGGCGGTTGAGCGGGGGGGCTTTGAACGGCAGCTCAAGCGTACCTCTTCTATTGTAGAAAAATCACCTCAGTTTATCTGCTACCTCGACAACCAGGGGAATATGGAGTACATAAACCGGGGCGCTTCCCGCATGGTAGGGTACTCCGCCGAAGAGCTAATGAAGCGGGGATTGCGGGGACTGCTGGATGATACGTACTGGGAACAGCTCATGGACGGATACCAATTCCTGCTCCGGGGCGGGAAAGGCCGGGAATTCACCATGCCGGTACATTGCGGGAACGGGGATACCCTGATCGTCAACTTCTGCGTCTTTCCGCTCAGCGATACCGGTATCGGGATCATCGGCGTTGACTTAACGGAACAGGCCCGGCTCCAGCAGGAATTTATGAAGGCCAAGGAAGCGGCGGAAAATTCCAGCAAGGCCAAGAGCGAGTTCCTCTCCCGGATGAGCCACGAAATGCGGACTCCCCTGAACGCCATCATCGGCATGACCGCCATCGGCAAATCCTCACCGGAGGCGGAGCGCAAGGAATACTGCCTGGACAAGATCGACGAAGCGTCCCGGTACCTCCTGGGGGTGATCAACGACATCCTGGATATGTCCAAGATCGAAGCGGGGAAGCTGGAAATTTCCCCAACCGAATTCAACCTGGAGAAGATGCTCCAGCGGGCCGCCGATGTGATCGTCTTCCGGGTGGACGAGAAGAACATCGATTTTCAGGTCAAAATGGGGGCAAACCTGCCGCCGGTTATCATCTCCGATGAACAGCGCCTGGCCCAGGTGATCACCAACCTGCTCTCCAACGCGGTAAAGTTCACCCCCGATAAGGGGGCTATTACCCTGGAGGCCCGGCTCATCGAGGAGAACGCCGATGGCGTCTGCAGCCTCGAATTCAGCGTTACCGATACAGGGATAGGGATCTCCAAAGAACACCAGGCCAAGCTCTTCCGTTCCTTCGAGCAAGCCAACGGAGGCATTTCCCGGAAATTCGGGGGTACGGGCCTTGGACTCGCCATCAGCAAGCGCATTGTGGAACTGCTGGGGGGAACGATTTGGGTAGAAAGCGAAGAGGGCAAGGGCGCCCGCTTTATCTGCCGGATCAACGCCGAGCGGGGCGCCGAGGCTGTCTACGATGACGCCCCGGAACGGTTGAACCGGCAGAACCTTCGGATCTTGGCGGTAGACGATTCGCCTGACGTGCGGGAATACTTTAGCCATCTTATGGAGAAGATGAACATCGCCTGCGATACCGCCGGAACCGGGGAAGAAGCCTGCCGGATGATCGCCGCGGCGAAAGACAGGCCCTACTCGCTTGTGTTTGCGGACTGGCGTATGCCCGGCATGGACGGTATAGAGCTTACCAGAGAAATCAAGAAACGCTGCGGCGAGAGCATCGTGATCGTCCTGATCTCCGCCGCCGGCTGGAGCGATATAGAAGCCCAGGCCAAGGCTGCGGGGGCAAAGAGCTTTCTGCCAAAGCCGCTCTTCCCTTCGGCGATCATGGACGCCATCAATACCTGCCTGGACGGGGACAAGCGCGATAAATTCTACGAAGCCGGGAATACCGAAGCGCTCAACAACCGTTTTAAGGGCCGGCGCATCCTGCTGGTGGAAGACGTGGAGATCAACCGGGAGATTATCATCACCCTCTTGGAGGGGACGGGGCTGGAGATCGATACCGCCTGCAACGGCGTCGCCGCGGTGGAGGCTTTTCAGAAAAACCCGGACTACGATCTTATCTTTATGGATATTCACATGCCCTTAATGGATGGCTACGAGGCCGCCAGAACTATCCGCGCCCTGGATACGCCCCGGGCAAAGCTCGCGCCTATCGTTGCCATGACCGCCAACGTGTTCCGGGAAGATATAGAACGCTGCCTTGCCGCCGGCATGAACGGGCATATCGGCAAGCCTATCAATATCGAAGAACTCATAGAAAAACTAACGGCCTATGTCCGGTAGGCCGTATTCCGGCGGGATCAGGCGGCCCCGCCTCCGCTTAAAACCGTTTGACTGGGCCGCGCTGGTCTTGGGCGCAGCCCTCACCGTGGCAGCCGCCGTCCGGGCGTATACCGGCGAGGGCGCGGACCGGATCGTTATTCAGGGCGCGGGAGGCCGGTGGATCTATCCCCCGGACGCCCATGAACGTATCCTCGTTTCGGGCCCGCTGGGGGATACCGTGGTGGAAATTCGGGACGGCGCGGCGCGTATTCTGTCTTCCCCCTGTTCCAACCAAACCTGCGTGGCTGCGGGGAGCATAGCCCGCCGTGGTCAATGGGTTGCCTGCCTTCCCAACGGCGCGCTGGTTCGCGTTGAGGGGGCGGCGCCTTCAGAGGCGGCGTCTCGAAAGACGGCGTCTCAAGAGGCGGATGTTGACGCTGCGGTGTGGTAAGGCGGCGGCGCCGGAGACGGCGTCTCCAGAGGCGGCACCGGAGACGGCGCTGCTTGGGGCGTGCTGCCTCTTCCTCTCCACGGTTGAGTACCTGATCCCGAAGCCCCTCCCCTTCATGCGGCTGGGACTGGCAAACCTGCCCTTGCTCCTGGCGCTGGACGGCTTCCCCTGGAAACCCTATGTATTGCTCGTACTGATAAAGATCCTGGGCCAGGGCCTTCTCTCCGGAACCCTCTTTTCGTATGTGTTTCTCTTTTCCTTGGCGGGGACATCCGCGTCCGCCGGGGTGATGTACCTGCTCCGCCGGGGCATGGGAGAAAAAAGGACAGGCTTTACGGGCTTAAGCGTCCTGGGGGCCCTTGTTTCCAACGGGATCCAACTCCTCCTGGCCCGGTTTTTTGTCTTCGGCGGCGGGATCCGCTTCCTGGTCCCGCCGTTCCTCGCGGCGGGTGTGGCGTCGGGGTTTGCCCTTGGGCTTTTTGCTGAAGCCTTCACCGCCCGCTCGGTTTGGTACCAAAGCCGCCTGCGGAAAGGGGCCCATCGCGGGCTTGAACATGAGCCGGAGGAAATCGCCGCGGACGGGGGAGCGCAGGCTGAACCGCGCCGCACGTTGCGGCGCAAACTGCGCCGCAAACTGCGCCGCAAACTGCGCCGCAACCACTGGGAAGGGCTCTTTGTTCCGGAGGATCTCTTCGCGGCGGGGCTGATGATGACGCTTGCCTTCCTGCTTACCCCCTCCACCGCCGGCAGAGCCGGCCAGTTTCTCCTCTTCGCGCTTTACGCATGGCTTTCCGGCGGGAAGATCCGGCCTCTAGCCGTCTTTATGGTCATGTTGGGGGTTGTCGCCTGCAACCTCATTGTCCCCTACGGCAAAGTTTTGGCCGAAATCGGCGCGTTCAAGATAACGCAGGGGAGTCTTTTTGGGGGAATTCGCAAGGCTATAACCTTGGAGGGGCTCTTTATGCTTTCCGGAGCCGTAATCCATTCCAGGTTGAAGCCGCCGGGGACGCTGGGGGCGCTCGTCGGCGAATCCTTCCGGCTTTTGCGCCGAATGTCTCCGCGAATCCCCTCGCTCAAGGGCCTGCTCTCCGGGGGGGCGGAGGGTATCGATCGGGTACTGTGGGAACTAAGCGCCGAGCAGGAATCGGGCGGCGGGGAACCGGGCGCGGAAACGGCCCCCAAACGGACGCCCCGAAGCATCCTCCGTATCGCGGCGCTCGTTTTGCCCATCCTCGCGCTCTGCCTGCTCCCGGAAGCGGCGTGGTAAGCCGAAGGGAGAAAACGCCTATTCCTTGCCGCCTAACGGGAGTTTAGACGGCGCTTTACCGGGCCGAAAGAACCCGAACAGGCTGCCGCAAAAGCCCCCGACAATGTGGGCAAACTCGGAGATGTTATCGGACTTGAAAGAATTAAAGAACTCCCGCCCCAGGTAGAGGAGCATCACCAGGATGAAAGTCAGCGGGATCTCCCCCTTGGTAAAGTTGGTAAACGAAGCCAGCAGGATCATCATAAAGACCACCCCGGAAGCGCCCAGAAGGTACGTGGGGAAAAAGAACACGTTGAGCGCCCCGGTAACGACGGCGGTTATGACCATCATCAGGAGCAGGGAAAGGGAGCCGTAGGTTTCCTCCAATATGGGGCCCAAGAGGAGGATGAGGGCAAAATTCGAGAGAAAATGATTAAGATCCGCATGGCCTACCACATGGGTAAAGAGGGTAATCCAACTCCTCAGGTTGTCCGCGTGAAACCCGCCCCTGCCGGGTACCATGAACCAGGTTTGGGTAAGAAACGCCCGCGGGAAGATCATGTTGAAGAGCAGCACCGCCGCGCTGATAAACGTAAAGGTCAGTACCGTCGGGGCGTTGTATTTAATCCGCATATTAAACTCCGCTTATCTCGATTTCTACCGGGCAGTGATCGGCCCCCCGCACCTCCGGACGGATCAGCGACTTCTTGATCCGGGGCATGAAGGCCGCGTCAACACAGTGATAATCGATCCTCCATCCCACGTTCCGTTCACGGGCGTTCGTCCGGTACGACCACCACGTGTAATGCCGCTCTTCTCCGGGATGGAAATACCGGAAGGTATCCACGGCACCGGCGGCGGTAAAGGCGTCCATCCAAGCCCGCTCTTCCGGCAGATACCCGGCGCTCCCCTCGTTTTCCTTGGGCCGGGCCAGATCAATGGGGGTATGGGCGATGTTGTAGTCCCCGCAGAGCAAAAAATGCCGGCCTTGGGCGGTGATCTCGCCGCAGAATTCCAGCATAGCGGAGCAGAATTCCAGCTTATACCCCAGCCGCGCTCCGGCGTCCTGGGAATTGGGGAAATAGGCGCAGAGCAGCACGAAGTCCCCCAGATCCGCTTGGAGCAGCCGGCCCTCCCGGTCAAAGGCGTCCTTCCCCCAATTCCTCGTTTGCGAAAGTTCGCGTTTGCTGAAAAGAGCCGTTCCGGCATAGCCCTTGCGCTGAGCGCTGGACCAGTAACTAAAGTAGGGCTTCCCCTCCTTATCAAGGGGATGGAGTAATTCCTCCGAAAGCTGCTCCGGGCAGGCCTTGGTCTCCTGGACGCAGAGTATATCCGGCGATTCTTCCCGCAGCCATTGGGAAAACCCCTGCCGTTCCGCCGCCCGGATACCGTTTACATTCCATGATATGATTCGCATAAGGGAAGTATAGGCCCTCTGATCGGGGAGAGACAAGGGATCGCATCTGCCCCTCAAATTCATCCTACAATGCCGCTCCTTTCAAAATTCTGAACCAGTTTTTTCTGGGCGATAAAATAAAAAATCAGCAGGGGCGCGAGGAACAGGATCGCGGCGGCGTACTTAACCGCGTCAAAAGTAAAATTCGATACCTGGGGCACGGAATACCACCGCTGTATGACACCGAGGATGCGCTGAATATTGTCGTTGTTTGAGGCGAATACCCGCGCGAGGGTGTTGGCTACATACGGCCCATCCGGGTGAAAATACCCGGTGTAATAGGTATCGCCGTAATTCCAAACAAAGGCAAGCGCCGCGACGGTTGTTGCCGCGGGAACGGCGGTTGGCAGTACGATCTTAAAAAAGGTTTTATAAAAACCGCATCCATCGATAAAGGCCGCTTCTTCAAGTTCCTGGGGAAGTCCCAGGAAGAACTGCCGGAAGATAAACACAAAGATGCTTTGTTTTACCCCAAAACCCGTCGCGGCCAGGATATAGAGCGTGTAAGGCTTGTTAATTAAATCGTATGGCTTGCCGTTAAAGAACGAAATAATCCCCAGAATATCAAAATGCTTAAAACACAGGTATTGTGAAATAAGCAGCGACTGGGGCGGAACAATTATTGTAATGATCACCAGAATCATCACCACGCCGCGCAGCGGAAAATTCACCCGTCCCAGGGAGTAGCCCGCAAAAGCGCTTATCAGTATCTGGATGACGGTTATCATGGCGCAGTACCCCAAGGTGAGCAGCATGGCGCTTCCATTGCCAAAGCCGATATGCGCCGCGGCGGTAAAACTGAGCAGTGATGTTTTGACAGGAATCCAGATAACATCGGGATTACCCAGATCGGAAAAGTCGCAGAAGACTACCGGCAAAATTTTGAGCAGCGGATACAGAATGGAAAAACAAAGGCCAATCACCAGGGAGTAAAACAAAAAACGGAAAACGAGGCGTTTTCCCTCCCTGGCAAGATACGGCGCGTCAAGAGCCCCGTACAAGAGCCGGCTTTGCCGTATACGCGAAGCGGTTTTATTTAGCTTCATCAATGCCTCCTTTTTATGCCGCTTATGCCGTGTCTGGTAAATATAAATAACAGCAGCAGCAGGTCAATTATCACGTTCAGCATATACACCACGGAAAGCGCCGCTCCGGTTCCAATGGCGTTGCGGCGGAAGGCGAAAATATAGATTTCGTCCGCGATATTTGAGGTAAGGAATAAATCCACAAAGCTGTATATCACGACAAAAACAATAACATTATTGCCCAGCATGGGAAACGTTATCTTCCAGAATTTTTCATAGGCGTTAGCTCCTTCAATATCAGCGGATTCGTAGATCGCGCCGCCGATGGATTGAAGGCCCGCGAGAAATATCAAGGTTTGTACGCCGCAGCTTGAGGCCAGATTGAAAATGCCCTCCGCCGCCCCGGCGATAAACCGCGCCACCTCACGCGGGAGGAAGGTATTTTCCATCAACAAGCCCATAATAAACCCGTCGGAAAAAAACGCGCCCACCGATGAATCCACAATATCACTGCCTGAGGTAACGGTAACAAGATTGCGCGCGATGTCCAGGCCGATTACAATGGGCAGGAAAAATATTACCCGCGCCAGGCCCCGGCCCCTGAACTTCGCGTTTATCAGGATAGCGGAAAAGAGGGAGAAGATAAGGATGATGGGCGTGTTTACGAAGATGCGGATATTTTCTTCGATAAATACCCGCATGAATTGGCGGTTATCGGAACTAACCTCGGTCTTGAATAGGCCGGTATAATTATCCAGCCCCGTAAAGGTAAGCTTCATGCCTCCTTCCGCGCCGACTTCTACTTTCGAGAACGAATACACGAAAGAGTCATATACCGGCGCGGCGAAAAACAGGAAAAAACCCGTAAGCCACGGCAGCAGGAAAATAACGGCGTTTATTTTCCGGGACGCATGGAATCCGGTACGAGCCGGGACACGCTTTCTAATATGTTTCACCAACTGCCCCCTCTATCATAAAACCAAGGGCCCCCAGTTTGTAAGGACCGGCGTTTACCCCGTAAAGATTGTAATTCACCAGCACCTTCACCCCGTTGGCATATATCGTCCTGAAAACGTTTGGCGCTATGGTTTCGTGGCCCGCTATTTCTTTTGTACCTATTTTTTCAAACGCCGCCCGGTACGGTTCATAGAGGGACTTGATGGTATCCGCCGCGCCGCCGTATTCGGCGGCAAAATACTGCGAAATACGGGCGTTTATTAAAACATCGGCTTTTTCGGCAAACACCGTAAACTTAGGCAGCGCGCCAAGTTCCAGGGCCTGCAGCAAAAAATACTCCGGGCTTGACCGCGCCCCGTTCACGTCCAGCGTGGTAAATTCCGTAAGTCCGCTCATTACAAGCTGGCGGAAAGGGATTGAAGTATACGATACGCCGTAATTGCCGGACTCCCGCGAAACATTCAGCGAATAGGCCGCATACGTAAATTTGTCCGCGTTGGGATTGTCCAGGGCGATTTTTTTTTCAGCCGCGATCTTTTTTAGGTTCGTCAGTACAGCGCTTTGGTTGGCCGTTACCGGATCAACAATATCCCGTGGATTGTAGCTGCCATAGTAGTGGCTGCCAAAATCAGTAAGCGAAATATTGGGATATTTTTCCGTCCCGCGCAAAAAACGGTCTGTTATGTACGAAAGGTAACGCGGGTGGACAAGGTAGTAAAGCGCGTAATCGTAAGGCATATACCAGGTTTTATCGGGATACCACACGTCATTAAAGCCGCTTTCAAATCCGGAGGAGCCGCTGTAGCCCAGGGCATAAAACCGCTTGTCGTTGTACACCGTCTGCCTGCGGTACACGCGCATAAGGCTTGCCTCCATAAAGATCTCGCCGCCCGGCGAAGAACGGGAAAGCAGCGCGCTTAAATCGGCGGCACCGCCGTTGACGGATACGGTCTTCGCTTTATCGCCAAAGAAATTCATCCTGCCGCCGTTAAAGCCCCATTTGTAATTCACCGCCAGGGGAACGCCTTCAAGGTCATCAAGGATTTCCCCGGCCCGGCGGTACGTGGTCATGGAAACCGTGGGATGAAAGGGAACGCCAAGGAAGGTATCCCATAGGGTTACCGCCCCTGCCAGTTCAAGGAACAGTTTGGGACGGTTATCATACGCCGGTTTAAGATGATTCATGCGTATCAAATAATCCCGGTAATCTCTGGCAAAGGCGTAATAACCGGCGGCTTCCGGATAGAACCGGTAACGAATCGTAAAATCGAAGGGGATAAGGCCGGTAGACGCCAGATACCGGGCGTCATCGGCGGCGTAGGGGCCGAAAATTTTTACCCGTGAATACTGCATCGTATCCGCGTGGGCGTAAACGGCGTTGTAAAGCGCGCCGTCACGGGCTGAATTTTTGCTTTTTAGCTTAACCGCGATACGGGCCAACTCCGCGCCGGATTCTATGATCCCCATAAATCCGCGTCCGTCTGACCGGTACATGCCGAAGACGGGAATATGCAGTTCTTCATCAAAAGCGGACTTTTCAAATTTTGTGTCAAACAGGGTATTGTTGTACAGCGGGCGGTTATAATCGGGATACTTGCTGTTGTAGCTGTCCAGGCTGATGAGCATTCCCGCTCCGTCGGGTACGAAGATAAAGCCTTCGTTTTCTTCGGCGCGGGCGGCGTCAAAGGCCGGAAATACGCTGATGTTTTGCAGGGTATAAAAATCATTGCCGCTTTGCTGCTCATAGACCGGAATGTTCACCGTAAGTTCGCCGTCTTTGAAGGCGGCTTCCATATAAATGACAAAAGACGCCGGCTGTTCTATGATCACCGCGATGCCGAATTCATCACTGTCCCGGATGAGTTCGGCGGTGGTGTATTCCACCGCGCCTGAAAATTCAACGAGGGTTCTTACGACCGACGCGGGCGGGAGGCCGGAAAACTTATTGTAATAGGAATTGCTGCCGTCATCACGGGCGTACACAGCCCGCAGCGCGTTCCGGTACGCCTGCGCGCGGGCGGCGTCAATGCTTCCATCTAAGACTTTTTTCTCAAGCCTATCTTCAAAGGCTTCTTCGTAACGAGCTATGGAGATGCGTTCCGGCATATACTCGCCTAAGCGGTAAGACCGGCTTTCGTGAAAGTCAAAGCGTATCCGCGCCCCGTTTTTGATGCGCTCAATAGTGTACTGTTTTGGAGTAATAACATTGGTATAGGCGTCCCATTCATAAAACGTGTTGTCCCTGCCCAGGTACTTTATTACCAGGGGCGAGCGGGCCGCCGCTGGGAAATTCGCGGCGTCTTCCGGCAGGGCGTTCCATATCCAGCCCGAAACGGTATCCTCAACACGGATGTTCAGCGATCCGGTATCAAGAACAACGCGCCAGCGGCTGTCTTCGGCGATAACAATGTCTCCGCTGTCTTTGGCGATTTCCCCCAGTGACGCCGCAAGCCCCTTCCGTTCAGGCGCGGCAAGCGTTTCCTGCCTTACGCCTGACCGGGCGATAAAGAGCGCCGCGAAATAAACCGCCGCCAGCGCCGCCGCCGCGATAACAAGCCCGGCAAAACTTACGGTAAAACGCGGCTTTTTTTGAGGCGGCGTTTCAGGCCCGCCGGTTGATTTTGCCCGCATTTCTTACCGCCTTTTTGTCAGTTCCGCGATGATCGCGGCGGCAAAAGAAATTATTTTACCCATAATTTCCAGGTACAACATTCCGATAAACACGATAGTCACCGCCGCCGCCGCGGTAGCGATGATAGTAATTATATTTTTTGCCGCCCCGTACTCATGGACAACGCACAGGCCCGCGAAAACAAGAAAGGCGAAAAGAAGTATCCCGGCGGCATACAGGGCGTTCAACAAAATCAGTTCTTCACCGGTAATAAAATTAGAAGCGATGATGTACGCTATGTCAAAAAACAGCTTGGGAACCTGCGCGTAGGCAAGAACCTCAAGCACATCGCTCAGCGATCCGCTGCCGTCAAACAGGGTGGTAACGCTCCAATTGGCCAAGGCAAATAAAAAATATGGAAATAAGGCCGCCGCGATTACATACCAGTTGTTTACGCCGTAGACAAGCCCTCCGTTCAGGAGAAAGCCCGAATAATAAGTTTTGAAAAGTTTTGTTATTCCGCAGAGGGCGTAGATAAGCGCTATCAGAATCCAATTCCTGCTTCGGCGAAAACGGAGTTCATAAAACCCGTCAAAAGGGTGCGTAAGCGTATAGCGTAAAAAGCGTAAATCACCGGCGAATGTTTTCAGATTCATACCTTTACTCCTAGAGCCTATTTTTCCGGGCGTACCGCACCTCGGAATAAATAATACCGGCGGTTAAAATAATCGCCGCCGCGATAACCCACACAAAATATTTCTGAATCCAGATGCCCCTGAAGCCGTTATAGCTTTGAGAATACATCCTCGTATCGTTTGCCATTTTGAAGTAATAGAGCGCCGTCCCGTAATCCCGGCGCATAAGGTAATTGCGGCCCACGCCGGAATATCCGGCATAAAAGTTCGCGTTCAGGGCTATAGCTTTTTCAAAATACGCCGCCGCCCGTTCCCAGTCTCCCGCGTTGTAGCTCTCCGCCGCCAGCAGCGCCGCTTTGCCAAACGCCGTGGGCGTGTACACATACGCCCGCCCCAGGGCCTTATCCCCCACCAGGAGATCATAGCCGTTCCAGGCAATCGAGGAAGGATCCCGCAGATCCCCTTTCATGTCGCCCAGTTTTGAAAAAACCGTGAGCATATAACCGTCGAAATCGTAGACAAACACGCGGCCATAGCTCCGGTCAACCACGGCGTACACGCCGAAATCGGCAACGGCAATGCCGGTAAAGGCGCTGGCAACGGTTCTGTTCACGTACGCCCGCGTCAGATCGCCCCGGAGATCGATATAACCCTCTTCACGGATCACGTTTTCGCCCTTGGCGTTAAACCTGAAGATCATTTTAAGAGAAGCGGTGTCGGCGGTTACAGCGTAAACAAAACCCTCCCGGTCTATGTCGAGGTTTGAGAACGAGGGGGCAAATGTTTTTGTCATTTTGCTTTTTTGATCTTTCGAGGCAATAGACTTCCAGAAATAATCCGGCAGGTTGATTTCCGGCTTGTTGACGCCGTAAAACCGGGAAAATTCACCGTTGGGCTTGAGTTCCACAATTCCCTCGTAGGAACCCTGAACCACGAAATAAATCCGCCCGGATGTATCCACGGCGATTTTTGAAGGCTTGAAGTTGGTGATTCCCGCCATGTTCGCGGGCCTCGTGATGACGCGTTTTGTAAGGAGCGTTTCCGCGTCTAGTACCACGATGCGCTCCGCCCCGGTATCGGCAATGTAAAGCGTCCCCGTCGTTTCGCTGAAGAAAACTCCCTCCGGATTTTTCAGCGCGGAACCATCGCCTGATTTGTTGACAGCGTCAACGGAGTTGACGGCACCAACGGAGTTGACGGCAGCGATGTATGAATAATCAAGCGCGTCTAGAATGACGATGCGGGACGCGGCGCTGTCGGCAAGATAGATTCTGCCGCCGCCGTGAGCGATAGCGTCAACGCTTTCAAGGCTGAAAGGAAGGACGGTTCCGTCAATCGTACGAGCCGGTTCAAATCCCGCTACGCTGTTGATAATGCCGTAGGTTCCGTAGGCGTAATCGTACCGGTTCGTGTTGTCTGCCCAGGCGGCGGATCCAAAGGCGGAGACGCCCCAAAAAGCGATAATCATCCAAAGCCTACCATTCATCGTCATACCCTATCCTTTCATTCCCGATGTCGCCATGGTCTCAATGACATTGCTCTGGGAAATGATGAACACCGCAACCGGCACTATCAGCATTACCAGCGACACAGCGGCGGCAACGCCGGTGCGGGCTACCCCCCCGGAGACAATCTGGGAAAGCGCGTAGGAAACCGGCTTGAGTTTTTCGGTATACAAAAACGTTCCGCCGGTCGTGCCCCATAATGACTGAAACGAAAGAATGATCAGGGTTATCCACGCGGGCTTGGCCATCGGCATCGCAATGGTAAAGAAAATGGACAGTTCCCCCGCGCCGTCTATTTTGGCGGCCTCGATAAGCGAATCGGGTATCTGAATCATAAAATTACGCATAAGGAACACTCCCAGCGTGGATCCGATAGCCGGAAGCGTTACGGCCCAGTAGGTATCCAGAATATGCAGGCGCGCCATGATGATGTAGTTTGGTATAGCCGTTACCGACGCGCTGAACATGAGGACATAAACGATAATGCCTGACATCAGCGCCTGCCCGGGGAAGCGGTATTTCGCCAGGGGGAACGCCGCCATGGAGCCTAAAATAACCGTGCCCGCGGTGCCCACGGTCATAATAAACGCCGTGTTAAAGGCATAACGGGAAAACGGAACCCATGAGCCCGAAAGCGTCAGGGACAGATCCCGAAAGTTATCAGGCGTCGGTTTCATCACAAAAAGCTTTGGCGGGAAAAGAAAGATTTCGTTCAGCGGCTTAAAGGCGTTATTGATGATAAACAGCAGCGGCCACACGCTAAAAACGCCGAAAAGGCCGAGAAACACGGTAAGGGCTATATCGATAGCCAGGCTGCGGTTTTTCCGGCGAAACTTAAAGCGCCGCCATCTATCGGCAAGGCTTATTGCTCTTTTCATCTTATTCACCAATCCTTCGTATCAGTTTTTGGATTACAAGGTTCGTAACTATCATCATAAAGAAAAGCACTGTGGCAATGGCCGAGGCGTAGCCCATCTCCATCCGGGTTACGCCGTAATCCTGCAAATGCGTCAGAATGGTGTGGCCCGAATATTCCACGCTGGGAAATCCCGCCAGTTCCGTGGATATGGTTGAAACTGAAAAAGAGGCGGTTATCTGCATCACCGCGCCGAAAAGAAGCTGTGGTTTCATCGAAGGCAGCGTGATGAACCACAGTTCCTGCCAGCGGTTTTTTATGCCGTCTATCGCCCCGGCCTCGTAGAGCGCGCGGTCAACATTTTGCAGCCCCGCGATAAACGAAAGAAAGCTGACGCCCAGGCTGAGCCAAAGCTGCACCGCGATGAGGATAGGCAGCACGTACGCCTTGTTCTCGAAAAAAAGCACCGCGCCGTTTGTGATACCCAGGCCGGATAAAACCGAATTGGCGTAACCCCGCAGATCCGATGAAAAAATCAGTTTCCAGATAAGGTAAGCGTTCCCGGAAATGGAGGGCGCGTAGAATACCAGGGTCATAAAGGCCCGCACCCGCCGGGGCAGCCCGTTAATCAGCCAGGCAAACACAAAACACATCAGGTAGCTTATGGGCCCGGTGATCCCCGCGAAAAACAGCGTGTTTTTAAGGGCGATAAGAAATACGTCGTCGTTAATAAACAGGTTGATGTAATTTTTAAGGCCCGTAAATTCCGGCGTTTCCAGCATATTAAAAGAAGTCAGGCTGATAACCATGCTGGACGCCACGGGAAATGCCGTAAAGACAATAAAAATAACGCCGAATGGCGCGATCATCAGGTACTTGGCCCCGTGTTTAGCCAAAATACCGGAGGCCCTCCCCCTAGCGCGGTTCATAAGCCGCCTCCCCGGGAACGCTCAAATGAAACTCATTCCGCTTTTTGGCAAGTTCTTTGTCTATGGCCAGAAGGTTCATATACAGCGCCTGCCGGGGCCGCATGGCGCTTGAACCGGTTACCACGGAACGGAAGGCGTAATCGGCCATGCGGGCGGTCATGTAACCGCCGGGTATTTCGGGAACGCCCACCGTATGGCTAAACTGCGCGAGCAGCGCGCCGGCGGCGTTCCGTGGCCAGGGCAGAGCCAAAAGCGCTTCCCGGTTTGCCGTGGCGTAACGTCCCGCCGTTCCCAGCGCCGCCTCAAGCTGCAGGGCGTATTCCGTTTGGGTTTCCGTGGAAAGCCACCATTTTAAGAACCGCCAAGCCGCGTCCTTGTCTGCACAGGACTCCAGAATAACGGTGTAATTTGTCGTAGATACGGCGGTGTTATCAATGCTCCCCTCTCTTATTACCCCCGGTATAGGCCAAAAAGACCAAAGCCCCCTGATCTCCGGCGCGAACAGTTCCAGCGTGTTGTACAAGGTATAATCGTAAATCCCCACAGGCATTTCGCCGGTACGAAAACGGTTGGCAAAATCCGCCTGAACCGGTGTTTTGTAGGCGGTGTAAAACGCGGTAAAGTCGGAAAAGGCCGCCATGGCCGCTTCTGAATAGAGGCCGCTGGAAATGCCGTAATCGTCCCCGCGGCCTTCGTACAAGTCGCCGCCGTTCTGGAAAACCATTGAGGCAAAAACCGTCATTCCCGTGGGCACATAGACATCGTAATTGTGAATATTCAGCTCCGCGATTGTTTTGGTAAATTCATCCCAGGTTTCAGGCGGCGTAATGCCCAGTTCCGAAAGAATATCATCCCGGATATACATCATGGGAAACCACTGGCGTTCGGGCATACCGTACACGCCGCTGCGGAACGTCGCCGCGGAGAGCGCGGATGGGTAGAACCGAGACGCCTCAGCCGCGTAGTCCGCGAAGCGTGAAAGATCCGTGAGCGCGTTCCTGACGGCGAAATTCAGCGCGCTTGCCTGGGGCATATCCAGCACCATATCCGGCCCGGATCCTGACAAAGCGGCGGGAAGCACCACGTCTAGGGGGATAAGCTGAATTTCCGCCGGAATACCTGATTCATGCTCAAAGCGGTCGTCCGTCATGTTTTTAATAATGAGCGCCTGATCCCGCCCGGTGGGCGCCCATACTTTTAACGCCCGCTTAAAACCGCTTTCGCCCAGCCTGCGTTCATCCACAAAAAAAGTCGCCAGGAACCGCAGCGTCCCGTTCCAGGCTTGAGCGAAAATTCCCCGCTTTTTTGGCGTATAAGGCGCGTCCGGCGCGTAAAGGGTAAAACTATCAAGAGAGAGGGGCATCTCCGAGATCGAAATAACCCAATCGCCCAAGGCGGAAATGTTTCCCTTAAACGAGGCAAGTTCCGCTACCACTCGTTCCGGATCCTGCGAAAGACGCGCCGCCTGCGCCGCCATAGTTTCAACCAGGGCGGTTTTGCTGTTTTTTTCTCCGCCGATAGCAACCAGCGCGTCAACAACGCCGTAGAGCCGCGCCGATTGTTCCGTCAAAATTTCCCGGAAGCCCGGCACTTTGAGTTCTATCTCGTAGTCGATGTACCGGTCGGGGGCGAGGCCCGTTACCTGAGAAATCCGGCGGTACAGATCGTTCAGCGCGGCAAGGCTCTCTTCCGCCGCGGAGAGAGGCGCGGCGAATTCACCCAGCGTATTTTCCAGGGTAAGGGTATTGACGCCTTTTTCAAAAAAGAAAAACCGACCGGCGGCGGAAAAATCGTACTGCTTGAAAGCGCCGGAAAAACCGAAACCCAAAGCCAAGGCTTCAGCGTAGGGCGTCTTTCCATTAACATACAACCGCCTGAACGAGGTAACGCCCCGGTTTATGTTCTGCGCCGCCCGGAACGAAAGGCCGTAGAGCCCCGCCTGGGGAACCTCGATCTCCCAGGTGATAGATTCGCCGGGGGCCCGCCAGCTTGACCCGCCTATCACGTTAAGCCGGGTTTGCCAGGGGTGGTACGGCGCGGTGTCTACCGATGTGTAATCGGTCTCGCTCCTGATGGACTGAGCAGACTTGAGTACCCGCATGACGCCGCCTCCGGTCCGTTCCGCCTGATAGGTGAGCGGCTCGCCCGAATATCTATAGAGAGAAGAAAAACCTGTTTCGGCGTAAGGCGGAACCGGATCCGCCGCCCGGAATTCCAGCCGGCGTATCAACAGCGCCCCTTTGATAGGTTCCAGGGTCAGGGTATGGGGGCCGCCGGAAAGGTAGATGATAAAGGGATCGGCGCTCCGTTTCTGAGAATCCGAAAGGTAGACGCCGCTCCATTCAAACACTTCGGTAGAACGCATGCGGATTTCATTGCCGTTTTTTACCGGAATTATATCCGCGCCGCCTGAGGTATCGTAGCGCCGAGTAAAGACAATCTGCCGCATCCCCGCGTAGGGAACTTCCCCGTCCAAAAGGAGCAGCCGCTCAATATGCGCGCCCCCGCTGTTAGCGCCAACGCTGTCAGCGCCACCGCTATCGGCGCCGCCGATCCCCGGCAGGGGAATGTATTCAACCAGCAGGTTATAAAAACCAGCCGCCTGACATTCAAAATCCCAGGAATACCGCGCTTCTAAACCGCCTGATTCAGGCGCGCCTGATTCCGGTACGCCGGCTAAAGACGCCTCCTGAAGCCGAATCACGGCTGACGCAAGCTTGCCGTTCCAGCCGTGAGAAGCAAGGTATGCGGCGTAACTTGGATCGCGGTATGTTTCAACAGCGATAGGCGCGGCGGGCGCGGGCGCTCTTTCCTGCCCGGCCCGGAAAGAAGCGAAGAGCAGCCAGACGGAAAGGGCCAGCGCGATTGCGATGCCCGCTCTAAGCGCGCCCCGCCCCACGCGGGGAGCAAAACCGTTTTTGACGGAGGTCATCAGCCTGCTCCTTCCTGAAAACCTACTCAACCGTTACCGGCAGCGTGATGTTTGCCGCATTGCCCGCAAAATCAGTTGCCGTGACGGTAACATTGTACGTTCCCGGCGTAGAACTATCAAAGCCGCTCACGTCAACGGTGATAGTATCCTTAATATCGATGCCGTCCTTATCAACCGCGGCGTTAAGATACGCGCCCTTCCAGTCAACGCCGGAAATATCGGTTCCCGCCTTCACCGCCGGGAGCGTTTCCTTGGGCGTGATCGTTGGGGGCTGTTTGTTGTCAGGATCGTACACCACGACCCGCAGATCGGTTTTCCGCTCGTTCCCCGCCGCGTCTTTTACCGTTACGTGCAGACCCTTGCCGCCTTCGTAGCTCCCCGCTTTGTTAAAGTCCGGTGAGGAATAGTCATAGGCGGCCCGGGCGGGATCGATGGTTCCGTCCACATTATCGGTGATGTCGACAAACGAAGCGAAGTTCACCCCGGCGGGATCCGTTCCCCGGGGAACGGCGATGACCTGCGCGGCGGCAATGTTGGGCTGGATGTTGTCGGTGGTCTTACCGGAGGCGATGGCCGCTTCCGTGGCGGCAAGGGCGTTTTCTACGAGCACCCGCTTCTGGGCCGCGTTCACCGCATACTTAGGCGAACCGTCAAACCCGTAGATCGATTGGCCGGTAATGGTCTCTTCCCATATATTGGAAATCCCCAGCAGGGAATCGAACTCGTTGGTATCGGGCGGCGAATAGGAGGCGTAAATTTTCAGAATATCGGCGCCGATTTTTTCGTGGTAAATATCGTAGCCGTCGGCGACAGCCATTACTTCGGCGCTCGTATCCAGGAAGTCCAGCGCCCGGCTGCTGCCCGCCCGTTCACGGTAACCGGTAAGGTAGTAGAGTTTCAGCGCTTCCAACGCCAGCCGCGCGCGGTCGGCGGGAACCCCTTTGAGGACGCCGTAGTTATCCCCGGCGATCTTCGGCTGCTGGTAGCGCGGATCGTCAAACGCCATGCCGTCGGGCCGGGGATAGGGGACGATCCCCATACTTTCACCCCGTCCGGCCAGGTTGTTGCCGGCGGAGGTATCGATCCAGAAGGGCATATCGGTAAATACCGTCTCGCCGTTGCCGAAGTCGTTCCCGTTCCAGGTCCAGCCGGGAACCACGCTCGTATCGCCGTAGCGCACGGACATCACAAGCCCCCGGCTCATCAGCCGGTCAAGGTACTCAACGGCGCTCACCGCTTCGGGCGTATCAAACATGATCCCGTTTTCACCGTATACCGCCTGTCCGGCGCTGTGAAGCAGCGAAGTAGCCGTAACCCGGTAGTCGGTCTGGAACGCTTTGATGGGAACTTCGGGCCGCACCGGGGAGGGGGCGTTCCGGTAATAGGCGCTGATCTTATCCAGGTAATCCTCGAAGACCTGCCACGTCCATGTGCCCTGTTTGTACAGATCCGTGGGGTATACGGTCTGGCCGTTCTCTTTGAGGGCGTCTACCCGCTCGATGTAGTTGATGTTGAAAACCAGCGGCCAGCAATCCACCTGGGCAAGCTTGTAGCCGAAGAAGTAGCGGCGGCCAAACACCGGCGGCAGGAGCATCCAGTCCGCGTCGGCGTCGCCTTCAAACACGTCCGCGAACGGCGAAAGGTCTTGCAGGATATTCTGCCCCAGGATCGTGCCCTGGCATCCGCCCCACAGGAACGCGATGTCGCAGACCGGATCGCCCGCCAGCACCGAGCGGAGCAGTTCTTCCCGGACATCGCTGGAGTAGTTCACCCATTCCAGCTTGACGTTGAGCTCGTCCTGTACTTTTTTGAGGGCGATCTCGCCGACCCGCATATCATCGGGGGACATTTCCGGCTCTCCGGTGATGGCGTCCCGCCACGTCGGGTCATGCGCGGACTGGTGGTGGGTTCCCACCCTGATAACCACCGGCGCGGTCTTTGCAGCCGCCTGACTGCCCTTGTTGCCGCAGGCGGCCAAAACGAAAACCGCCGCCGCTAAAACGAGAGAATACCGCCGGAATAGCCGTACCTGTTTGGTTTTTACCGACATACCTGCCTCCCTACCATCGCTTTTCTATGATGGGGATCCCCCCTGACCGGGGGAATACGCCTTGTTCCGCTTGAACCCCATTCTTTTTTAAGCGAAAGTTGCCAGAAAACTGAATCCTTGAAACCCGCAAACACGGCGCAAACCCCAGATGAACGATAGAAACCGGTTTCAAGATCATTGATTGATTATAAGGGGCGAATTCCAGGGTTGTCAAGTTTTTCTAAAATTCTGACGATTTTTTGGGGGTGCTGCGGGTTCCCGGATAAGCCAAAGGCCGTGGGAGGCGCCGGATAATTGAAACCGGTTTCAATGTATCAATACCGGCGCCGAGAGCGCCTAACCCAACCGCCGCCCGAGGCTGATAATTCCGGCGCAATTGCGTATAATTGAAAAAATCATGATTGAACTTACCGTATTTTTAGGGAATCCCGGCAGGGAATACGCCCATAACCGGCATAACGCGGGCAGACTTCTGGCTGAACGGCTTCCTTTCGCCGGCGCGTTGGTCTGGCAACGGAAATACAAGGGCCTCTACGGGGCGTTGAAAGCGGACGACATCGGAGCCCCGGATTGTACTGCCGGAGCGCATTTCCTCATGCCCGAAACCTACATGAACCTTTCCGGGGATTCCGTCTCGGCGGCGGCGTCCTTTTTTAAAATACCGCCGGAACGAATACTGGTTGTCCACGATGAATTGGAACTGCCCCTTGGCACAGCCGCGCTCAAGTTTTCCGGAGGGCTTGGAGGCCACAACGGGCTGCGCTCCATAAAAGACCGGCTGGGCGCCGCCGATTTCTGGCGGCTGCGGATCGGCATCGGCAGGCCCGGCGGCGGCGATATTTCCGGCTGGGTGTTGTCGGACTTTGCCCCCGACGAGGCGCCGCTTCTGGAGCGGGTTCTCTCCGCCTGCGCCGATGCGCTGACCCGCTCACTGCGCGAAGGCCCGGAACGTATGCTTCCTGAATGGAACAAGAAACGCTTCGAAGCGCCGTTCTAAGGGGAAGTGGCTCAGAAACTGAAGTTCCTAAACCACTCCCCCGCCGCCTATCCGGTAGACGCCTCCCTGTTCGGCTACAATAAAGTCCTTTTCCAACGATTTTAGGGCTTTGTAAAGCCCGTCCCGCTCCAGGCCCGGCAGCCCGTCAATCCGCCGAAGCAGTTCCCCGGCGCTGCCGGGCCCCTGAGAAACCAGCGCCTTAACCAAAGCGCCCCGGAGTTGGCGAAAGGATCCCGCAAAAGGACTCTGTTTGACATAATGAATACTCGCGCGGTTTGGGTTGGCGGTAATTTTTTTCAGCGCCGCGCCGTAATCCATGAGCGCCCAGTACCACTTCCGGGGATTCCGCGAATCCAGGGACGCCTTGAGAATGGGAAAAAGGTCCCGGTCATCAACGGGTTCCCGCCGTTCTCCGGCGTGAAAAAAGAAATGAATTATCGCGGCGCGAATATTCGTCTCGATAAAGACGGCCGGGTAATTATAGGCGAAACAGGCGACGGCCCCGGCGGTATAGGGGCCTATACCCGGCAGCGGTAGAAGGGATTCCGGCGCCCCGGGCACGACGCCCCCGAACTTTCCGGCAATGATCCCGGCGCATTCCCACAGATACCGCGCCCGCCGGTTATACCCCAGACCGCTCCATTCCCGCAGAACCATTTCCAGAGAAGCCGCCGCCAAATCCGCCGGGCGGGGCCAGCGATCCATCCAGCGCTTCCAGTACGGGATAACCCGTTCCGTTTGAGTCTGCTGCAACATGAACTCAGAAACGAACACTCCCCAGGGCCCGGCCGTTTCTTCCCGCCAGGGGAAAGCCCGTCCCGCCTCATCATAATGGGAGTAAATAACCCGCTGAAATTCTCGTATATCCATCAGGGGCGTTGTTTCGTTTTTTCGATAATCATGGCGGCGATTGCGGGGGGCTCAAGAGCGTCGGTATCGATAATAAGATCCGCAAAGCGGTAATCATCGTTGTCAATGCCATAAATACGCAGATACCGCTCCCTGTCTTGCCGGTCCCGTTCGGCGGTAAAGGCCGCCTGAGCCGCGAGATCCCCTCCCTCCCGCTTGAGGATGCGTCTTGCCCTGGTGAGGGGCTGCGCCCTCAGGTATACCTTGAGATCCGCGTCCTCAAGCATCCAGATAGCCAGCCGGGAACCAAGCGCGCAGCCCCCTTCCTCCCGGGCCAGAGCCACTTGGCGGCTATCCACCATTCTATCCCAGGAATCGTCCGTTGCCGCCAGCGCCAGCACCTCTTCAAGGCTCATGCCCCGTTCCGCAGCCAGCGTTCTAAAAGTAAAATTGATAAACCGCAATCCCAATCCTTCGGCGACGAGTTTGCTTACCGTGGTATTTCCGCAGCCGCTCTTTCCGGAGATGGCGATTCGGGGTTTTCTAAGGTTCATTCCACATTCCTCAACTGTTCCCGGATATTTTCCAGGGCGTCTTTCATACTTACTACCGCCCGGCTCACTTCCAGACTCGGCGTCTTGGAACCGATGGTATTGATCTCCCGGTTAATTTCTTGGCAGAGAAAATCGAGCTTTTTTCCGGGGCTGGGATTGCGCCCGGCCTCCGCTCTGAACTCCCCCAGATGCGCGGCAAGCCGGGAAATTTCTTCGGAAATCGTGTATTTCATAAGAAGCGCCGCCGTCTCCGTGAGAACGCGGTTTTCATCGATTACATCCCCCAAGAGCTCTTCGAACCGGGTGCGAAGGTTGCCTTGGATGCTCTTCTCCAGTTCCGGCGCGAGGGAAGACACGAATGCCGCGGAGGACTCCAGCGCCGCCAGATGGCGCAGAATATCTTCTTCGGTGTGCCGGCCTTCCCTGATCCGCTCCGTTTCAAAGGCGTCCGCCGCGGTCTTGAGTACCGGCTCAAGGAGCCGTGTAAACCGTTCGCCATCCCGCTTCTTCTCTACCTCCAGAATTCCTTCCATACTCATGAGGAGGGCCAGGGAGGGTTTTTCCTCTATTTTGAGTTCCGCCGCCATAGAGTTCATAACGTTCATGTAGGCGCGGGCCGCTTCCAGGTTAACCGAAATCTCCAAGGCGGTCCGGTACTCCTTAATCCGTACCCACAGTTCCACCTTGCCCCGTTTGAAGCGGCCCGCCGCGTATTCCCGAACCAGCGGCTCCAAGGAAGAAAGCGCCGGCGGGAGGTTGATCGAAAGCTCTAAAAAGCGATTGTTATACCCTTTTATCTCCACCGACAGAGAAACGCTTTCATTCCGCCGCTCGGCAAAGCCGTAACCGGTAATGCTTTTCATCGAACCGTATCCTTCACGGAAGCCGGGATTCCAGCAGGGCGCGTCCCAGCTTCCAGTTATCCCCGGCTCCCATCGTGATAAAGAGATCTCCCGGACGGAGCATCTCTTTAAGCGGCAAAGCCGCGTCCAGCGGTTCTTCGGTGTAATACACGCCGCTTTTGTTTTTCCGCGCGGCAATGACTTTTTCAAACAGCGTTTTTCCATTAACGCCGCCCCGGTAGCGCTCTCGCGCGGATGCGTAAATCTTATGGAGGAAGAGTATGTCCGCGTCACCAAAGGCGCCCGCAAAGTCGTCCAACAGCGCGGCGGTACGGGTATACGTATGGGACATAAAACTTACGATCAGTCTGCGGCGGGGATAGAATTCCCGGAATCCCGCCAACGTCGTCTTTACCGCCGTCGGGTGATGGCCGTAATCATCCACAAAAACAACCCCGCCCGCCTCGCCTATAATCTCCGAACGGCGTTTGGTTCCCGTAAATTCTTCCAACCCCCGCCTCGCCCTTTCAAGCCGTTCCTCATCCCACCCATCGCCGCCCGATTCTTCCCGTACCAGTTCGGAGGTCAAGGCCAACGCCGCCGCCGCATTGATCATACTGTGCCTGCCGGGAATCCTTATCCGGAATTCTCCGGGAAATCCCCGGAACCGCGCCTGGAGCCGTTCATTCGCGGCATGGTACCCCTCGATCTTGAAAGGCCCTTCGGCGCCGAACCCGTAGGGGATAAGCCGGATTCCCCTCCCCTCTCCTCCGATTGTTTCCGCCGTTTCCCGGGCGCCGGGATCATCGGCGCAGTAGATCAGCGCGCCGCCGGGGGGGAGCTTACGTCCATAGTCAAGAAAGGCGTCCCGAATGGACGCGTAATCGGGATAATAGTCCTGGTGATCACTTTCGACGCTGGTCAAGACGATCCGCCGGGGGTGAAACGCCATGAAATGCCGCCGGTATTCGCAGGTTTCCGCCACAAAATACCGGCTCCCAACGCAAAGGGCGGATCGCCCGCCAAAGCCGTTCACCGCGCTTCCCGCGAGAACCCTGGCGGGCAGGCCGAGCGCGCGGATAAGCGCCCCCGTCATAGCGGTAGTGGTGGTTTTTCCGTGTACCCCGGCGATACCCGATGAATCAAAACGGGCCGAATACGCCCCCAGCGCGTCGGGGTATTTAAGCATCGGGACGCCCCTCTTTTGCGCTAAAGCCAGTTGGCCGTTGGTTTCCGGAGCATAGGCGGCGGAATACACCAGAAGGTCGATCCCGGCGGGAAGCGCTTCCGGGGCAAAAGATTCAACATAGGGGATGCCCAATTCCTTGAGCGTCGAATCGGTGTAGAAGACCTCTTCCGTGTCGGAACCGGAAACTTCGATTCCCTCGTCCCGCAGCAGTTCCGCGAAGGCGCACATACCCGTTCCCTTAATGCCCACTAAAAAAACACGGGCTCCGGGTTTTAAGGCTCTCTCTAAATCCATAAGCCATGGTAGACCTGAACCGGACGTTTGACAATGCCGCGCCTCCGCCGTGATACGGACGCTTGCCGAAGCGCGGAACAACCGGTATCATCATCCTATGTATAGTGTCGGGATTGCGTACCTGCTGTGGGCTTTATCGGGCTTTGGAGCCTTAGGTTTCCACCGGTTCTACCTGGGGAAAATCCCCACAGGGCTTTTATGGATGTTCACCGGCGGCATGGGAATGATCGGGTCTATCTACGATTTTTTCACCCTGCCGGGCCAGGTGCGGGAGGCGAATATCCGCAACGCCCTCTTCCGGGGCATGGGCCGCGCCGGTCATCTGCGCGGGAAGAACTGGCGTTATGTACAGGACGGCCAGGCCCATATCGTCCGGGAAAAAGAAAAGGTCGAGCATACCATTCTGCGGCTTGCCAAAGAGAACAAGGGCGTTCTTACCGCCAGTGAACTGGCCCTGGCGGCCAATCTCCCGCTCGAAGAGGCAAAGAAAAACCTGGAAGCCCTGGTTTCCAAGGGCTTCGCCGAACTCCGGGTACGCAAGTCAGGTACACTGGTCTACACCCTGCCGGAACTGATGGACAGCGATTCTCCCCTAGAAGACTTTTAAAAAACGCCGCCTCGCGGCGCGTTGCTGAACTCGCCGCGTTACCGCTTCAATATCACTTCGGTACGGCCAAAGCCGCCCAGTTCCGGGCGGGAAAAATAGTAGTCCGCCACCTGGCTCTGGGTCTTGAGGAAGTCGTGCACCCCTTTCTGGAGAACGCCGTCCCCCTTACCGTGGACAACGGCGAACTCGTAGAGGCCCGCCAATACCGCCCCATCGATCTGGCGCCGGAGCCGTTCGAGGGCTTCGTCCAGCCTCATGCCCCGAAGGTTGAGCTCAATTTGAGCCGGCGGGGATGCGTCGGAAAGATCCGCCCGGATGATAAGCGGTTTCTTTTCCTCGGCGGAGGGCGGAAGGGGCAGAAGATCCTCCTCCTTCATGGGGATCTTGAGGGAGCCGATCTCCACGATCCACATACCCCGCTTGCCCTCCCGGAGCACCGCGCCCCGGCGTCGGAATTCTCCGGCCAGAACCTCGGTTCCCGGGCCTATCTTCACGGCGGGGGAGATTCCGCCGGGACTCCCCGTTTCGGCGGCCCCCGATTCAGCGGCCTCAAAGCGCCGCCGGTCTTCCGCCAGGGCCTCACGGGCGCTTTCCAGGGCCGCGTCCTCGGCGGCGGCGGTTTCTTCCAGCCCCCGGATAAATTCCTTCACCTTGAGGGTTTTCTCCCGGCTCATCTCCCCTTCCCGCAGTTCCCGAACCAGGTTTTCCAGGTTTTTCCGGCTTTCGCCCAGGAAGCGTTTGAAGTTCCCGGCGTCGCCGGCCTGGATATCCAACTCTTTCCGGCGCAGCCTCAGTTCCCGCAGATCCGCCCGCCGCCGCTCTTCCCGGAGCCGCCCGGTTTCGGCGCGGCTCTCCTCGCCCCGCTCGTCCAGTTCCCGGCGCTTCTCCTTGAGGCCCCGGATCAGGGCCGATACGTCGGAGCGCTCCTCGTCCAGGTAGCCCCGGGCGGCGGCGATGATCCCGGCGGGCAGCCCGTTCCGGGCGGCGATGTCCACGGCGCGGCTTTCTCCGGGCAGCCCCATGACGATGCGGTACGTGGGGGACAGGGTGCGTCCGTCAAACTCCACCGAGGCGTTTTCCACCCCCTGACGGGTGTAGCCGTAGTTCTTCAGGATTCCATGGTGGGTGGTGATGATGAGCCGGCAGCGCTTTTCGATGAGGTGATCCAGGATGGCCATGGCGATGGCGCCGCCCTCTTCCGGGTCGGTGCCGGAGCCAAGCTCGTCCAGGAGGGCCAGTGACTTTTCCCCTGCGGCGGCGGCGATGGCGGCGATATTGGTCATGTGGGCCGAAAAGGTGGACAGGGACTGGCTCAGGGACTGCTCGTCCCCGATGTCGGCGTAGATTCCGTCAAAGACCGGGAGGATCGTCCCCTCGGCGGCGGGCAGGGCCAGGCCGAACTGGTTCATCAGCGCCAGGAGGCCGGCGGTTTTCAAGGCCACGGTCTTTCCGCCGGTGTTCGGGCCGGTGATGATCACCGTTTTCGTATCAAAGTCCATGTCAAAGTCGATGGGCACGGCCTTGGAACCCAGCAAGGGGTGCCGGGCGCCCAGGAGCCGGAGGCTGTCTCCGGCGGCGGCGAAATTCCCCTGAATCTCACGGGAGTACCGGGCCCGGGCGCGGATACATTCCAGGCGGAGGATTCCCCGGTGGAATTCCGCCAGCGCCGGGAGGAAGGCGGCGGCGCGTCCGGTAAGTTCCCGCAGCGCCCGGCGGATCTCCGCGTCCAGCCGCCGTTTTTCCAGCAGAATGTCGTTGTTTTTCTCCACCACCTCTTCAGGTTCCACAAAGAGGGTCTGGCCGGTGGAGGAAACCTCGTGAATAATGCCCTTGATGCGGCCCCGGAAGTTCGCCTTCACCGCCAGCACCGCCCGCCCGTCTCGCTGGGAGGGCAGGCTTGACTGGAGCATACGCCGGGTTTCCTCGCTTGAACCGTAGCGGGCCACAGCGGTCTCCAGCTCCCTGGCCAGGTGGGCTATCCGGTCTTTCACGGCCCGAAATTCCGGCAGATCCCGGAGGTTTCCCTCTTTGTCCAAAACCCGGAAGACCTCTCTGGCCAAGGGCGCGCAGTCCGGCAGATCCCCGGCTATCTCCCGAAGCCAGCGCCGCAGGGCCTCTCCCCGCTCGGCGAAAAGTCCCAGGGCGTAGAGCTCATCCGTATCCAGAGACGCCCCCTCTACCTCCAGCTTGGGGAGGAGCGCGCCGATGTCGGGCAGGCTGCCCTGAGGTTCCTCGTCCCCCGAATTGAAGCGATCCAGGATTTGGGCGACCTGGGCCTTGAGTTCCCCGGCCTCCCCGGCGTCGTAACGGGGTTCCGCTTCCCGGATGAGCCCGGCGGCCTCACCGCTCCTGGCGCAGTCCGCCACCCGCTCCCGGATAACGTCAAATTCCAGCAAATGTATCGTTTTCTCGCATACCGGCAAATTCATATTCTTTTATCCCGATATATCATCCCATAACGTTCCGGTTTATGCCACAGTGTATGAACCAGAGAATAAAGGCTGTCAGACAGGCTACCACGCCAAAACTCAATCAATGGAATTTTGGGGCAAGGATAGGATTATCTCAAAGTCAGTATTCCGCTATCGAAAATGGAAAAGTTAGACCTAATGATAGGATAATCAAACTCATCTGCACAGAATTCAATGTAAACGAGACTTGGCTCCGCACGGGGGATGGGGATATGTATAATCCCTTTAAGTCTGATTTTGAGAAAGAATTGGAGGGACTTGACGTTCTTACCGCTGACGAGATTGAGTTGATAGGGATTTACCAGCAGTTGGAGAGAGCGGGGCAAGATGATGTGCGGCGCTATGCGGATGAAAAACTGGAACTCCAGCAGGCCCGCGAGAGCAAAAATGAGAAAAAAGCGGGCTTTACCCCAAAAAATTTACAGGTTGACTTCCGGCAGGGCGGCTATAGCCTCCCGCTTGAGTTTGTCCGTTGCCTTTGCGTATTTCATAACCGTGGTGAGGTTTTTATGCCAGCCGATATGCTTTTTGATTTTTGCCTTTTCCGCCCATTCTTTCAAATAATCATAACTTGCTTCCCGTTTATGCTCCGCATAACGTACCGGCAGGCGGCGTAAAAACCCCTTTACGCTTTATCCTCTGTCCAGCCACGATTCATAACGTTTCATACAGTATTTTCCCCTGCTCTTTTATTGTTTTATAAATGTATCCCGGTTCATTATTCAATTCAATATATTTATTATAATCTATTGAAATTAAATCAACTGGAATATTTATTTTATTTTCAAAGAAAGCCTTGTAAAGTATATTGTTTATTTCCCGTCCGTTTTTCAAATCCTTTTTTATAATGAGCAAATCAATATCACTTTTTT
>JAIRPG010000086.1 GCA_031257105.1 Treponema sp.
GAGTCTGTCCATAATGTAGACACATTATGGACAGACTACCTTAAAACCGCATTTTCGTAGCCTTGGCGAGAAAATGCAAGGTCTGTCCACAAAGTAACCAACTTTGTGGACAGACACTAAATAGGCGGGAGGTAATCGTTTATGTCAGATGAGGATAACTTAGATGAAGTAGAAGGCGGTGAATCCACAGAAAACAAGGGGACCGATAAAAAAAAGTCCGGTGGATTGTTGGCGCTTTTGTTGGGTTTATTGAAATTTGCCGCTCTCGGTTTAGGGGCGTTGGCGCTTATTATTACGGTAGCGGTGGTTACCTTTAATGTTATGAACCAAGGCGGTAAAGCTCAGACAGATACCGGGGAATCTACTTCTCCCTATGTAGGCAAACGGCCGGAATACGCATTTTTCAGCCAGATTAACACGGTAAGAACCCGTACCAGAGACCCCGTACCCTATTCGGTTGTTGTAGATATGGTTATTGGGTATGACATGAACGACAAAAACGCTTCGGTAGAAATGACCAGCCGGGTTTATGAACTCCGTGATTTTGTGCGTAATTTCTTTGCCAAGAAATATGCCGACGATCTGAAGCCCGAAAAAGAGGCGCAGTTAAAACAGGAACTTATTAACGCACTGAATACACAGGTGTTAGATTCAACCAGAGCGCGGATAGTTTTGTTTAATACCTTTGAGATCCAGGAAATGTAATGGAACCCTCCTGGTTTTTCGTGGGAAAATGGATTTTTCAAGGCGGTTAAGAGACTATGACAGAAGTTCTCTCACAGGATGAAATTGATCAGTTGCTCACCGCGATAAACGCCGGAGAAACAGAACCTGATGACTTCAGGCCTGCGGCGGATACCCGTAAAATCAAGATTTATGATTTTAAGCGGCCTGATAAATTTTCCAAAGAACAGATCCGTACCGTTTCCATTATGCACGAGACTTTCGCCCGGCTTACCACGACAAGCCTTTCCGCGCAGCTCCGCAGCATGGTTCATGCCCATGTGGCCTCGGTGGATCAGCTTACATACGAGGAATTTATCCGTTCTATCCCCACTCCCACGACATTGGCGATTATCAACATGGATCCGCTTAAAGGGAACGCTATCCTGGAAATAGACCCGGCGGTAACGTTCTCCATTATTGACCGCCTCTTTGGAGGTACCGGGGAGGGTACAAAATCTCAACATGAGCTTACCGATATTGAACAATCTGTTATGGAGGGGATTATTGTTCGTATTTTAGGAAATATGCGGGAAGCTTGGGCTCAGGTAATAGATCTCCGGCCCCGGTTGGGTCAGATCGATACCAATCCTCAATTCGCCCAAATCGTGGCTCCCACGGAAATGGTGGTTTTGGTAACCCTGGAAACCAAAGTCGGCGATGTTGAAGGAATGATGAACTTTTGCATCCCCTACTTGACCATTGAACCCATTATCGGGAAGCTCTCCGCTCAGTTTTGGTACTCTTCGGTGCGCCGGGGAGCCACTGCGGAAAACCTCAATGTTATCAAGGAAAAGCTTTCAACAACCGAAGTTAATGTAGTGGCCGAAATCGGCAGGATACAGATCCCTATAAAGGATGTTCTTTCATTGCGAACCGGCGACGTAGTAAGGCTGTACAATGTCCGAGTGGGGGATCCGTTCTCTCTTAATATCGAGAGCAAACGAAAATTTCTCTGCCGTCCGGGGGTCATCGGCAAAAAAGTCGCCGTACAGGTGATTAAGAAGATCGCGGAACTTGAACACGATGAATTTGAGGAACTTGGAGCTGATGGGGAGGGGTTACTATGAGCGATGGAGCTCTATCGCAGGCTGAAATTGACGCCTTGTTATCGGGGGTAGGTTCTTCCGATAACGGGAGCGGTTCCGGGCAGGGATCTCAAACGGTTCCGCCGGGCGCTTCCGAGGGGGATGTGAGCGCTATACAAAATTTTCTTTCCGGTACGGTGGAAGCTCAGTCTTCTAATCTTTCCATGATGACCGGTACGGATGTTTCTTTCAGAGGGCCGCAGGTGGTGTTCACCAGCCGGGACGCCCTTTTGCAAAATCTGCCGGATACGGTGACCGTCACCAAGGCTGATTTTAGCTCCGGTTTTCCCGGAGAACATATGTTTATTACATCAGAAGCTGCGGCAAAGAGCATCGCCAGCCTGATGAATAAAGAAGAAAATATAGAATTAGACGAAATGGCTCTTTCGGTAATCGGGGAAGCGGTGGGAACCATCGTGGGTACTCAGATTACCGCCCTTACGGGGAAAACGGGAAATAAATCAATTGCCAATGTCCCGCCGCATGCGACCAATATACCGAAGGCAACCGCGGCTCTTCCGGCGGGAAATTTTATGGCGGCTACCTATGAACTGAATCTGGGGGATGGAAAAAATCACCAGCTTTGGGAGATCTTCGGTTCATCGGTTTCCGGCGATATTGCCCGGGCTCTGTCAGGCGGCGGAGCCGGGGCGGCGTCCGATGGGGCAGCCGGTATCGGTAAAAGCGGAGGTATAGGTATGGGAAGTAGTATGGGCGGTATGGGAGTAGGCCAATCGACAAATGTAAGTCAGGTGCAGTTTCCCGGTCTTTTCCCCCAGGTGAGTCCACAGGAACAAGGGAACATCAGTCTCATCATGGACGTTTACATGGAGATGACGGTGGAATTGGGCCGGACTCGTAAACTCATTAAAGAGATTCTGAGTATGGGCGAAGGGACCATTATTGAACTAGACAAACTTGCCGGTGAGCCGGTAGATATTCTGGTGAACCACAAGCTTATCGCCAAGGGAGAAGTGGTAGTGATCGATGAGAATTTCGGTGTCCGGGTAACGGAAATTGTTTCACCCATTGATCGAATGACCGATATGAATTAATATTTTATTATATCCCCCTAGAATAAAATGGGGAAATGATATATCATAAAATATTCTCAGGATCAGTTTGTACTGGGAGGGGCAAATCTGTATCGTCTAATGTTTTTTTTACTCATTTTTTCTATATCCTCATTTATTTCGGAGCGTGGTGCGGCCCTATTCGCGCAGGTGCCGGATCCGGCGGCGCAAGATACCGGCGGTTCCACGGAAGCTGCCGATTCCCCGTCCCCTGAAAGCGCCATGAGCTTCGGCGAAACCGGCGGAGGGAGCGGGAACAGTGTTGCTCGGACGGGCGACGTCGTGCGGATGGTCCTTATTCTGGCCCTGGCCGCAGCGGCGATTTACGGGGTAATTTTTTTTCTCAAACGAGCTTCCCGCCGTCGAGGTCAAAGCAATCCGTACCTGAAAATTTTGAGCAGCGCCCAACTCGGCGCGGGCGCCAACCGTTTTGTCCATATCATTTCCGTCGGTTCTCAAGCATGGCTCGTGGGGAGCGGCGAGGGAGGGGTGACCCTGATCTCTGAAATAGGCGATAAGGAAGTCATAGACGCGCTGCTCCTCGATGAATCCCGGCGGAATGTCGATGCTTCTCCGGGGCGCATGGTGGAATTCCAATCGCTGCTCCGGCGTTTTGGGGTGGGAGGCGCTTCCCGGGGAGAGCCGGATGACCAGGGGCTTTCTCCTGAAAATCTACGCCGTCGCCGTGAAAGGCTTAAGGGGTTATAAGGCGATGAGCGTTTTCTCTCGATGTGTCCGTTATGCGCTCATGGGACTCTTCTTTACGGCATTCTCCACGCCGCCTCTGCCGGCTCAGAATCTTCCGTTTCCTCAAATGTCTTCCGAAGGGACGATGAGTATACCTTCGCCTCCGGCAGATCCGGTGATACCCTTTATCGATCTTACCATACGGAATCCTCAGTCCGGGCAAGAGGTAGCTTTTTCCCTCCAACTCCTCTTGCTCATCACGGTTCTCTCTCTTGCGCCGAGCATCATCATACTAATGACCAGCTTTTTGCGAATATCCATTGTTCTGGATTTTATTAAGCGGGCTCTTTCCCTCCAGCAGGTACCCCCCAATCAGGTTCTCTTGGGAATCTCCTTCTTTTTGACGCTCTTTATCATGTGGCCCACATTCCAGGAAATCTATGATAATTCTTTTAAACCCCTGGCGGATGGGCAGATCTCGGTGGAAGAAGCGTACCGGGGAGCCGAGACGCCCCTGCGGATCTTTATGTTCAAACAGATGTGGGGGAGAGAGAGCGCGGAGAACAATATCCGGCTCTTTATGTCTATGCGGGGGCTGGAGCCGCCTCATTCCCTCCAGGATGTGCCCACCTATGTGCTTATTCCGGCCTTTATCCTAAACGAACTTACGGTGGCGTTTAAGATAGGTATTCTGCTTTTTATTCCTTTCATCGTGATTGATATGGTAGTGGCCAGCGCCCTCATGTCTATGGGTATGATCATGCTGCCGCCGGTGATGATTTCCATGCCCTTTAAGCTGATCCTCTTTATCCTGGTAGACGGGTGGGGGCTTTTGACAAATCAGATTGTCAATTCTTTTATGTAGAGGTGAGGTATGGATATCGGAGATGTGACTACCTTGCTGCAAGGAGGGATCAGGGAAGTGCTGTTTTTGGCGGCGCCGCTCTTGATTTCCGCGCTGGTAGTAGGTTTGGTAGTGGCTATCTTTCAGGCAACGACTTCGATTCAGGAGCAAACCTTGACCTTTGTTCCGAAGCTTATCGCCATCCTCTTGGTGTTGGGTTTATTGGGAGGGTTTATGTTTTCCTCCCTAGGAGATTATACGAAACAGTTGTTCCGTATGATTCCGGATATGGCGCGGTGACGCGGTGAAAATCGGGGGTAATAGGCGGTGATAGAATCGAAGATTATCGCGGAACTTATGGCTGCCGCGCCGGTATTTCTTCTTGTCGCGGCGCGGGCTCTGGCAATGATTGAGACGGCGCCGCTTCTCTCCTCAGAAGCCATCCCCCAGGCGGCAAAAATTGCCCTGGCGGGATTCGCCGCTTACGCGGTTTTCCTTCGCGCGCCGACGGACGGGTGGAGTCTGGAGCTTTTGAGTCTGAGCTTCGTGTTCCTTATCATCGGAGAGGCAATCATCGGGATCATTACCGGTTTTTTCCTTACGCTCATTTTTTCCGCATTCTCAACGGCGGGTCAGTTTTTTTCCCTCCAGATGGGGTTTGGCGCATCGGAGACCTTCGATCCTCTGTCTCAGATAGAGAATCCTCTCATGGGCCAATACCTCAATATGGTGGCTATGCTGGTATTCCTCGTCAATGGAGGGTTCCAGCAGCTCTTTCTAGACGGTTTCCTGCGCTCTATTCAATCTATCAATGTGGTTTCCCTGGCGCGGGGCCGGGAAGCCGTTATCGGAATGCTCCTGGCGGGGCTTACCCGGCTTTTCCTAGACGCGATGATCATATCTATGCCGATTTTGGGTACCTTGTTTCTCACTTCTCTCTCTACGGGGCTTATTTCTAAAGCGGCGCCCCAGATTAATATCCTTTCCGAAGGGTTTCCCATCTCTATTACGGTGGCTTTTATCCTCATCTTGGCCACATTACCCTTCATGGTTGAAGCTTTTAGCAGGGTAGTGGAGTCCGGCTTCAGCGCCTTAAAGATTTTCTACGCTCAATTTGCCGGTTCCGCCGGAGGCGCGGCATGACGCGGGAGATGGAGAACAGGGCATGGTTCTTCGCCTGCGATACGGAGAATGATTCCTGCAATCCCACGGACATTGATCTCCAGTGGTTTGCGGCGGAAGATGAGGGGAGGACAGAAGAGCCTTCGGAGTACAAGATCCGCAAGGCCCGGGAAGAAGGCCGGGTCGCGAAAAGTCAGGAGTTGATCGGCGCTCTGGTGCTTCTCTTGCCGGCGCTCGCGATCCTGGCGCTGGCCCCCTCGATGCTGCGAACCTGCGTAGAAATGCTCCGTTTTTACTTCCTGCGGGCGGCGGAGTTGGATCCGGTGAAGGACCGGATCATTATGGCGGTGTTTCTCCGGTACTTTATCCGGCTGGTATTGCCCATTATCTGTGTTTCTATGGCGGCGGCTCTTTTTGCCAACCTCGTGCAGACAGGGCTCCTTTTTACCGTTAAACCCTTGACCCCTGATTTCACTAAAATCCTTCCCCGGTTTGGGCGTTATTTCCAGCGGACGGTCTTTTCTATGGAAGCGCTATTTAACTTTGCCAAGTCAATTGGAAAAATGCTTATCATTGGGGTCGTGGCGTTCCTCCTCATCCGTTCCAAGTGGAGAGAACTGGCGAACCTACAAACTGCCGGCCTCTGGACGGGAATATCCACCGTGGCGTCCCTGGCTATCAAGCTGTTGATCATTTCCGCCCTGCTTCTCCTGACGCTCTCCATCCCGGATATTATGTTCCAACGTTGGCAATACCGGGAATCCCTCAAAATGAGCAAACAAGAGGTCAAGGAAGAGCGAAAGATGTACGAGGGGGATCCTCAAATTAAGGGACGGCTCCGGCAGCGAATGAGGGAACTTTTGAACCGGAACATGATCGCTAACGTGCCGAAGGCCGACGTAGTGATCGTCAACCCCACCCATTTCGCGGTAGCCTTGGAATATGACCAGGAAACTATGCCCGCGCCCCGGGTTAACGCCAAAGGCGCCGATGAAATGGCTTTTCGGATCCGGCGTATCGCCGGGGAGAACAATGTGCCGGTTATCGAAAACAAGCCGCTGGCCCGCGCCCTCTATGCCGAAACAGAGGTAGGGGATATTATTCCCCTGGAGTATCACCAGGTGGTAGCTACCATATTGGCGCATGTGTACCGGATGAACGATGAACATCGCCGGGCCCAGGCGCCGGGCGCCTAAAGGAAGGGGGATAGATGGCCGATGCTGCCCGGGTAAACCGGATGACCATTTGGGGGGATCAGCGGGATCTCTTTATCGCTATTGGCGTAGTGGCGGTGGTGATCATGCTGATTATTCCTCTGCCTACGCTGTTTTTGGATGCCCTCATGGCTATGAACCTGGTTCTTTCCCTTCTGGTTCTGCTCATTGTGCTCTATACCAAAAAACCCACAGACTTTAACGTGTTTCCTACCGTACTCTTGGTGATGACCGTCTTTGGTCTCGCCCTGAATATTTCTTCTACCAGGCTTATCTTGAGCAAAGGGGCGGACTTTGACGGCAGGATGATCCGGGCGTTTTCTTCCTTTGTGGTAGGTTCAGGCGGGCTCCAAGGTCTGGTGGTGGGGTTTATCATCTTTATCGTGCTCATTGCCGTGCAGGTAGTGGTGATTACCAAAGGTTCGGTGCGGATCGCCGAGGTTGCGGCCCGCTTTGCCCTGGATATGCTGCCGGGAAAGCAAATGGCCATCGAAGCGGAATTTAACGCCGGGGCTATAACCGAAGAAGAAGCCCTTACCCGGAAGAACGAGATGACCCAGGAAGCCAACTTTTATGGAGCTATGGATGGCGCCAGTAAATTCATTTCCGGTAATGTCAAGGTAGGGATCTTCATCACCGTGATAAATATCCTGGGGGGCTTCATCGTAGGAGTGGCTATTCATGGAGAGTCCCCGGCCAACGCATTCGGTACCTATGTAGCCTTTTCTATAGGAGACGGCCTCCTTTCCCAGTTTCCGGCGCTGCTGGTTTCCACCGCCACCGGTATCATTGTTACCAGATCCGTGTCTTCAGGTACCTTCGGAGAGGATATTTCCACTCAGTTTACCCAGGATGAACGGATCTACTGGATTGGCGCGGTGACGCTCGCCGTATTCGCCTTACTGCCGGGGTTCCCTTGGTACGTACTCGTCCCCATGGCGGCGTTGTTGGCTTATGTGGCCTTCCGTATCGGTCAGGATAGGAAACGGAAGGTAAACCTCGCCGATACAATGGCAAAAGCCGGCGCCGCCAAGAAATCGGAGGAAGATACCCAGGAAATGTCCCCGGTAGCGCCGCTGGATCCTCTCGCCTTGGAGTTGGGCTACGGGCTTATTCCCCTCGTAGATAAAGACAAAGGCGCGGAACTCCTGGAGCGGGTTCACCGTATCCGCCGTGAATCGGCGCTGGACTTGGGACTGGTAATCCCCCGGATTCGTATCATCGATAATATGCGGCTTGAACCTTCGGAGTACTGTTTCAAGATCAAAGGCGCCGAAGTGGGTAAGGGAAAGATCCGCATGGGTTACTATCTCTGTATCAACCCCGGCGGGGTAAGAGAAGAAATCCCCGGCGAAAAAACGAAAGACCCCGCTTTCGGTTTGCCCGCGCTCTGGGTAGGCGAAGACCGGCGAGACGAAGCGGAACGGGCAGGCTATACCGTGGTGGATCCGCCTTCTATCATCGCCACTCATTTGACGGAGATTATCAAACGCCATGCCCAGGAAATCCTGGGCCGCCAGGAGACGCAGGCCATACTCAACAAACTCAAAGAGGAATACCCCGCTGTGGTGGAAGAGACCCAAAAACACTTGAGCCTTGGGGACGTTCAGAAGGTGCTCCAGGCGCTCCTGCGAGAACGGGTGTCTATACGTAACATGGTGGCTATTCTAGAATCTCTAGCGGATTTTGGTCCGGTAACCAAGGATCCCGGCTTTCTTACCGAGAAAGCTCGGCAGGCTCTGGCCCGGCAGCTTTGCTTACAGTACGCTGACGAGGAGCGGACGCTCCATGCGCTGACCCTTGAACAGAGCCTGGAGCAAAAAATGATAGAAAGCAGAGTAGAGACCACCGGAGGAGCCGTATCCGCCCTCGAACCGGCTTTGCAGCGGAACTGGATCAAAGCCCTTTCCCGGTCTGTGGCCGCTATGCAGGAACGAGGCTGGCTGCCTTTGATCCTCTGTTCGGAACAGGCCCGATATTTAGTAAAGTCTTCCTGTGAACGGGAACTGCCGGAACTGGCGGTATTATCCGTACCGGAAATTGTTTCGGATATCACCGTTGAGGTGATAGGTGAGATCAGGATTGACGGAAACGCATAGCGTTTCCATCTGACGCCGGGGAATGAAAAGCAATATGGAGATATTTACCGAGCAAGCCGATACAATGGCGGAATGCCTTCAAAAGATTCGCGGTAAGTATGGGGATCGGGCCAGAGTAATGACCCAGAAAACCATCCGCCGGGGAGGCTTTCTGGGGTTGTTTACCCGTGAGGGAGTGGAAGTAACCGGTTTTCTCTCCAATGAATATACCCGCGCTCCCGCTGCTCGGAAGCCGGTTGATTTTGAAGAAGAAAAGCGGAAAATCCTCGCCGTGGCGTCCAAGACCGATCCAACCTTGCAGATAGTGCTGAACGAAGTACGCTCCCTCAAGGAAAAGATAGAAACCGGCGCTGCTGTCCAGACCGAAGAACACCCTTCCCTCAAACGTTTGGGGGAACTCCTGGCGCTGAATGATTTCACCCCCGCTTATACGACGGGAATCCTGGATCGGCTGCGGAAGGACTTTTCTCTGGAAGCGCTGGAGGACTTTAACGGCGTTCAGGAAAAGACGATAGAGTGGATAGGCGAGAGTATTCGTATCTTTTCCGAAGAGAAAAACCCCAGGCGGCCCCGGATATTCGCCATTATCGGCCCTACCGGCGTGGGGAAAACCACTACTATCGCAAAACTGGCGGCGATCTTCGGTACCGAATTTACCGGCCACCGCCCCCTGGAAGTTCGGATGATCACCATCGATAACTACCGTATCGGCGCGGAACATCAGATTGAATCCTATGGTGAGATCATGGGAATCCCCGTTTCTAGCGTAAAAACGCCCCGGGAACTCAAACAGGCAATCGCTTTGAATGCGGAAGATGTCGATCTGATCCTTATCGATACCATAGGAAGGAGCCCCCGGGCTTCCATAGAACTCGGTGAGATGAAGCAGATCCTGGATGCCTGCGGTTCCTCCGCAGAGTTCCATCTCGCTCTGGCGGCAACCACGAAGTACAGCGATATTATGGAAATCCTTCGGCAGTTTGAGCCTTTCGGCTACCGCTCTGTGATCCTCACCAAACTGGACGAGACCATCCGGCTGGGAAATGTGATCAGCGCCTTGGCTGAACGGGATAAAGCGGTATCGTATATCACCGAAGGACAGCAGGTTCCTAACGACATTCAGCGGGCGGGAGTGCTCCGTTTTTTGATGTGCCTTGAAGGCTTTACAATAGATAGAAATAAATATTCTAGTGATGAATCCGAGCAGATTCAATGGAGACAATGATGAAAGATCAGGCTGAAAAACTGCGGGAAATGATGCGGGAAAAAAATGCTCGGGAGCATCCGGTACGGCAACGGGACGGGAATAGAACCCGGATTATCACCGTAACCAGCGGCAAGGGCGGCGTAGGAAAGACCAATATATCGGTCAATATGGCTATTGCATACGCCCGCGCCGGGAAGAAAGTGGTGGTCATGGACGCCGACCTGGGCTTAGCTAACGTGAACGTGATGCTCAACATGATCCCCAAGTTCAACCTCTACCACGTAATCCGTAAACAAAAGACCATGCAGGAAATAATGGTAGAAACCGAATATGGCATTTCTATAGTAGCCGGCGCTTCAGGATTTTCCAAAATCGCCAATCTCACCGAAGAGGAACGGCAGAATTTTATCAACGAACTGGAGACGCTTTCCAATGCGGATATTATCATCATCGATACCAGCGCCGGCGTTTCCAGTAATGTGATGGATTTTATCGCCGCCGCAGACGACGCGGTGATCGTAACTACTCCGGAGCCTACCGCCATCACCGATGCCTACGGCATCATTAAGATCATCGCCACGGAGATTGACAACCTTAATATGGGGCTTAAACTGGTAGTCAACCGGGTTAAGACAGTGGCGGAAGCGAAAAAAGTGGCGGACCGGATGACCAGCATCGCCGGCCAGTTTCTTAACCTCAAGGTGGAATACCTGGGCTTCATCTACGATGATTATGTAGTGTCCCAGGCGGTGTTAAAACAGAAACCTTTCATGGTGATCGATCCAAAATGTAAGGCATCCCTCTGCGTTCAACATATCGTGGGAAGAATGGAGAAGAGCGAGGTACGGGAAACTAGCGGCGGCTTTGGAAAAATGCTGAAACGGATATTTGGCCGTATTAACGGGTAGGCGGCGGATGTTTAATTTAAAATGGAGCGCCTTGGCGGGCGGGTTTGCTTTCACCCTTTCCCTCGTCATCGGCCTGGTGAGCGGCGCCGGCGCCGCATCCGTGCCCAAGGCGCTGATATTCACCGCAGTGTTTTTCGTGGCGGGCTCCATAACACGGCTCCTTATCGGTAAATTTTTGCCTGAACTGCTGAATGAAACGGCAAACCTCCCCGCCGGAAATAAACCGGGTTCCCAAGTGGATATTTCGGTGGAAGATAACATCGATTCAGACGAGATAGACATCGACACCATTCCTGACGATGAAAGCGAAACGGCTTCAACCCTGGATCAGAAAGACAAAGAAGCGTATACTAAAAAAGGGGGGG
>JAIRPG010000151.1 GCA_031257105.1 Treponema sp.
ATTCAGGTAGCCCAGATTAACGCGCAAACGCAGCAATATAAAGCCCAGGCCGAAGCCAATTCCCAGGCGCTGCAAGCGGCGTACAAGTCGGGCAACCCTTCCGGCATAGCCGCCGCCAGTACGACCCCCGCTGACGCGCAGAATGTGGACGCGCTTTCCACCGCCGCCAAGGTGTTGTTTTAACCGGCAGGGGGGACAGTCACCGGCGCCGGTGAAGGCCGTGGGTGACTGTCAGGAGCTGGGGACATTTGGTTGACATAACCTTCTATTCATATAATCATCATTGAACTATGAATCCTCTTGCTGAAGAACTCAACGCCGTATTAGATGGAACTACGGCGGGGCGGTTGCTCTCAAAACTGGGACGACGGCTGTATTTTCCACGGGGTATTATTTCCCAGGCTGCGGAAGCGAAACAGAAGGCTCATCGGATTAACGCTACTATTGGTATGGCTTACCGGGGCGGCAAACCGTTGATGATGTCCGCTATTGCGGATAGTCTCCCCAATCTTACGGCGGAAGAGACGGTGATCTACGCGCCCACCGCCGGTGTCGAGCAGGTTAGGCAGCTTTGGCAGGCTCAACTTTTAAAGAAAAACCCTTCGCTGCGGAAAGAACACCTGTCCCTTCCCATTGTGACGCCGGGCATCACGGCGGGAATCTCCTATTCAGCGGATCTTTTTTTGGATGAGGATGTATCGATTATCTCCAGCCGCCCGTGCTGGGATAACTATAACCTCATCTTTCGGGAGCGCCGGGGGGCTGTACTACGGGAAATTCCCTTCTTTACCGGTAGGGATACGTCGAAACCGGGGTTGGATCTGGAATCTATCGGAACGGCCATACGGGAAGAAGCCAAAACAGGAACGATGCGGATCATCCTGAACTTTCCCAACAACCCTTCGGGTTACGCTCCTACCCGGGCTGAAGCGGATACGTTGGTGTCTTTTATTGAGGAAGCGGCGCAAGGCGGCGCTGACGTGCTGGCGCTCTGCGATGACGCCTACTTCGGCCTTTTCTACGAAAACGACACCATCAAAGAATCACTTTTCAGCCGCTTGGCATCCCTTCACGAGCGGGTATTGGCCATCAAGGTAGACGGCCCCACCAAGGAAGACTATGCCTGGGGTTTTAGAATGGCCTTTGTTACGGTCGGTTCTCTAGGGTTGACCGGGGAACATTACGAAGCGTTGAAGAGAAAGTATATGGGGGCCATTCGTTCTTCCGTATCGTGCGCTAATACTCCGGCACAGTACCTCACCTTGAAGACCCTGGCGGATAAACGAACCGATACGGAAAAAGAGGCGTTCTATGCTATGCTCCAGCGGCGCTATGAGGCGGTTAAACGTTTTATCAACGACAACTCCGGACATCCCGTCCTTACCCCCCTGCCCTTTAACTCCGGCTATTTTATGTGCTTTCACTGTATGGGCATAAGCGCCGAGACTCTTCGCCGGGAATTACTGGAAAAACATGGTATTGGAACAGTGGCCTTGGAAGATGTTTACCTGCGGATAACCTTTGCCGCCGTTGATGAAGAACATATAGCCGGTCTCTATCAGACGATCTACGAAACCGCCGCATCGCTGCGCCGGTAAATAGTACAGAGCGGTTTAATTTCCCTCCAAACGGGGGCCGACTTCTTCGAGTTCCGGTACGTAGGAGTATACCGGTCTGCGGGAAGAAGAGGCGGCTCTATCTAAGTCGATCAGCCGAGTGCACAACTCTTTTATCTGATCCGCGAAAACCTGGAGATTAGAAGTGAAATTACTTATCGCCATATCCCGCATCACCTTATCGAGGCCTGGGGAAGGGGCGGACTGAATCCGGTTTCTCAGTGTCGGAAGCAGATCCCGACGGGCTAGGGAAACAAATCGAGCTGCGGCAACGAGCTGCCGGTAGAGTTCTTCCAGATCAAACCCCTGGTAGTGTAAAGAATCTGTCTTTTCTGTAAGCGCCTCTACCGAATCCCAAGCAATCTTATCCATAGGCAGTTGGAGCAGGGCGGGTCGCATATAGGGGTTAGCGATGTTAGAACGGTAGTGCTCGGCAAGAGTTTCTACCATTTTATAAACAAGAGGATCTTTAATCTGCATCGCTTCATCATAATCATTCTATATTAGATTGACAAGCAATGACATCGCGGCAATGCGGTAACCTGATAGATTGACAAGCGTAAAAATGCTTCAATAGGATTCTACCATGAAAAGCTTTATCCTTGCTTTCGGCCTCGCGCTGTTCCTGGGCTCGTGCGGAAGCCCCGAACCGGTAAACGCGGTTCTCTGGACCGACCGGCCAGAATTTGCCATTTATGCGGAATATTTCAATTCAGGCCAGAAGCAATACAAGGTTGAAGTTCAGTATCTGGCTTCACCGGCGGAGGAATTGACTACCGCCGTCAATTTTCCAGATATTGTGGCGGGCAGTTGGTTAAAAAGCAGTTCCACCAGGACATTGTTCCGGCCTCTGGACGATCTTTTTGATGAAGGTTCGCTGGCCCCGGAGGATTTTTATCCCCGATTATTGGCCTTGGGACAGATTGATAACAAGCAATACCTCCTCCCTGTTTCTTTCAACCTGCCGGCTCTGGTGTTTTCCCGAAACACCGGTTCGCAGTTCTCCAATTTCTTTGTCGCCGGCCTTGAGGAGATAAAAAGCCTGGGAAAGGCCCATAACAGAGAGAGCAAGGGGGTCTATTCTCAAATGGGTTTCTGTTTCTCCCCCGCCTGGAACGACGAATTCCTCTTTATCATCGCCACTTTATTCAACGCTTCTTTTAAGGAGGCGGATCCGCTCACCTGGGACGCCCCGGCTCTAGAAAACGCTCTAAGCTATATCCAAAATTGGATTGATGAAGCCAATTCCGGTACGGCTGCGGAGGACGATTTCGCCTTCAAATACTTCTACGAGCCCCGCTCGAAGCTCCTTATGTCCGGACGGCTCCTCTTTATCAGCATGAAGAGCTCTGAATTCTTTACCATGCCGGCGGAACAGCGCGAGGGCCTCGATTTCCGCTGGATTGCCGGAGACGACCGGATTCCTCTGTCGGAGGAAGCGCTCTATTACGGGATCTGCAAAGACGGCAGGGCGAGAAAAGCCGCCGACGCCTTTACCCGGTGGTTCTTTCAAGAAGAAACTCAGCGGTTTTTTTTAGAAATCGAAAAAAAGTACCGGTTAGACGAGACCCTTTTCGGCATTGGAAACGGGTTTTCCGCACTGAGAACCGTAACAGAACAGATTTTTCCCCAGTATTATACGGGGCTTTTAGGCCGCATGCCCCCGGAAACGTTCCTGGAACCGCCCAATATTCTTCCCCGGAACTGGCCCGACCTAAAAGAACGGGTGATCCTCCCCTACCTCCATGAACGAATCCGATCCGGCGGGGGCTCCCTTGAACAGCAGATCGCCGGCTGGGCGCGCCTTAACCGGAACTGAAAAAACGCTTATCTTTTTTGCCGCCGCTCCGATATTAAAAATAGAGAAGGAGGTGGGGGTATTTCCAAAATATTTTTTTGGAAGTACCTCTTACTTAATTGGGAGGAGCAAAAACTATGATACAGGGAATAAGCACAACGAGTACAAGCGCAAATACGGTTACCAGTATTGGTTATGCAATTAAGGCATCTCAAAGAGGGAGAACCTCTTTACCCGTATCTTCCGCAAGCTACATTTATTCTCATTTCAAGCATGTCTCCGGTGTACCGGCTCCTGAAGGAGTACGGGGAGTGGCTGTTACCAAGCTTAAAATCCTCGATGTCCTTATTGAACAGTTAGCCCAAATGAAAAAGCAGCCTGAGCCGCTTACCGCCGGAATTTCCAATAACCAGATCGATGCGCTCATCGATCAATACGAGAAACAGATCCGGCAAGCCAGAGCCGCGAGCGTTGTTATGCCCTATGCCGCCGTGCCCCAGGCTCCGACAGGGATGCTCTTTAGTTTAGCGGCCTAAGTTAAACGCCCGGTTCGCACTAACCTGTGTCTGTCCATAATGTAGACACATTATGGACAGACAACCTTAAAAAACGCATTTTCGCAGCCGTTAGGTGAGAAAATGCAAGGTCTGTCCGCAAAGTAACCGACTTTGTGGACAGACACTAACCTGGGTTTTGCAGCAGGTTCTCTATGCAACGAACAAGCGCCGCCTCAGTTTCGCTCTTGCGTTTTATCTTGTTTTTCTTTATTATAGAGATTGTTACAAAATCTCAGTTTTGCAACAATTTTCGTAGTCTTTAGACGAGAAAATGCAAGGTCTGTCCACAAAGTAACCGACTTTGTGGACAGACACTATAATAGAGAGGCTTAACAAAGACAGCCTCATAAGAGGAGTTATCATGCAAGTACAAGATTTGAAACACGCGGGATTGAAGAAGTGGGTTGAGGAAGCATCGGCTCTTATGACCCCGGACGCGGTGGAGATCTGCGATGGAAGCCAAGCCGAATATGATCGGATGATTAAAACACTGCTTGATGCAGGGCTTGCCACCCCCCTCAAGGCCCGGCCTAATAGCTTCCTTTTCAGATCAGATCCTTCCGATGTGGCGCGAGTAGAAAACCGCACATACATTGCCAGCAAGAGCCAGAATGATGCCGGCCCCACCAATAACTGGATCGATCCGGCGGAACTGAAAAAAACGATGGGTGATCTTTACAAAGGCAGCATGAAGGGCCGTACGATGTATGTAATTCCCTTCTCCATGGGCCCGGTTGGTTCGGACATTGCCAAGATCGGCGTAGAGATCACCGATTCTCCTTATGTGGTGGCAAACATGCACATTATGACCCGTGTCGGGACGAAAGTCCTTAACGTGCTGGGCAGCGACGGCTTTTTCGTGCCGTGCTACCACTCGGTGGGTAAGCCCCTGGGGGCGGGCGAAAAGGACTCTGGCAAATGGCCCTGCGCCCCGATGGATGACAAGTACATCAGCCACTTCCCCGAATCCCGGGAAATCTGGTCTTACGGCTCCGGCTACGGCGGCAACGCTCTTCTGGGCAAAAAGTGCCTGGCGCTCCGTATCGCCAGCGTCTTGGCTCGTGACGAGGGCTGGCTCGCCGAACACATGCTGATCCTCAAGATCACCAACCCTAAGGGGGAGGTTAAATACATCACCGGCGCGTTTCCCTCGGCCTGTGGCAAGACCAACCTGGCTATGCTGATCCCCACCCTGCCCGGTTGGAAAGTGCAGACTGTCGGCGACGACATCGCCTGGATGAAGTTCGGCGCGGACGGTAGGCTTTACGCCATCAACCCCGAGGCGGGCTTCTTCGGCGTAGCTCCCGGCACCAATAACGAATCTAACCTCAACGCCATGGAGTCCATCAAAAAGAACACGATCTTCACCAACTGCGGTCTTACCGAAGACGGCGACATCTGGTGGGAGCAGATTGGTCACGGCGCGCCGGGCAAAGAGATTATCGACTGGAAGGGTAACAAAAAACCCGCTCCTCAGACCGATAAAAGCCCCAAAGGTGAGGAGATCGCCCACCCCAACGCCCGATTCACCGCGCCGGCCCGGCAGTGCCCGGTTATCGCGCCGGAATGGGAAGATCCCAAAGGCGTGCCTATCAGCGCGTTCCTCTTCGGCGGCAGGCGGCCCAGTACCATTCCTCTGGTAAATCAGAGTAAGAACTGGGTGCATGGCGTGTTCATGGGCTCCATCACCGGCTCCGAAGTCACTGCGGCGGTCATCTCCGATCAGGTGGGCCAGGTACGGCGCGACCCCTTTGCCATGCTGCCCTTCTGTGGTTATCACATGGGCGACTACTTCAAGCACTGGATCAAGCTGGGCAAGAAGGCCGAAGCCGAAGGTAAGGGCGATAAGCTGCCCAAGATCTTCTTTGTCAACTGGTTCCGCAAAGACAAGGACGGCAAATTCATGTGGCCCGGCTATGGCGAGAATTCCCGCGTACTGGCCTGGATTTTCGACCGCTGCGACGGCAAGGACAACTGCGTGGAGACCCCTATCGGCAACCTGCCCAAACCCGGTACGATTGAGCCTCCCGCCGGGGTGAGCGCGGAAACCATGAAAGAGCTGTGTTCCGTGGACATCGAAGGCTGGAAGAAAGAGATTGACGACGTACGAAAGAACCACTATCCCAAGTTCGGCGACAAGCTTCCTGGAGAATTGGCAAACGAGCTGGACGAGATAGTAAAACGGCTGAACGGGTAATGTGAGTCTGTCCACAAAGCAATCGACTTTGCGGATAGATACTAATGAGAAGTTGTTTATAAAGAGGCGGCTGCAAATTCTCCTGTTTTGTAGCCGTCTTTTGTTATAAGAGGACCTTATCCGGGAACCAACCGGGTTTTCGGATAGGTCTAATACAGAGGGTTGACCTTTTCCAGGGAGTTTGCAATACTATTTAAAGTCGGGCCGCTAGCTCAGTAGGTAGAGCAACGCCCTTTTAAGGCGTGGGTCACACGTTCGAATCGTGTGCGGCTCAACAAGAGTCCCCCAATTCGGGGGATTTTTTATGGGTGGAAAAGTTATTTTGCAGCCGGCTTTCCGGATCAGTCGAAGGCATTGCAGTCGGACCTACGGTTTGGCGGGGTATTAAACCCCTCCGCACAAATAAAAATAATTTACAAACATCAAAAACCGGTATAAGATGGAGGCATGATGGGGAACAATTCTTTTACCCGGTTACGGGAAGTGATAAGCGCCGGTAAAAAATACGCGGATATCCTTTTCCAGGACGATATTCCTATTGTATGCGTCAACAAGAATACCGGGAAAAGCCGTTCCATGTCCTTCAAAGTTCTGTATAGCAATAATAGCCTTTTCTGGATTCAAAACAACGTGTGGGAATACTATCTTGCGGACGAAGAGCTTACGGCCCTTAAGAGCAAGGTTGAAATTTTAGACCGGGAAGCGCGGGCATGGGAAGCAGGCATGACGCTGCTTTCCACCGAATCGGAGAACCACGAAGCTTCGGAGCAGTCGGATACCCAAAAGCAGACGCTTGATCCCGGCTTTGGAGCAGAATTCGATGCCATTGCCGCTATGACGGATGCCGAAAGAATCCAACAATTACAGAAAGACAAGAAAGAATTGGACAACCTGCTCTCCAAGAAGGCAAAAGAAGACACGGTTACCCAGGCGCTGGTAGATACCACCCGCGATGCGGCGCTGGTTAACCATGTCACCCTGCTGAACGCCATGTACCTTGCCGATGATGAGGCAAAAAAGCACACCCAGAGTATGGTAGATTCTACCAATGACCTGATAAAGTCCAGTTCTCAGCTTATTTCTCCGAACATCTTTAACGATGAGCTTATGAATATCCTCGTAGAAAAGTCCAATGGAACGATCATCCAGCACATGACCCGTGTCTTTTTGAACGGGATGGCGTTCCTTACCTATTACAACGATTTTGTTTCAACATCGAGCATCATTAATAAATTTAGAGCTACCTTTGAAAAAAAATACAAAAATTTTTACTATTCCTTGCTGCCGCATTTAGGTCCCGGCGCTATCAATATGGAAAGGGCCTTCATGGGAGGGATGCGGGCAATTCCCCAAGACGTTTTTTTTAATTGGGCTACCGGTTTTCTTGTTCATGACATTGGGAAAGCATCTGCCGTTGAGTACCACGAGGGCGAAGCCGCCTACGATCGCGACATCGTTACCGAACATATTAAGATTGGCTATAACTCGATTCGGGACAAGACGAATTACCCCCGGGAGGCGGCCCTTATTACCGGCTATCACCACGAATACTACGGCGACCCTACCGGTTACGGGTGTTTTCGCGTCTATCTTGATCACTGTAAAAAGGTGAATCCTTATATCAGACAGAATTATTGCATTTCCTATGAACTTGAGCCGATGATAGACTGCGAGGCCCTCGCGTACTTCCCCGCAAAAGTTTTAGAGATTGTCGATGTGTACGACAGTATTACCGATCCAAACCGCAAATACCGGAAGGCGCTGACTCCTGAAGAGGCGCTGACCATGATGCAGGTGGAATTTACCGAAAAACACCATAAGCTTGACGTTATTCTTTTTGATATTTTTGCAAATTTCGTGCGGGAAAAAAAACGATAATCCCCGCGTTGATAATCCTGGGAGTGTAAAAACGTTATGATCTATCAATACTGGGACGAAAAGATGGAAACCCTGCCTCGGCCTGAATTAGAAGCGTACCAATTGCGCCAGCTCAAGGCCGTGGTGAGCTATGCCTTGAAGACGCCTTTTTACCGGGAACGGCTGGGCGGCGCAGGCATCCGGCGAGCCGATGATGTGAAAAGCCTGGAAGACCTCAAACGAGTCCCGTTTACCACCAAGCATGATCTGCGGGATGGGTTCCCCTATGGTTTTCTTAGTATCCCCCAGGAGGAAGTGGTACGACTCCACGCATCAAGCGGCACTACCGGCGCCCCGACTACTATCTACTTTAACAAAGAGGATATTGCCCGGTGGACCAACTTCGTAGCCCGGTGTATCTACGGAACCGGCTGCAATCGCGCCGACGTGTTTCAAAACATGATAAGTTACGGTCTCTTTACAGGGGGGCTCGGCTTTCATCAGGGAGGCGAGGCGGTGGGGATGCTGGTAATCCCCTCCGGCACGGGCAACACGAGCCGGCAGTTCCGGCTTATGCGGGACTTCGGCGTCACCGTACTCCACGCGACCCCCAGTTTTCTCCTCTATCTGGAGTCAATGATGCGGGAAGAGGGGGTTCTCCGGGAGAGCCTCAAACTGAAGAAGGCCTTCGCCGGGGCGGAACCCTACTCGGAAGATACCCGCCGCCGCATCGAGGAACTCCTCAAAATCGACGTGTACAACTCTTACGGTCTTTCAGAGATGAACGGCCCCGGCGTGGCCTTTGAATGTCAGCGCAAAGACGGCCTTCACCTCTGGGAAGACGGCTATATTCCAGAGATCGTGGACCCCGATTCTCTGGAGCCGCTTCCTGACGGCGAGATCGGGGAGCTGGTACTCACCTGCCTCTGCCGGGAGGCTTCGCCGATGCTGCGTTACCGTACCAGAGATCTTTCCGCCTTTTACACCGAACCATGCGCCTGTGGCAGAACCCACCGCCGTATCCGGCGCATCACGGGCCGTACCGATGATATGCTTATCATCAACGGGGTGAACGTCTTCCCTAGTCAGATTGAAGAAGTGATTATGGCCATCAAAGAGGTGGGGAATAATTACCTTATCGTGGTGGAAAAGGAAGGGGTTCTGGATCGGCTCACCGTTAAAACCGAGGTAGGACCATCTATCTTTATGGACGATGCCAGGCCTCTGAACGCCCTGAAAGAGCGGATACGCAAGACTATCCAGGCTTCCATCACCATCAATCCCCGGGTGGAACTTCATCAACCGGGGGCGCTCCCGGTTTCCGAAGGGAAGGCGAAACGAGTCCAAGATGATAGACCCAGGGATGTCTAAAGGCGGAAAATCGCTCTTTCCCTCCTTCCTTGTCTTTCCGTGCCAACTTCTCCTTATTCTAAACTCCGCCGCCCCAGGCGCACTGCGCGTCTGGACTTTTCCTCCGTGTATAAGTTGGATATAATTAAAGAGAGATAGAGCTGTTTGTTCAGGTGGGGAATGAACGCGCGGCCTTTTGGTTTCGTAAACAAACCGGACATCAAAACTCCGGGAGAGGACTGTCGGCGCCGAGGAAGGTATACATGATCAGCGTTCAGGAATTAGTTGTTCACGAGGCAAAGATAAAAAAGGCCATCCAATCGGGAATACCCCTTAGTATCACCACCTATACCCTTCCCCACGAAGTTGAAGTCTATATCGAGCAGACGCTGGATGTTTTCCTTAAAACGGCGGAACAGAGCGCGTTGAAGTATTATGTGACGTATTGCGTTCAAGAATTGGCGGTAAACGCCAAGAAAGCCAATATGAAACGGGTATATTTCATGGAAAAAGGTCTGGATCTGACGAATTCTGAGGATTACGCCAAGGGCATGGCCTCCTTTAAGAATGATACGTTCAACAATCTCTCCCATTATTTGCGGCTGCAAAAGGAGCATGGCCTCTACATCAGGCTGTTCCTGCAAATTAAGCTGAATACGATGTTCCTCGAAGTGCGGAATAACGTGGTAGTGACCGCAGTTGAACTGGAGCGTATCCACGAAAAGATGGCCCTCGCCCGAAAATACGACAGCATGGAAGACGCGCTTTCCCATGCGTTAGATGATTCGGAAGGAGCCGGATTAGGTCTTATCATCCTTATGCTCATGCTGAAAAAGATGGGCCTTACCAAAGATTGCTTTGATATTATAGCTACCGGCAAGGAGACGATTGCCCGGCTCACTATCCCCCTTGAAAAAACCAGGGTGCAGAACCTTTCGCAGTTGTCTCTGACAATTGTCGAGAATGTAAACGCCCTGCCGCAGTTTCCAGAGAATATCGCGCGCGCGCAAAAACTCATTGGGGATCCCAAGGCGGAAATGAAGGACATTGCCCGCCAGATTTCCATGGACCCCGCTTTGACCGGGGATCTGCTTAAACTGGTCAATTCCGCCCAATATATGCTGGTAAAAAGGGTAGACAACATTGCCTGCGCGGTTAAGCTCGTGGGCATCCAGGGGATCAAGAACCTGCTGTACTCCTACGGGACTCAGAGAATTCTCGGAGATGATACGCAGGAAAAAAGACTGCTCTGGGAACACTCCTATAGAACCGCTTTTTACGCCTACAACCTGATAAAGAACTTCAAAGAGAACCGGGGACTCCAAGATGATGTGTATGTGGCGGGAATCCTCCACGACATGGGGAAGATCATCTTTTCCAACGTTCATCCGGATCTGCACAAGAAGATCAATGATTTTTGCGCCGATAAGAACTTGCCCGCATCAACCCTCGAAGATCTTTCCGCCGGGATGAATCATGCCGAAATCGGCGCTCTGGTAGCCGATAAATGGAACTTTCCCGATGAATTTGTCCAGGCGATCCGGTTTCACCACGATCCCTTGTCGGCCCCGCCGCCATACCGCGAACTTACGGATGCGGTGTACCTGGCAAATATGTTCTGCGAATACGAGAATAACAATGTCTCCTTTGAACAGTTTGAGCCGACGGTTCTGGAGAGTTTCGGCATCTGTTCTAAAAAACACATTGACGGCCTCTTGGAGCGTTTCTCTATAGGCTTTCAACAGAAAAACGAAAGAACCGCGCTTTTAACCTAAAATCGCCTTCCCGCAGTGTATTCCGGGGAAGGCTGTTTGCCGTTAACGCTGAATCAGGGTGAGCAGCAGAGGTACGTGATCGCTCTGGCCAGAACCGGTGCGGGGATTGTATGCATTGGGGTACCCATTGTTGTTGATAAAAGGTTCCTTGCGTAGCGCCTGGCAGGAATCAAAATCCCAGCCCCGGTCGTTAAAAAGCCCGTCCGACAGCAGAAAATGATCGATGGTTTCCCATTCATGTTGGTAGACAAAAGAACCGGCTTGTAGTTCACCGCCCCAGGGAGAGTAGAGCGCCGGCATTGTGGCTGCGAAATAGCGGCTTTGGGGCGGTTTTTGCCGGCTCAGTACCAGAAAATCTTGTATTCCCGCGCCGGTATCACGGAAACCGGAGAGTTCCGCCGCTTTTGGGTCATCCGGCAGTAGCGCGCTCACAATGCTTCCCGCCTGGCGGTAGAATTCATCGTGGTTTTCGTTGAGATCTCCCATAATGATGACGGGCAGTTCGGGATCTTCCCTGCGGAGTTCGTCAAACCGCCGCATGATTATCCGGGCCGACGCCCGGCGCAGGTTTTCCGTGTCGCCGCCGTCCCCCGCTTTCGATTTCCAGTGGCAGACAAACAGGGTCAGAGGTTTGCCTTCGGGTTCAAGACGCAGTTCCAGAACCGGTCGTGGAGCGGTTTCCCCGCCGGATGTTATCGAATGGGTCTTGGTTTGGAGCAGTGGATACCGGCTGAGTACCCCAAGTCCTAGAGCCGCTCCAGGATTATTGGCAAAGAACGTCCAGCCGTACCCCAGACCGGAAAGAGGTCCCTCGCCGAGATCCCGTAACACGCCGGAGTTTTCCACCTCTTGAAAGGCCAGAATATCCGGCGGCTTTTCCGCCATCTGCCCTACCGCTTCGGCAACGGCGGTTAGGCGGGCGTGGTATTTTTCCATTGTCCATCCCGATTTTTCTAGGTAGTCGCCGTACTCGGTTCCGGTTTCGATGCCGTCGAAGAGGGCCTGGAGATTCCAGGTAACGATGCTAAGGGTTTTTCGAGCTGTTTCCTGGCTGGAAGCCGCTTCCTGGAGTACGCATCCCCCTGCGGACAGGCAGGCGAAACTCGCCGCGAGACCCGCTATACATAAAAATTTCATACGTTTCATAGACGCCTCCGTACCTACTACGGTCCGGTTATATTTGGCGCTTCAATAGGATCCCCGGGGTGAGCAAGGTACGTGTACTACATTGTTGATTTCTCATTTATCTGCTATGGTTATATCCAGGGGAAAAATCATGTCTGATCCGGCAGTTATCTATGATGAAAGCCGCAGGTGGTCCTATACGGATTACAAAAACTGGGAACTCAAGCCTGGCGAGCGTTATGAATTGATAAACGGCATCGCGTATGCTATGGCCGCGCCCGGTACGCAACATCAGCTTATTGCCGCCGCGCTGTATGGGGAATTCTACGCCTTTCTGAAAGGAAAACCTTGCAAAGCCATTCCCGCGCCCTTTGACGTCCGTCTCTTTTATGAAGAAGATGGGAGCGATGATACGGTAGTCCAGCCCGATTTGTCGGTAGTCTGCGATCCCGCGAAGCTGGGAATGGAAGGATGCCGGGGCGCGCCTGAACTGGTAGTAGAGATACTTTCCCCTTCAAATTCCGTGCTTGAAATGTACCGCAAGCGGGATCTGTACTTTGAGTCAGGGGTGCGGGAATACTGGCTTATCGATCCGGATCGTCGGATTGTTGCGGTGTATCATGTTACAAACGGTAAGTATCTTTTACAGTCCTTTGAGTCTGCGGACACGATTCAATCCGAAGTACTGCCCGGCCTGGAAATTACCGCCGGGACACTTTTTGTCTGAGCCTCCCTTTGCCGTTAATAATAGTGAACATATTTCGGGAGCGCGAGGGGCAAAGAGAGCAATTTAGAACATCCCTTGCAACACGTTCCATAGAGAAATATAGTTGAAGTAAGAAACATTGAGGTAAACTTGTTCAATTATGGCTGATGCTAATGTACTTCAAGAAAAACAAGGCTCGGAAACCGGCGCCCCCTTAGATTCCACAAGAACCGACGAAGAAACCGCCGCTTTGGAGATAGGCGAAGCGAAGCCCAGTGGAAGCGGTTTGCCGGCGGTAACTAAAAAACTTGAGGATATTCCGCATACGGCTTTTGCCGATCCCAATTACTACAAGGTTGTCCTTTCTGGAGAAGGGGAGATTGCCCAGCGTCTTCATACGATCCTGCAAAAGTACATCAGTACAAAGGATCCGAAAGATCGGGGCGTCTTCCGCCAGCAGATTGGGAGCCCTTATTGGCAGTTTTTGGCCGGTATTGCCCGTAAAGCAACGGGTAAAATTACGGAGCCTAAAAAATACCTGCTCCGTTTCGGAATACTCCACCCGACCTTCCTTAACGAGGAAACGAGGGATTTTTTCTCAAGGATAATCGTAAATAACAGCCTTTCCGCGCCGGTTTATTACCTCGATGAATGGTTCAATGCTATCGGAACCGGGGCGGTGCGGAATTCTACCACCGACGAGGCGCAGGCCCCTCGGAACGATTCCCAGATCAGGCTTCAACAGCTTCTGGACAAGGCCATGGGAAAACGGGACGGCGCCAAGGGGCTGCTCATTGTGAAGAGTGATGAGCGGAGCGGGCTGGAAAAAAATCTTACGGCGCATACCGCCACTATCACCGGGCAAGGAGGAATCAGCGAAGTACCCGGCATTAACGCATGTTATAACGATACCCAAAAGCGGACTTTTATCGAAATGCAGGAACTCATGCGGCAATTACTCAAGACAGATCGGGAGATGGGAGTATATCTGAGGGACTTACAGCAGGCAGAAGAAGATGTCAGAACCCTTCAGGATAAGATTGCCGAGGCGAGCGAAACCGCGTTGGTGGTGGATACCCATGCGGTAGACGCCGAATTTGAGACTATCCGGCAGATGGCAAAGATGACAATTGGGCGGCAGGGGAACCATTTCCCCATTTTAAGCGGTGAATATTTCCGGTGCGGCCCTCAAGACATTGGCACCAGGGAAAACGTGATTACCCAGCTCGCCTGGATCGAAAGTATAGACCCCGAAGCCTTTTGCCGGATCTACCGGAACCGGCTTAACCGCATTGTCCCCTACGTAGTGCTGCTCCCCACTTACGGGGACATGGGGATTTGCTGGGAACCCTTTGAGCGTTCCAACCGGGCTACCAGCCGGGGCCGTATCGCCTTGCCCATGTATTCCAAAAACCTTATGACCGCAGTTCTGGCCGCAGTGGGAGATCTCCGCTGGCAGGTCGCCAAGGAAAAAGCCTCTTTCTATTGGATGGAAGAGGGCCTGACCGGAAACTACTACCAGTGGTTTACCGCTCAAAAATTAAAGGGCGACGTTAAAGAGTACTTTATTCAAGACTATATGCTCTGGATAACCAAAGAAAGCGAAGGCACCCAAAAACTTGACAAAGAAATTCGTGGAATTTTCTGGCGCTATATGCCTTTTGCCCAGTCGATTAAAGACAAGCTCAAAACCCGCAGTTACGTGTACCAGGAACTCTTGCAACGGGACGCGAACCGAGCTTTGTCAGACGGGTATTAATCTTTCGGGGCCGGAGGCCGACGCCGTCCGCCAAAGATCGGATCAAAGTGATTCTCTACGTTGATGCGTTTGAAAAGCTGCTTAATCACGATCCGGTAGACAATAAAAGAAAGGACTATCGCCGCCACAAAGAGCAGCGGTAAACTCCAAGCAACGGCATCTTCGGGCAGCCGGGGCATTAAAAACTTGACGAAAAGAAAAAACAAAATCACAAAGCTTATCAGCGTTACCAAAATGTTAAATATCGTTGCCCCAAGGATAAACCAGAGGGTATTCGTTTTCTTACTCATAACTTCCCCTTTCCGCCAATATTCCCACGGAGGTCACCGGAAGGTTCCTCTTGGGTATGTTTTGACGGTAATAATATAGAAAACAAAAATATAAAAACCGAGACTACCACCCCGGCATCAGCGATGTTGAAGGTCGGCCACCGGGGCCAGCTTAAGAAGGCCAAAGGCCCCTCTTTAAAGCTCTCGATACCGAAGAACCGGACACTGATAAAATCCACCACTCCGTCCGGCCTGAAAATACGATCAATCAGGTTGCCTGCGCCGCCGCCGATGATCCCCGCGACAGCCCAACGCTGGAGGCCGGTCAGTTCCCTCGACTTAACGTAGTACCAAAGCAAAAAGCCCAGCACCACCAGGGGCATCACGATAAATAAGAGCGGCTTAACAGAGTCGGGCAGGTTATACCCTAGACTAAAAGCAATGGCCTTGTTTCGGACATGGATGATCCAGAGCATATCATTGCCGAACACATCGGTAATAAACACCTGGTCGCCGGGCCAATTTTTTACAATAAAAGATTTTGTTCCCTGATCCGCAAGGATCAAAAAAACCGTCAACAGAAATGGCAGGATCATCCGTTTATTTAATGACTTCATGGGCTTCTCCATTATAGACCCGTAGGCGCGTCAAGGAATTCGAGTTCTAGTTCCAGCATGGCCGCGCAGTGTTCCATTACCCGGCGTACGCCCCATACTTCTGTGGAATAGTGACCGCCGGCGATCATATTCATCCGTCCTTCCAGAATTTCATGGTATACCTCATGGGAAACCTCTCCGGTCACATAGAGATCGAGCCCTTCCTCAAGGGCCTGAAGAGCCTCCTGGGCCGCGCCGCCGGAAACCACCGCACAGCTACGGTTCTCTTCCTTGCCGAAAGGATAGACGCCTAAAGGCGGTCTCCCAGCAAATTCGATCCGTTTGACCGCTTCCGCGATACGCAGCGGCTGTTTGAGGGTTCCTTTGTAACCTATCTTCCGCCCGTGGTAGCGTCCGAAAGGCTCCGGCGCATCGATCCCCAGCAAAGACGACAAGGCGGCGTTGTTCCCCAGTTCCGGATGCTGATCCAAGGGGAGATGCACTGCGTAGAGGGCGATGTTGCGATCCAACAGAAACCGGAGCCGTTCCCGGAAGTTACCCGCTACCGGGAGGGGTTTTCCCCACAAAAGCCCGTGATGGACAAAGAGCATCCCCGCCCCGGCAGCCGCAGCCTGTTTGAACGTCTCTCGATTCGCGTCCACCGCGAAGGCGATCTTTTCTACCTCAGCGCCGTCGTTATCAACCTGCAACCCGTTAAGGGAGCTATCAATGGCGGCAAAATCTTCTATATTTAGGATATTTCGGAAGAAAGCATCCAACTGCCGGGTAGTCATAGCTTAGAGTATACTCCCTTTGAGAGGGAAATTCCATGCCTTGCCGGTTTCTATGGAGATTTTCTCTTCCAAAAGGCTTTCCCGGGCAGGAATCGTCACGCGGGAGCCTGTTCCTTCCAGGAAACTCGCGGCAAAATTGGTCATGAGTGCGGCGGCATCCAGGGAATTTTTCCCCGTGCTTTTCTGAATTCCCGGAAACAGGGCCTGAAAAACCGGGTATTTTTGGGGGACATCCGAGTAGTCCAGTGGGCCCGCGCCGGTTGCGGACGCCAATATGGCGGGCTGTCCGGCTCCTTGTAAGACACCCAGGAGCGCGCCATAGCGGACATCCCGGTAGCGGGGACTCCAAACTCGATCTGAGAGGAGAAAGAGGACGGGAACAGCCGGGTTCGGCAGATCCGTTATCCGGCTTATCTTATGCCGGCCCAACTCCGCCGCCCATGCGCGGAGCGCCGGTACCAGAGAGCGGAACCAGCCTTCAGGCCGAGGCGGCTCCGAAGGCGGCCTTTCTTTACCCCGGAGAACCGACAGAATCGGGCTTTCTACCGCGATGATCCCTTTTACCGCAGGGTATCGACGGCTAAATTCAGGGGAACCCGAAAGCAAGAGCAGCGCCGCCCCGCCCGCGCCGTATCCGGCGGCAAAGACGCAGCCCGGATCGGTTCCCGGAAGTAAAGCGTCCCGGAGCTTTCCAACTTGTCCGATAGTATTTAAGAGGAAAACGAGATCCTGACGGCGCCCCTCTTCCAACTCACGGCCCTCTGCATTGACCTTTTCAGAAACGAGGCCCTGCGCGGCGATCCGCAGCCACCGGTAACGCCGCCCGACAGAGAGCGCGAAACGGCGGCCCTGGCCGTCCACGGCGGGATCATCGAAATTCCGGTGGGAATAGGTCAGTACGGTAAACCCGCGATCCCGTAAGTCCCCGCAAAGCTGATCTACCATACCAACCGATCCCATCACCGGGGGAACCAGTATCATCAATGGCCGGACAGCGCCGGCGGTATTACCGGTGTCTGTGGAACTATAGACCCGTACGAAGAACTCCTCTCCCCGTGATTCATCAATAACGGTGAGGTTCTGAACTCCTTCCTCAAGCAGCGCCGTATCGGAATGGGGCAGAAAATACAAGGCGGAAAACATAACCGCAGCCAGCAGCGCGAGCGCAAAAAGGGTAACCGGCGCCCGCTGCTCCCGAAAATCATCGGCCTGTAGACGCGACGTTACGGCTAAAACAGAAGGAATGTTTATCACATTATAGATGATCCCGTAGATCAGCAGGGGGATACATTCAGGCCGGAACCCATAGGCGGGGAAGATAGCGATAGTTATCCCCAGCGCAAACAAAGGAAGCCATACCAGACCATCCAAAGGCCATAAACGCTTCACCATTGGCCGAAGGAGGGGCAGCAACAGGAAGAAGCCGCATATCGCTTCGGGTATCATCATTTCCTGCATGTTTTTATTCGTCCCATTTTGATCCGCCGCATTGTTATCTTGTTGTATTCTACTATAGAGGGAAGGGCAAGGTCACGCGGGGAGATTCGCAAAGCCAGGAAATCGTATAGAGCCAGGTTTGAGGAAACGTGGGAGATGCGAGCTTGACGCTCAGTCTGCCATACTTAAAACGGAGAGCGCCGTAAATCGAGGCGTCCCAAACCGGTTCTTTGCCGCTGAAGGTACAACCTGTTTTAACTCTGAATAGAAACGCCCCCGGAGAAACGGACGCTTCGGCGGATACTTTCGCGCCGTCAAAGTTATATCCCTCGCCGGGCCAGGGATCCCCGGCAACGCCGGTTATAGCGGCGTTGATGGTAGTTTTGACCGGGCCCGTGTTGATCCCCAGGGCAATGCCGGCGCTGTCCAGCGTCCGTTTCCGGTCTTCCGCGTTTCTGCCGGCATCAAGGCTTATCTTCTCAGGGGAAAAACCCGGAGACCGGGGAAAACGGAAACTCAAAGCAAGGGAACCCCGTTCAAAGGCTTCCCCCAATCCGGGGGCTTGGAAGTTCAGGATACCTTGGAAGCGGCTGCTCCGGCGTCCTTTCCACTCAACGCGGGCGGCGGTACGGAAGGCGGCTCCGGGGCTTGCCCCGTTTCGTCCGGTAAAGCGGCTCCCGGCGGCGTCGGCTCCCAGAGAAAACTGCCAAGGCCGGGAACCCAGACGGAGCGCCAGACTGCCATAGAGATCCCGGCCAAAAGCAAAGGTCTCCGAATATGCGCCATCGGCGCTGAAGGCAAATTGAGTGGAACTAAAGAACAGATTAAGCCCGTAGAGGGTAAAATCCCGTTCCGGCAGCGGCGGCTTTTGGGAAAACCAGGCGGATGGAACGTGAGAACTCAGCCGCTTCTCCGTGAAAAAACCTTCGATACCGAGTTTTATCTTCTTTCCAACCTGGACATCGAGGCCGCCGCCCAGAGCTAACGGTAGAATGGACGCCGCCGAAGATTGTCCGCGTCCTATCTGAGCCGAAGCGAAGCCCCGGAATATTCCCAGCCGGGGACTCCCCAGGTAGAGATAAGCTTCCGGTTCTCTGGTGGACGAGGGGCTGGTTTTCAGATCCGCCATGGAAAGCCGGCGAGTTTCCACCTGCGGAACAGGCTTACTCCAGGGGTTGCTGAGCCGGGCGGAAAGTCCTCCTTCATCAAGGATACCCCAGAGCAGCCGGGAACCGGTCGCATTATGGTAGAGGCCGGCGGCGGCGGCGGTATTCCCCGCATCAGGATGATCCCAGGGCATGAGGGGCCGCTTGTCTATCGCCAGAGCGCGGCCTTGAAAGCCCAAGGCGCTCAACCGCAATTCCCCCCGATTGACCAGGCTTCCTACAGAAGCCGGGCTTCCTATAGAAGCCGGGCTTCCTTTTTTCATAAGCTCATGCTCCCAGGAACCGGCCCAGAGGATCCCCAAAGAAAAACCTGACGCCGGTTCCGCCGCCGGCGTAACGGTAACGCAGACCCAGCTTAAAAGCCCCCAAAGGGCCATGCGATTCAAGCGAACATCCATACCCTCTACTACGGAACCGCGCTGAACCGCGCTTGTATTCGGTTAGTACGAAAACTCGCTGCCCCCGATGAATTCCCGCACGATGCTCTGGGAGGGCACATACGGGGCCGGTATGGGGGCAAAATTTTTCAGGAACGCCAAGAGTCTCGCAGCCTCGGCGTATTCGGCGCGGTTGGGCTTTATCGCTCGAAGCAGGGGAACGGCGTAGGGCTTCAACACTGCCAGTTCGTAATCCAGGGCGGAATTGAACGCGGCGTCTGCGCTGTTCTGGAAGGGAAAGATATGCCTCCGCTCTCCCCGCTGGACGCTGGGCCACATTTTGATGGTGTTTACCGCATCGCTCCCCCGGAACTGATAATCCCGCACCAGCCGTCTGAGGAGCCGGTTATCGCTGGTGGGGATGCGGTTATGGTCGTCTAAATTGAGTTGAGTGAGGGCGGAAAGATAGATCTTAAACTTGAGTTCCCTGCCTATCGAAGGAGTTAGGGCATCGTTCAGGCCGTGGATACCTTCTACGATCAGCATGGTTCGCCGTCCCATACGCAGCTTCCGGCCTTCTTCCCGGCGGCGGCCTGCCTTAAAATCGTAGGAGGGCAGGATCACTTCTTCTCCGTTAAGGAGGGCTCGAAGCTGTTCGTTCAGGTAGGCCGTGTCCAGCGCTTCCAGACATTCATAGTCCGGCTCCCCTTTTTCATCTCGGGGGGTATGGCAGACGTTCACGTAATAGTCGTCCAGACTGACGGCTTCCGGCTCTAAGCCCATGATCTTGAGTTCTATAGAAAGCCGCTTGGCGGTAGTGGTTTTGCCGGAACTCGAAGGCCCGGCGAGGAGAATAAGCTTTACGGCGTCCCGCTTTTCGTAGATCTGTTCCGCCAACTCCGACAATTTCCGCGCCTGAAACGCCTCGGCGATCCTGATGAACTCCCGAATCGTTTTGTTGGCGATATGCCTGTTCAGATGGCCCACCGTGTGAACCCCGATGATGCGGCCCCATTTTTTGTACTCGTTATAGACCGCGAAGATCCGGGGGCTGTCTTCGAACCGCTCGATCTCCATACCCCGGCCAATTCCAGGGAAACGGAGGAGAAAGCCGTCCTGGTACGCCAGGAGGTTAAAGGTTGAAAGGATTCCTGTACGGTTTACCAAGGGTTCGATGTAAAGATCCACAAAATCCTTGCAGACATTGATCTGTACCAAGGACTCGCTGCGCTGTTCCAAAAGGAGGCTCGTACCGGTTAACCGGTTCTTTTCAAAGCGTTCCACCGCCTCTTCATAGGCAAGGTAATGAACTTCAATAGGAAGATTTTCCGCCGCGAGATGGCGCATCCGTTCTTCCAAGGCGCGGATGTCCTCAGGCGCCGGTTTTCGGTCGCCCGCAAAGGTGTAGTAGTAGCTATTCCCCAGGGAATGACCAATCTGAAGGTTCCGTTCGGGGAAGCGTTCCCATGCGGCGATTGCCAGAAGAAAGGCCAGGGAACGGCGGTAGATCATGACGCCTTCCGAGGAATCCAGCGGTACCATCTCGATCCGGGCATTGACTTCGAGCCGGGCTGCAAGGGGAAGGATCTCGTTGTTCACCCGCATCGCGACGCCCGTGGCGTGAAAACGCTCCGCCAGTTCTTCGAGCCTTGTACCGGAAGGAACGCGCAGTTCCTGTTCCGGTTCGCCGTCCGATCGCAGCGTTACCCGTATCTCGTTCATGCTTAGAGATCGCCCAAGTAGAGCTTGATCAGTTCCAGCTTAAGCGCCCTGAGCCGTTCGGTCATTGATACCTTGTATACATGCGGGTTGAGAAGCCGCTTATAGCTGTGATCGAAGGTTTCAAGCTCCGCTTTAAGCCCCGTCCGGATCGTTTCTAGAGAAGGAGCAGGGCCTATTTGCCTACCCCGGTCAATGCGGAGCTTGAGGAGTCCCTCGGCTTCCGTCTCTAAATCATGGTAGAAGTGGCGGTAATCCGCCTGAGGATGCCAGAATGCGTAACGCTTGCCTGGAACGAGGGTATCCGGCTCTTCGGCCCCGGCGCTTGTTTCCAGGCTCAACACATCGGCTACCGCCATACCCTGGGAGTCCCGGATACGCCATACCTGTTTGATCCCCGGCGTGGTGGTCTTTTCGGGATTATCCGAGAATTTGATAGCCGGAACAAAGCGCCCCGGCGCGGTTTCGCTGGCGGTGAGCTTGTACACCCCTGTAAAAGCGGCGTCATTGCCCCCGGTAACCATCCGGGTGCCTACCCCCCAGGAATTCACCGGCGCGCCCGCATCGGTCAAGGTCTGGATGATGGATTCGTCCAGATCGTTGGATACCGAAATCGTAGCGCGGGTCAGTCCCGCCGTGTCGAGGAGCTTTCGGACTTCAACGGAAAGGTAATGAATATCCCCCGAATCCAGCCTGACCCCAAAGTTTTTCCCTTCCTGAGCCAGACGCTTCCCAACGGTAATCGCGCTGTGAATCCCGCTTTTGAGGGTATCGTACGTATCGATAAGAAACACCGGGTTTTTGGGATATATATCCGCATAGGCTTGGAAGGCGGCCTCTTCGTTGGGGTGGGCCATTACCCAGGAGTGGGCCATGGTTCCCATCACCGGGATGCCGAACTGTTTGCCCGCCAGCACATTGGAGGTTCCCGATGCGCCGCCAATGTAAGCCGCTCTGGACGCGGAGATTGCCCCGTCCCGCCCTTGCGCCCGGCGCAGACCGAACTCCATGATGGCCCCTTTGCCCGAAGCCAGCCAGACCCGCGCGGTCTTGGTGGCGATAAGGCTCTGAAAGTTGACAACGTTCAGAACCAGCCCCTCCAGTATCTGACACTCAATAAGTCCGCCTTCGATCCGCAGCAGCGGTTCCTGGGGAAACACTACCCGCCCCTCGTCCATTGCCCAAAGGGAGCCGGAAAAGTGGAAGGCCGAAAGGTAGTCCAGAAACGCCTTTTCAAAAAGGCCAAGGCCATCCAGGTAGTCAATGTCCTCCGGCAAAAAGGAGAACCCCTCAATCTGTTCCAGGAGGGAGCCCAATCCGGCAAACACGGCAAAGCCCCCCTCAAAGGGATTCCGGCGAAAGAACATCTCAAAAACCGCCCGGCGGTTTAGATCCTGCTTCCAGTATCCCTGGGCCATGGTCAAGGAATAAAAATCGGTAAAAAGGGCTGAATTGATACTCATACGTTCATTAAGCTCCCGTTCTTTCAGGTTTGTCTAGCCAAAACGCTACATCAGTTCCTGGGTTTGCATCTCTTTCTCCGCTTCCGCCAGCTTTTTTACCAGCGTTGCCTTCCTTGAACCGAGCAAAATCGAGATAGGTTCCAGAAAGGGGAAATTTTCGCAGATGATCTTGATGATCACCATCATGGGAACCGCCAAGATCATGCCGGCGAACCCCCACACCCAGCCCCAGATTGTCAGAGAGACCAGCACCACCAGCGGGGAGATTCCCACGTGATCCCCGATGATCTTGGGATCCAGCACATTACCGATGATCGTGTTCGCCCCTATCATAACGGCGACTACCAGGATCACCGGCCCCGGTTCGGGCCAGAATTGGAGCAGGGCAAAGACAGAAGCGGCAACCCCTGCGGCGATACTGCCCAGGCTTGGGATAAAGTTCAAGATGAACTGAACCAGCCCCCAAACAACGGCGAATTCCAGCCCGATAAGGCTTAGGCCCAGGGCGACAACCGCGCCGGTAGCCAGCGAAATAAGGGTTTTCGCGGTAAGATACCGGGTTATCTGGCGCGCCACATCGGCGCTGATATGCTTTATCTGGCCGGAATGTTTCGCCGCAAAAGCAAGCTCTACCTTTTCTTTAAAACAAGCGGCCTCGAGCAGGAAAAATACCACAAACAACACCACCATCACCGCATTTTTAAGGAACTGTATCGATGCGTTGGAAAAAGAAATGGCGAAATTCCGCACCTGCGACCGTACTCCCAACTGACCCCAGAGATTTTCGAAGAACGTAAGGCGCTCATCGTAGGAAAGCTCGAAAAAACCCGCCGCCCAGGCGTAAATCTCGGTCAAACGTCCCTCGTACTTGGGATACCGGGAAAGGATCGTCCTGCCGGAGGTAAAAAGTATGGCCGCAAAGACACAGAGACCAACGCCGATGACGATCACTACAAGCAGAATCGAGAGGGAACGGGGAACCCGCAGCTTATCCAGGGTGGAAACGAGGGGATACATAGCGCACGCCAAGAAGAGGGCGATGGTAAAGGGCACTATCACCGGGGCCGTAAGCTTGAGAACCACACCGCCCGCCACACAGGAGATAAAACACAGTAACAGCACGTTCACCCGCCCAGGATTGAAGCTCTTGAATCGGTCTTTCAATTCTTTCATGCAAAAAGTATGAGGTATAACAACGAATTTGTCATCAACTTTATTATTTTTTACGCTTGTTTTGTCGAAAAGACTACTATACTATTAACTCACATTTGTCCGTAAAAGAAATTTTTATTGGAAAGAGGAACTTGTATATATGAAACTCAAGTTAAAGTTGACCCTTGTGGTTATCGCCATGATCGCGGTGGTTATGGTTGTATCATCTTTCATTACCTTAACGCGATCCGGCAGTCTGGTACGCCAGGCCGCGCTCGACAGCGCCGAGCAACTCGCCAGCTATCATGCCCTCGATATTGGGGGCCGGATAGCGGCGTATGTCCATGCCGCCAAGACGACCTCCCAGATATTTGGGGAATACGAGACTATTCCGATAGAAGACCGGCGCGAACGGTACGATGATATGCTTTACAGTATGTTGCTTGATAACGAGAACTATACGGGTATGTGGACGGCGTGGCTTCCCAATACGCTTGACAACTTTGAAGGGCGGCTGGGACAGTACCACACGAGCTATACCCGGCGGAACGGCCCGATAGAGCGTATGTCCGACGGCTTTGAGAACTGGCAGGAGTTCCTAAAAGATACCTCCCTCAACGCCCGGATTACCGATCCGGTCTGGCGGGATGTGGCGGGTTACGGAAACGCGCCGGTCATTACGATTATATATCCCATTACCAGGGGCACGACGAAGGAATTTGTGGGAGTCGTGGGTATTAACTATGTTACCGCGCTCCAGCAGATTGCCGATGACGCCGCCAAATCGATCTATGACGGCAAGGGGTACGCGGCGGTTTATACCGATGACGCCCTAATCGTGGCCCATTTCGACAAGAGCCGGGTTGGAAGCTATATGTACGAAAACGCCAAGGAAAAAGCCACGCTGGGGAATAACTTGGAGCGGGTACGGGCCGCGATGAAAAGGGGCGGCGATGAAAACGGCAAGCCCTTGAGCCTTAACATCTATTCGGCGGTGATGGGAACCGATGTCTTCGTACTCTATTACCCCATTAAGATTGCCGAGATCGTGGAGTCATGGAACATGATGGTGGTAATTCCGATGAACGAAGTGAACCGCCCGGTACGAGATTTAACGCTCTTCATCGTCATATTTGCCCTTATTACCCTCATTGTCGCCGCAGTGGTCGTCTTCTTTATCGTTCAGAGCATTGTTAAGCCCATCGTCGGCGTATCTCTTACCCTCAAGGATATTTCCGAGGGCGAAGGAGACCTGACCAAGACTATCGCGGAAACAGGCAAAGACGAAGTGACGGATCTTGCCCACTACTTTAACCTGACGCTGGAAAAAATCCGGAATCTGGTGGGGGTTATCAAGAAACAGGCGGTAACCCTCTTCGACATCGGTACTGAGTTGGCGTCCAATATGGCTCAAAGCGCCGCGGCGGTAAACGAAATTACCGCAAACATACAGAGCATTAAAGGCAAGGTGATCAACCAGTCGGCCAGCGTTACCGAAACGAACGCCACCATGGAGCAGATCACCGTCAATATTGATAAGCTCAACAACCATGTGGAACAGCAGAGTTCCAGCGTGGCCCGTTCCTCCAGCGCCATAGAAGAGATGCTGGCGAATATCCAGTCCGTCACCAACACCTTGGTCAAAAACTCCGCCAATGTGAAAGGACTGATCGAATCCTCCGAAGTGGGGCGCACCGGATTGCAGGATGTGGCCACGGATATACAGGAAATCGCCCGCGAAAGCGAGGGGCTTTTGGAAATCAACTCGGTAATGTCAAACATCGCCAGTCAGACCAATCTGCTTTCGATGAACGCCGCCATTGAAGCCGCCCACGCGGGAGAAGCCGGGAAGGGCTTCGCGGTGGTGGCTGACGAGATCCGCAAACTGGCCGAATCCTCAAGCGAGCAGTCAAAGACGATCAGCGCGGTACTCAAAAAGATAAAAGAATCGATAGATAAGATCACCAAATCCACGGATAACGTCCTCAACAAGTTCGAGGCCATAGACGGCGGCGTTAAAACCGTGGCCGACCAGGAAGAGAACATCCGTAACGCCATGGAAGAGCAAGGCGCGGGCAGTAAGCAGATCCTTGAGTCCATCAGCCAGGTGAACGAGATCACCCAACAGGTAAAGGGCGGTTCCCTGGAGATGCTGGAGGGCAGCAAGGAAGTGATCCATGAGAGCAAGAACTTGGAACTGGTAACGACAGAGATCACCAGCGGGATGAATGAGATGGCGGTTGGCGCGGATCAGATCAATGTCGCGGTGAACCGGGTGAACGAATTAAGCGGTCAAAACCGGGATAACATAGACATTCTGGTACGGGAAGTTTCTCGCTTTAAAATCGAATAAGCGCCGAGCCAGCGCAAAAAAAAACCGCCGGGACAAGCCGGCGATTTTTTTTGCCCGTTAATCGGTCTTTAAGGCGTTGTCAAAGGCCACCGTAGAGGGGGCGAAATCTACCTTGCGGACGAATTCGCAGGCTTCTTTTGCGCCGAATTCCCGTTCCATGCCTGAATCTTCCCATTCTACCGAGAGGGGCCCCTGGTAATTCGCCGCGTTGAGTTCCCGGATGATGTTTTCAAAGTCTACATCGCCGTGCCCCAGGGAGCGGAAGTTCCAGCCCCGGCGGGTATCGCCAAAGGTGATATGAGAACCCAGGATCCCCGCCTTGCCGTCTAAGGTCACCGCCGCGTCCTTCATGTGCACGTGGTAGATACGCGAGGCGAAATCCCGGAGAAACACATGGGGAGTTACGCCCTGCCAGATGAGGTGGGAAGGATCGAAGTTAAAGCCCAAGGTGGGCCGGTTGTTGAACTCCTTGAGGAGCCGCTGGGCGGTGTAGTAGTCGAAGGCGATCTCCGTGGGGTGCACCTCCAGGGCGAACTTGATCCCGTGCTTGTCGAACTCATCGAAGATAGGCGTCCACAATTCCACGATCTTCTTGAAGGCGTCATCGATCATCTTTTCGCTGGTCTGAGGGAAAGAGTACCAGTAAGCCCAGATGGGGGAACCCATAAAACCGGTCGCTACTTTTACGCCCATGTTCTTGGCGGCGGCGGCGGCGTACTTCATGTACTCCACAGCCCAGGCGCGGATCTTCTCCGGCTGGCCCGAAAACGCGGTGGGGGCGAACCCGTCCAACCGGGGATCCCAGTTATCGCCCACGCACTGACCCACCAGGTGGGTACCGATAGCCCAGCACTTGAGCCCGTGCTTGGCCAGGATGTCCAGCCGCCCCTTGGCATACGCCGGATCGGTGGCAGCCTTCTTGAGATCGAGGTGATCCCCCCAGCAGGCAATTTCTATGCCGTCATACCCGAAGGACTTAACCTTCCCGCAAACTGTTTCAAAGGGCAGATCCGCCCATTGTCCCGAAAAAATAGTAACTGGCCGCGCCATAACGCTCTCTCCTTGTTAAAATTGTACCCAGAGCGCCCCTTTTTCAGAGCTCTCTACGCATTTACTAATAAATTTAACGCCGTCAACGCCCATATCTACCGTGGGCCAGTCTTTTTCGGCATCACTCACTGTTTTTCCTTCTTTTCTTTTGATGAGGGCGCTGATGAACGTCTTGTAGAGGTTCGCCAAGCTCTCGTGGTAGCCTTCTGGATGGCCGGAGGGGATGCGGGAATAGCCCTGGGCATGGGGAAAGAACGGATCCCTGCCCCGGGAAAGCGCCGTTTTCGGCTTGCCATAGAAGGCAACTCCCAGGTAGTTAGAGCTTTCCTCGTTCCAGTCGATGGCCCCCTTGGTTCCGAAGATACGCACCCGGAGGGCGTTATCATAACCTGCGGCGATCTGGCTGGTCCAGTAGACGCCTTTGGCGCCGTTATCGTACTCCAGCATGATGGTGGCGTTATCGTCCAACGTCCGTCCGGGGAAAATCCGATCAAGCCGGGCGCACACCGAGGTAATCCGCAGCCCCGTAAGGTAGCTGACCATGCTCTCGATATGGGAACCGAGATCTCCCACGCTATTGGAATGTCCCGCCAGCTTGGGATCCGTCCGGGTGACGGCCTGCTTGCTTCCCTGCTTTTCCGCTTCCACCATGAGCCATTCCTGGGGATACTCGCCGTTGACGAAGGTAATCTTCCCCAACTCGCCCGATCGGATAAGCTCCCTGGCGTGCTTGATGGTGACGTTTCCCGTGTAATTGTAGGTGATCATGAAGGGCAAACCGGTCTTCTTGACCAGCGCCGCCAGTTCTTCCGCATCCGCCAGTTCCGTGGCCAGTGGTTTTTCGCAGACCACGGGGATTCCCCGGCTTAAGAACGCCTTGGCAATGGCAAAATGGGACGTGTTCGGCGTGGTAATGACCAGAAAATCGATCTTGTCGGGCCGTTTAGCCTCTTGTTCCGCCATTTCTTCAAAAGAACCATAGAGCCGTTCTTTGGGGATGCCCAACGCGGCGCCTACCGCCAGGGTCTTTTGGGGATCCTGGGAGAAACATCCCGCCGCGATCTCCGCCATGCCGTCCAGGTTAATCGCCTTCCGGTGAACATCGCCGATGAATGCGCCCGGCCCCCCACCAACCATGCCATAGCGGAGCTTTACCGACGCGACCACTTCCGTGCTGCTTTCTATCATTACACCCTCCTATAAATCCGATAGTTTCAATTATGGATCGGGCTTTACGCCTTGACAAGCCAGGTTGACAAGCCAGCTTGTGATTAAGCCAGCTTGACACGCCGCACATCGTGGTCTACGTTAAAATAAAGTGTATTTTTATACGCTCTGTGGGTTATTTTGACTCACACCAAATGGTCCGGTTTACAAGCCGGATAATCCAAGGAGGCTTCATAATGAAGCGTTATTATAGTTCACGGGGGGG
>JAIRPG010000060.1 GCA_031257105.1 Treponema sp.
GCCCCCCGCCGGGGAGGCGCGCCTCCCCGGGCCCCTCCCAATTTTATGGCTGCGTTAAAGTTCCCGTTATCCAGCCCCGGGAGAAACGTTGGGCCTCTACCCACGAATCTTCTCCGGCGCGGGGCAAGGCGTCGGTCAAGGGAAAGCCGTACCGGGAAAAACCTTCCAGCAGCGCCCCGGTGAACCCGCTCCGGTAGAGCGTGGGCAGCGTATCCGGAAGGTTTGGAGGCTCCGGAGCCTCCAAACCGGGAAGGACGCCGGCGGCGACGAGGGCGTCCAAGAAGGGAGCGCGGATAACCCGAACGGTAAAGGGCAGCGCCGGAGCGTCCAGGGCGGCGAACACCGTTTGGGCGTTATCAAAATACTGGAGGTATACGCCCTCAACGGATGCGGGCTCCCCTTCCTCGGAAAGGAGTCTGCCGTCCCAGGGGATATACTCAGGCGGGCCGTCCGCTTCCGGGGGAATCCGGCTTTGCCCTTGACGGCGAGCGGCTTCCCTGCGCCAGGCGTCGCGGAAAGCGCGGCGGAAAGCGCGGCGGAAAGCGCCCTCTTCCCCTTCTCCCCTGCCGCGAATACCGGCGGGTATTTCCGGTGAAATGACGTAATTTACGTCACCCCCGTCCGGGTGGGCGGCAAGACGTTCCCACGGAATAAAGGAAGCGCCTTCTTGAGCTATCAGAATGAGGCCGTAATCAAATGCCTGGGCGATACCCCCATCCTGGAAAAAAACGTTTCCCCGGGGAGCGCCGTAGCCTGCCGCCCCGTTCGCGCCGCCAATGCCTTTGCTCTTCCCGTAGAAATCCAGGATAGGGCCGTGAACGAGCGCGGTCTCGCCCTCGCCGTCAACAAAGCTGCCGCCGGCAAAGCTGCCATCGGCAAAGTTGCCGCCGGCGCATATAGCCAGTACCAGGGAGGGGATACCCCAGGAGTTGGCCGTTTCCGGCCCGGTATGACGCCAGTTTTGAACCCAGCTTACCGGATCGCGGGGAGGCCAGCGGTGAACGAGGTCGCCTCCCAGAACGCCCGCCAGGGGAATCCCTTGAAGCAACCCTTCAATATAGGCGTTTTGGAAGGATTCGGTCATGGGGCTTTTTTCCGCTTCCGGCACGGACGCTTCCGGCTGCCCCACGCCGGGGGGATACTCTAGCGCGGGAAGGGCGGCGGGGATAAAACGGAACCCTTCCGGTACGGCGTAGTTTCTCCGGTTAAAGCCGTCCGGTTCCGGAAGCCTCCCGGCGGTTTCGGAATCGCCGTCCGCGCCCGCGAAAGAAGGTGGGGCGGGGTCAGGCGGCTGTTTCAGCCCGGCGCACGCGCCCAGAAGCAGCGCGGCGGAGCAGGCGAAGAGAAGCGAGTTGCCTCGCCGAGCGTGTTTCACGCCGCAGCCCGGTACATTCCCAGAAAATGAAAATCTTCGGTGATAGCCTTGAGTTCTCCGAGGGTCTGGGTAAAAAGCCCTTCGGTTTCGGGGATACTCACGTCAACGTAGAAAAGATACCGCCAGGGCTGCCCCTGAATAGGCCGGGATTCCAGTTTGGATAAATTGATGCCCCGCTCGCTCAAGATTTTGAGGCACGCAAAGAGGCTGCCCGGTTTGTTGGGAACGGAAAAAATGAGAGACGCCTTATTGGGCCGCTCCGACCCCAGGCTTGGAGGTACCGGGGCGGCATCCCCCACCCGGCGGGATATGATCGCGAAACGGGTATAATTGAGAGGATTCGTTTCGATGCCCATCTTGAGAACCTTGAGGCCCTGAGCGGCGGCGGCGGCTTCCCCGGCAATGGCGGCGATGTGCGGGGGAAGTTCTCCGGCGCTGTTTTTTTCCCTCATGATGGAGGCCACGGCGGCGGCAGTGTTGTTCCACGGTTCAAGCCGCCATTGGGGATGCTTGTCTAGGAATTCCCGGCATTGCTCGAAGCCCTGGGGGTGGCTGCGGACAATGGTGAGAGAATCCATATCCGCGCCGGGGGCGGCGATAAGACAGTGGACGATCCGCAGCTTGAGTTCCCCCGCCATAGCAATATCGGGATAACGGATAAAAAGATCGTAGTTTTCGTGGATAGACCCGGCCAGGCTGTTCTCTACCGGCACAACCCCAAAGGCGGCGGATCCGTCCAGCACGGCGTTGAATACCAGGTTAAAGCCGGGGCAGGAGAGCCGGGGGACATCCTCTCCAAAGGCCCGCATCAATGCCCGCTCGGCGTACGCGCCGCTTTCCCCGGAGAAGGCGACGGGCAATTCCGCCGATAGCTTCGCTACCGGCGTTAGCGAAGCTACCGGCGTTAGCGAAGCTACCGGTGCGGCGCGGCGCGGGGCCGAGCCGGTAGACCGGGGGGTTCTGAGTAGTTCCTTGCCCACCACCGGGGCCAGGGCTTCGATGTCCCGCATGAGCCGCTCAAACTGCTCCGGGTAGAGGGACTGGGGGCCGTCGGAGAGGGCCTCGTCGGGCCGGGGGTGAACCTCCACGGTAAGGCCGTCCGCTCCGGCGGCAATGGCGGCTAGGGCGGCGGGGCTTATCTTAGCCCGAATCCCCACCGCGTGGCTGGGATCCACGATAACCGGCAGGTGGGAGAGGGCCTTCACCACCGGAATAGCCGAAATATCCAGGGTGTTTCTGGTGTACGTTTCGAAGGTGCGGATGCCCCGCTCGCAGAGCGCCACATCCTTCGTGCCCGACGCCAGCAGATACTCCGCCGAGAGGAGCCATTCTTCGATAGTCGCCGAAGGGCCCCGTTTCAGGAGTACCGGCTTCCCCAGGGAACCTACCCGTTTCAAGAGCTCAAAATTCTGCATATTCCGGGCGCCGATCTGGAACATATCGGTGAGATCCCGCATCTGCGCGGCCCATTCTGGGGATACTACCTCGGTAACAATCGGCATATCCGCGGCTTCACCGGCGGCTTTCATAAACTCCAGCCCCTTCATTCCCAAACCCTGGAAGGCGTAGGGGCTCGTTCGGGGCTTAAAGGCCCCGCCTCGAAGGATCACCGCCCCGGATTCCCGAACCCGTAGGGCGGTCTCCAGGATCTGCTCCCGGCTTTCAACCGCGCAGGGCCCGGCGATGATGGTAATTCGAGAGCCGCCCATCTTCACCGCCGTCTCACCTGAACCCACCGTAACAATAGTATCCTCGGCATGGGTTTCCCGTGAGGCCAGCTCATAGGGCTTGGAAGTGGCCGCCACCCGTTCCACGCCGGGGAGCAGGCTGAGTTCCCGTAAATCCGCCGCGCTTTTACCCACCGCGCCGATGATCAGGTCGTCACCCAGCTTCTGTTCCCGTACCGCGAAGCCCTGATCCCGCAGATAGATCAAAATCATCTCTTTATCATGGGCGGAGACGCTTTTAGATAGTATAACGAGCATAGAAACCTCACCTTCCCGCGAAAATTAACCGAAAACGGCCTTTCGCCTATTCAAGAACCTTCCTCAGTCCCTCGCAGCTTTGGCGTATCCCATCAAAGTGATCGCTGGAAAACTCTTCCTGCTCAACGATGTATGGATACCGAGCGGGAGGGCACAAGGCGGCGATAGCCTTGAAGTCGATCCTCCCCCGGCCTACATACACATTCGCCGTACCTGTTTTGGCTATCTCTTTAGCGTGGATGGCGCAAATCCTTCCAGCTTCAGCCACCGGCTTTAGATACCGTACCGGATCAACTCCCGCGTGGGCGATCCAGTACACATCCGGCTGAAATTGCACCGTGGGGGCTTTTTCCAGCAGAATGTCCAGCGCGTAACGTCCGTCAAATTGAACGAATTCATGGGCGTGGTTGTGATACCCCACCGTGATCCCGTCTTGGGCCGCTTTTTGGGCGCAAGACTCCAGAATAGCCGCGTTCTGGAGTACTTCTTCTTTGGAAGCGCAGCTTACCCAGGGACAGACGATGAGCTTAAAGCCCAGGGTCTTGAGGTACTGAATCTCGCCGTCCCAATTGTTTTGGAGCCGGTCGATACCCACATGGCTTGAAACCGCCTTGAGGCCGCAGGCCGCCAGCATTTCTTTTACGCGCTCAGGCGTATTCCCGTAATACCCGGCAAACTCGACTCCCCGGTATCCCGCTTTTTCCACGAGCGCCAGCGCCCCGGCAAAGTCCTTCTCCGCTTCTTCTTTTATTGACCAAAGCTGTAACGAAATATCCATCTTCTTCTCCTTATGATACCTTCGCCGTTTAACACGCCCCGCGCCCGGTAAAGATACCGCTCAAGTATACGCTTCTTTAAGGGCAGTGATAAGCGGTGATTCCGGAGGCGTTGCTTTTTTCCCTGTTTCGGACTATGTTGTTTTTAGAGTAGTCGGCAGCCGCCGAAGGAATTACCATGAAGTTTATGTATACTATGCCGGTAAAAATCATTGCCGGAGAAGGATGCCTTAACGAAAACCGCGCCCTCCTTATGGAATTGGGAAGGAAGGCCCTCATCGTTACGGGAAAGCAGTCCGCCCAAAAGAACGGTTCATACGCCGATGCGGTTAAGGCGCTGGAAGCAAATGGTCAGGGCTTCTTTCTTTACGATAAAGTGATGAGCAACCCTACCGTTGACTGTGTTTTTGACGCGGCGGAAGCGGCCAAACGAGAAAGCTGTGACTTTGTCTTGGCCATCGGGGGTGGATCTCCCCTGGATGCGGGCAAAGCGGCGGCGGCCCTCGCGGTGAACGCGGTTGAAAAAGACGCAATCTTCAGGTTTTCCTGCGCCGGGGCGCTGCCCATTGCCGCCGTGCCTACCACCGCCGGTACCGGTTCTGAGGTAACCCAGTACGCCATCCTCACCAACCACGCCGCTCAAACCAAGACCTCTGTAGCAAGCCCGGCGCTTTTTCCGCGCTTCGCCTTTCTAGACGGGCGCTATATGCGGGGCCTCAGCCGGGCCGTCACCATCAATACCGCAATTGACGCCCTTTCCCACTCGATAGAAGGAATGTTGTCGGTCAGGGCTTCCGTGTTGAGCGATCCCATGGCAAAAAACAGCATCAAGGCCATTGCCGAATGTTTCCGGGCCCTCAAAGAGGACGAGCCGGGCCTTCCGGTGAGGGAGAAACTTCTCCATGCCAGTACATTGGCGGGCATGGTGATCGCCAATACGGGCACTACCGCCGTCCATGCCGCGGGTTATCAACTTACCTACCACCGGAACATCGATCACGGCAGGGCTAACGGTCTCCTCATCGGGGCGTACCTGCGGTTCGTTGAAAAAAAAGAGAAAAGCCTGGGTACAGACCGCGTAGGCGAGATCCTCGCGGCGTTAGGTATGCGGAACCTGGATGAATTCGACGCCGCGCTGAACGGCCTTTTAGGAGAACGGGAACGGTTCAGCGCCGCCGAGATCGAAGGTTACGCCGAAGCCGCCATGCGCGCGAAGAACATCGCCAACGCCGCCATAGCGCCCCAAAAACAAGAACTGCTGGCAATTTTACAGAATGCTCTGGCGCCGGGCGCTTAAAAAACCGGCGGATCCGAAGCTCCGGCTATGCCGGTGAGCCTTGAAAAGGCTGCGCCGTGTTCTTATAAAGACAGAGTTTATGCTGCGTTTTTTTGGAAAAAAATTGGAAGAAATGGGACGCTATTTTGTCTTTGTAGGGGAGACGCTGGGGTATCTCTCGCGCCGGCCCTTCCGTATTGGACAGTATATCGCCGAAATAGAGCGTTTGGGGGTGAATTCGGTGCTGATCATCTTTCTTTCCGGCGGGGCTATAGGGATGATCTTCGCGCTGCAAATGGCGGCGCTGCTCCAACAGTTCCAGGCGGAGATAGGAACCGGCGCGGCGGTTTCTGTCGCCTTGGCCAGGGAATTGGCGCCGGTTATCACCACGTTGATGCTAATCGCGAAGAACGGTTCCGCTATGGCGGCGGAGTTGGGAACGATGCAGGTAACGGAGCAGATAGACGCTCTGGAATCCATGTCCATCAGCGCGCTGCATTATCTGGTACTCCCCAGAGTAGTGGCGTCAGTGCTGGCCTTTCCGGTACTGACCTTGCTGGCCAATGTGATAGGCGCCGTCGGGGCGTACGTTGTTTCGGTGTCCCTGTACGCTATTGATTCAGCCGGTTACTTAGATTATCTCTTCAGTTTTCTGCGCCCTCGTGATGTGTACATAGGGCTCATCAAAGCGGCGATCATGGGCTTTATCGTCTCTACCGTATGTTGTTTTTATGGACTGCGGACATCCCAGGGAGCCAAGGGAGTGGGAGACAGCGCTACCAAAGCGGTAGTGGTCTCGTCGGTATCTATTCTTGTAACCGACTATTTCCTCACGAGCTTTATGATACGGATCATATACGCATGAAGCCGATTATCCGTACCCAAAGTTTGAGCAAAACCTTCAATAACCACGCGGTACTCAAGAATGTGAACTTAGCGATCCCCGAAAAGTCGATATGCGCCATTATCGGCCAGAGCGGTACCGGCAAAAGCGTTCTTTTGAAGACGATCCTGGGTATGTTAAAGCCCGACAGCGGAAAAATCTGGTTCAAAGACACCGAATTGACCGCTTTGGATCGAAACGGTATGATTGCTTTGCGAAGATGTTTCGGCTATTCCTTCCAGAACGCCGCGCTTTTCGATTCTATGACCGTGGAAGAAAACCTCGCTTTTCCTCTACGGGAAGCGCTGCGGATCAAAAATCAGATAGAAATAAACCGGCGGATAACGGAATTGCTCGATTGGATTGAATTGCCCGGTATAGCGTCTAAGCGGCCTGACGAATTATCGGGAGGTATGCGAAAACGGGTGGGCGTGGCTCGAGCGCTGGTTATGCGCCCGGAGGTGCTTTTCTTTGATGAGCCCACCACCGGCTTAGACCCGGTTTTATCGGAAACTATTAACAATCTGGTAGTCCGGGTAAACCGGGAATTGGATATTACCTGCGTGATGATCACCCACGATATACCGGCGGCCTTTCGTATCGCGGATAGGATAGCCGTGCTGGATCAGGGGTATATCATCGCCGACGGAACGCCCCTGGAAATCGCCCGATCGGATCACCCGCTGGTACGGGATTTTATCCGCATCTCCTTTGTGAATTTAGAGGTATAATGTCACGGTATTTAAAAGTAGCCTTGTTTTTTATTCTTCTAGGAGGCGCCGGAGGAACTTATATCATCCTTTCCTCAGACGGGCTTAACGCCTTTAATACAAAGCTGTACAGCGCGACACTGCAAGACGCCACCGGCCTTTCCACTCGCTCCAAGGTGTACCTCGCCGGAGTGGCGGTAGGCAAAATTGAGGAAATTCTCTTGGAGGGAGCCGAGGCGCGGCTTAAAATCGCCTTTTTGAAGCATATTGAGATCCGCGAAAACGCCCGGCTCGCCCGGAAATCTTCTTCCATTCTGGGTACTTCTATTCTCGCCTTGGATCCGGGGACGGAACTGAGCCCTCTCATCCCCGAAGGAGGCCGGATCAATACCGAGCGGAACAGCCAGGACATAAACGCCGTAATGGGAACGGTTCAAGATGTCGGAGGACAGTTTTCGCAGTTGCTGGAGGAGCTTCAAGCTAATCAACTACAGGCGCTGACCGCCGCCCTAGAGAATTTTAACGCTCTTACCGCCAAGCTCAACGAGCGATCCGATGTGGAACTGGAGCGGGTATCCAGGATTCTGGAGGCGGCGGCGCTGATCGCTGAACAGACCCGGCGGATTCTAGAAGACCGAGAAACGGATATCGAGGGAGCGGCCGTGGACATCCGCGCCGCCCTCGAAAATCTGCGAATGATTACCGAAGATATTAGGCAGGGACAAGGGAACCTCGGACAGGTTCTGTACGACGAAAAACTTTACCATAATCTCTTGTCCATAACCGGGAAAACCGGTACGGCGATAGATACGGTGCAAACTACCCTGGATACGGTGAATTCCGTAGCGGTCAACGTGAACGGCGTCGTCGACAGCGCCGCCGAGATCGTGGATCGGGCCTTAGGACTGGGCATACAGGTAGACGCGCTGTCCCAGTATGATATACGCGCCGGAACCATGCGCGCCGGGGCGTCTCTCCGGCTGGAGCCGGCGTCCAATGATCGCTGGTACCGCATCGGCGTTAGTTCACTTCCCGAAGGCATCGTTTCCCGTACCGTAAAGGAAACGACGACCTCGGGCGGTCTTGTTCCAGGGACGATTCGGGAAGATACGATCGAAACCAAGTACACCGTAGCCTTTAACGTTGAATTAGCCCGGCGCTTCGGCCCGATAACGCTCCGTGGCGGCCTCTTGTATAACACAGCGGGGCTGGGGATTGATATTCAGCCTATACGTTGGGTAAGTCTTTCCGGCGAAGTATTTGATTTTAAGGCCGGAGAAGTTCCGAATCTGCGAAGCGTCGTGACCATCTTCCCCTTCTTCGATCCTAACGGAGACAATCCCTGGAACTGGCTCTACTTCCAGGGCGGGGTCAACGACATCCTTCGGGATAAACGAGATTTCTTTCTCGGCGGGGGGGTGCGTTTCGCCGACCGGGAAGTACGGGGGCTTGTGGGCTTGGTACCCTTCGGAGGCCGCTCGTAAGCGTCTGTCCACAAAGTCGGTTCAGGACAGACGCTTATTCCATTCGCGGCGATTTCCAAGGCGTCTCACCCTTCCCGGCTAACGGGCTCCCCGATAGTAGACTCGTACCTGCTTGTAAAGGCCTTCGCCTTCGCTCTTGGTTTCCACGTCGGCAAGATCGTTCAATGTGGTGTGAATAAGCCGGCGATCAAAAGGATTCATCGGTTCAAGGAGTACGGAACTCCGGCTTTCCCGTACCCGGTCGGCCACCGTATAGGCGAGGCGCACCAGCGATTCTTCCCGGCGGATCCGGTAATTCTCGCTATCCAGAATGATCCGCATATCTTCTTCGCTTTGGCGTCCAGCGTAGATATTAGCCAAAAACTGAAGAGCGTCCAGGTTCTTGCCCTTCTTTCCGATGAGGATGGATGAACTGGGAGAGTCTATCTTGAGTCCCAGCTTGCGGTCTTCACGAAACAGCACCGAAACAGAGCCTTCGTACCCCATGTACCGGATAAGGTTCTCAACGAAGCCGACTATTTTCCGCTCAATGTCGTTTTGCGCCTCCGGGACACCGAAGACCGGCGGTCCGGAAGGCTCCCGTTCGGGGGGGGCGGCAACCTCGCGGTCCGCCGCTACGGGTATGTTCTGGGACAACGAAACCGTCTTGTCCGTGTGAACCTGAATCCGGACATACCCTTTCTTAAACAGGCTGGAACGCTGAGTTTCCAATATCTCAACATCGAACCCATCTTTCTCAAGCCCAAGTTCTTCCGCCGCCCGGTCAATAGCTTCTTTTTCGGTACGGCCTTCAAATTCATATATCATAACGCGCTCCTCGCAAAAGAGATTAGACTTGTTCCGAAACCCGGTTGGTTTCTGTAGACTGAAGTCCGATGCATAAGTCCGCCCCTCCGCGATAAATACGCCGAATTCTCAATAGGAATCGGCTGTTTTACCGCAAAAAGTGTTACCCTAGCGTTTTTTCTTCTTTTTAGGGGCAATCACCGGCTCAGGATGGGCCGCCGCCATAGCGGCCCGTTTTTTTGCCAGATACTTGTTGATCGCCAATTGCTGAATCATCGATAAAAAGTTTGTCATAATCCAATATAAAAGCAGTCCTGACGGGACATCGTAAAGGATAAAAAAGAAGACTAGCGGCATTACATAGAGCATCATCTTCATCTGGGTATTGCTCTGCTGATCCGGGGTTTGGGTGATCCTGCCCGAAAGGAGTTGGGAACCTACATAGATGAAAGGCAAAAGCCGTATATCGCTCCAGCCAAGAATGGGAATACGGAAAGGGGCGAAATTAAAAATCGATTCCGGCAGGGAAAGATCGGGGATCCATCGGGGAATAAACAGAGCCCCCCGCAGGTCAAAGTGATTATTGAAGAGATTATACATAGCAAAAAAGATCGGAATCTGCAGGAGCATGGGAAGGCAACCTGAGAGGGGATTGTACCCTTCCTTTTTATACAATTCCGCCATTTCGGTATTCATCTTGGCGGGGTTATCCTTGTATTTATCCTGTAGTTCTTTGATCTTAGGGGAGAGGGTCTGCATACGCAGAGTCGATTCTGAGCTCTTCTTGGTCAGGGGGAAAAGGAGAAGCTTCACCAACAATGTAAGGAGGATAATGGCTACCCCATAGTTGGGGATCACCTTGTAAAAGATCATCAGCAGCCACTTTAAGACGGCCTCCAGCGGGGAAAGAATACCGCTGGTATTGGCGACCCGGACGAGAGACATATCCCGCAAGTTGAAACCATTGCCGCCCGTATCATACGCCGATAGGACATTTTGGTTCTTGGGGCCCAGATAGAAACGGTAGGTATCGGTAGTTCGGGAACCATTCAGTACCGGACGGCTCATATAGAACCGGGACGCGCTGGGTATGCCCGGTTCGGGTTTGTTAGAAAAGGCCAACTCGTAATTGGTGGCGTCCGGAACAGCAATAAAGGTAAAATATTTGCCGGCAATAGCCGCCCAGGATACCCGGGACGTGATAATGGTGGGCGCGTTATCTTTTACCTTTTCCGTACGCTGTTTGCCGTTGCTGTACGTGTAATAGTTGCGGTATTCCGAACGTTGATCCAGTTTATCAAAACGAGGGCCGATCTGGGGGCCGAATGCCAGGGTGTAAGCCGTTCCGTTAAAGTTGAGAGAAGGCGTCGACTGCCCCCCGTCCAGCGATACGGCAAGCTCAAACATGTATTCATCGGGATTGAAGGCGTACCGTTTGGTCAGCCGGAAATGTTCCCCTTTTTCGGTGGAAAAATCCCGGTAGAATTCCACCACATAATCGGAAATCCGGTTTACATAGAACAGCGACGTTACCGGCCGGGCATTAAGGTTGCCAAAAGCCACGGTAAAGGCATGGGATTCGGTATCACCGGAGAGCACCATCTCCACGAAGTCTTCCCTCTCGTTATGCTCTTTGAGCTTATACGAAACAATGTCTCCCCCGGCGTTGGTAAGAATCACCTTCAAGAGCTTCGTCTCAATAGCGATCCGCTGTTCGGCCCTCGGCCCGGTTTCCGCCGGAGCGGAAGCAATTTCATCTATTTTTTCTGAAGGGAGCGGCCCGCTCAGATCTTCACCGCCGATGAAATCGGCGGGAGCGGGAGCTTCGGCGACGGTTTCAGAAACCGGTCTTTCGGCCTCATCTCTGATAACGGCGGGGGGAAAAAAGATCCCCTGGATAATATAAAATCCAGAAATCACCACGATAGAAAGCACAACAGCTAACAATGTTCGTTTTTCCATGCAAATTCCTTATAAACACAGCGTTAAAATCATGGTACCGGATCGTAACCCCCCGGACGCAGGGGATGACAGCGCAAAATTCGCGTTAATCCCAGAAAAAGCCCCCGAAATACCCCGTATTTTTGTATCGCGTCTGAGGTATAAACGGAACAACTGGGAAAATATCTGCAACAAGCGGGAAAATACGGGGAAACCGCCTCTTGATAAAACCGTATCAACAAAAGTATCCCCCGGCGCGCCATACCGCGGAGACCTGTTACCATCATAACAAGCCCGCTTTAAAAAACAGAATACCAAGCTGCTCCATCCGGACCGTAAAAAAATCCTTCCCCGGATATACGAGCAACACCAAGTCATACCCGTTTTTTGTCGTATCGCGTATATGCCGGTACGCTTCCCGGCCTACCCGCCGGGCACGGTTCCGCTCTACCGCATTCCCGAATTTACGGGCATACGTAAAGGCTATACGGTTATAGGATAACTCATTCTTGAGACAAAACAATTTTGCCCCGGCACAGGTTACAACCCTTCCCCGCTTAAAGACTTGCCGGATGGCGTCTCTTTCCTTTAACCGCTCCTCTTTCTTGAAGCGAAATATATGCGCCATGCGGTGTTTCGCCTAATAAGGTTTCTTTTCATCAGAAACGGTCAGTTTTGTCCGGCCTTTAGCCCGGCGGCGTTTGAGCACAAGCCGCCCCCCCCGGGTTTTCATCCGCGCCCGGAATCCGAATTTCCGGTTACGCTTTACTTTGCTGGGCTGATAGGTTCGTTTCATGTAATATCTCCTTGACCGAAACCGCCTCGGGCGGCTGCTCCGGCGTAAATTTCGTAAACATCTCTTACAAAACAGGGATGCTACAGGGACTTTATTATAGAAAAACCTGCTCTATTGTCAATATCCCGCATTGCCTTCGCCGTCGCGCCGTGTTGACCTTGCGGCGGATTCACCGTAATATTGAAACGTGGCGGCGCGAAGAAATACGGGAAAACAGCCCATAAAATCACCCAAAGGGCCGAATAAGTCTCCGGCGGTGATTGTTTTTTGGGTAGGTTTTATTATTTTCCTTCTATTGTTATTTCTGGTGAACCGGAGATCTATCCGGATAAGCATGGAAAACACCGGTTTTATGGAACGGCTGATGAACGGTTCTTTAGCCCAGGAGAAGCGGAAACAACCGGACCAGGACTTTTACTGGTACACCCCCGTTGAGGAGCCGGCGGATAATCCGGCGGAGAATCCGGCTGCGGTAACGGAGGTTCCCCAGAGCTTTGCTGAAAACGTGGCGGCGCGGAGCCTTACGCAAACTCTGGAAGCGCCGCCCGCATCCGCGGGTTTGACACCGTCACAAGTGACGCCGTCACTTGTGACGCCGCAACCGGCGGCGCCGCCGCAAAAAAATGAATCAACCCAGAATCATATATGCTACCTTATACAGGTAGACCGGGATGGTGATATTGTACGAACCGGCGTTGTACGGAGCCTGCCCGCTTCGATTTCTCCTTTGCGGGATGTCATTGAAACCTTGTTAAGCGGGCCTACGGCGGAAGAACTGCAACGTGGTCTTACTTCCCTTATCCCCCGTGAAACCAAGCTTCTCAATGTAGTTATCCGGGGAAATACCGCGTATATCAATTTTAACGAAGACTTCCAATTTAATACCTTTGGAGTGGAAGGCTACCTTGGCCAATTGCGGCAGGTTGTGTGGACGGCAACGGAATTCTCCGCCATCAATGATGTACAGATCCTTATCGAAGGCCGCCGGGTAGATTATCTGGGCGAAGGTATTTGGATTGGCGGGCCTGTAGGCAGGGATTCACTTTAAAAATGCGGTTTTGCCGGACTTATAACCCGCGGCTTTAGCCTGAAAAACCGCAGGACTTGTATAGTTAACCGCGAATTCGCCGTATCGAAACGGCCTTACCGGTCTGCCGGTCTATTTCCACGATAATCCCCTGAATCGCCGCTTCACCTTTGGCGCATTCCATACGGGAGGATAGCTGAGTTTTAGCCCGGTTAAGACAAATTGTGGTATCCATGCCGAGAATACTGTTTTTTACACCGGTCATGCCGAGATCCGTAATATAGGCCGTCCCTTTGGGCAGGATTCGCTCATCGGCGGTCTGAACATGGGTGTGCGTACCGGCCACAATACCGGCCCGCCCGTCGAGGTAGAACGCCAGGGCTTCTTTTTCTTGGGACGACTCGGCGTGAAAATCAACGACAATAATATCAGAACTGCCGCTCTCCAGGTTCGGCAGCAACCCCTCAAGGTCAAAAAGAGGATGCGTGTCCGAAGCGATCCCGTTCCTGCTGTTCGCAATCTCGTCAAAAGTCCGAAAAGGGCAGTCTATAGGCTTCATTAATTCCCGTCCCTGAAGGTTTATCACCAGCCATGAAACAAAATCGCCTTCTACGTTTTTTCCAATGGTAATCCAGCCTCTGCCGGGAACGCCGGCGGGATAGTTCGCGGGCCGTAAAATGCGGGAATCGGTGTTCATAACCTGCCAGAAATCCCGTTTTTCCCATACATGGTTTCCTGAGGTCACCACATCCGCGCCGGCGTTGAGGATGCGTTTAAGGGTTTCCCCCGTCATGCCGAATCCTCCGGCGGCGTTTTCCCCGTTCACCGTTACGAGCGCCGCGCCGGTCTCTTGAATCAGACCGGGAAGCCTCTCTTCCAGGGCTTCCAGCCCCGGATCGCCGACGACATCGCCGATCATGACGGCCCGTAAAATACTCATGGAATCATAGTACCGTAATCATTCTGGAAAAGCTATTAGACTTGTTCCGAATTCAGGAGAACGGCCAAGGGAACGCCTGTTTCCAATCCCGGATAATGTGTTATACTCATGGTGATGGCATACGAAGTGACCGCTACCAGGCGGCGTCCAAAAACTTTTGATGAACTGGCGGGGCAGGATTTTGTGGCCGCTACCCTAAAAAGTTCTATTGAAACCGGGCGGATTGCCCATGCGTACCTCTTTTCGGGGCCACGAGGCTGCGGTAAGACCAGCGCCGCCCGAATACTTGCCCGATCCCTCAACTGCGAGAAGGGGCCTACCGTTCAGCCCTGTGGGGTGTGCGCCGGTTGTCAGGAGATCAGCCGGGGAGCGAGTCTAGACATTATCGAAATCGATGGCGCCTCCAACACATCGGTAAACGATGTCAGACAGATCAAGGATGAAGTGCTGTTTCCCCCCAATGCGGCGCGTTACAAGGTTTATATCATTGACGAGGTACACATGCTCTCCAACAGCGCCTTCAACGCGCTGCTTAAAACGATTGAGGAACCGCCGCCCTACATCATTTTTATCTTCGCCACCACAGAACTCTACAAAGTGCCCGCTACCATCAAGAGCAGGTGCCAGCAGTTCGCTTTTCGATTGATCCCGCTCGAAATCATTCAGCGGATTTTGAAGGATACCTGCGCGGAGATGGGAATAGAGGCCGAAGATGAGGCGCTGTTCTGGATTGCCAAGGAGTCCACCGGCAGCCTCCGAGATGCGTATACCCTTTTTGACCAAGTCGCATCGTTTTCCGGCGGGAATATCCGATCGGCGCTGATCCGGGAAAAGCTTGGCCTCGTGGGATTGGATACCCTCAACACCCTCGCGGAACGCTGCGCCGCGGGCGATACGGCCGCCGCTTTCAATTGTATCGATGAAATTCTCGATTCGGGGGTGGCTATCGAGCAATTGGTCATCGATTTGGCCGGATATTACCGGAGCCTCCTCCTGCTCAAAAACGGGGTAATTCGGGAATCGCTGTTGGGGTACCGCCCCGAACGATTCTCCGGCGAAGTTCTGGCGGCTCTGGATTCGGTTCATCTGGAACGGGCGCTGGAACTGCTCCTGGAACTGTACCGGAATATCCGTTACTGTGTTTCACCCCGTTTTGAGCTTGAGACGGCGGTTTCAAAACTTTCCTGGCTTGACCGGTGGATTTCTCTTCCGGAACTGCGGGAGGCCGTTGCCGGCGCGCGGGAAGCTCTGGGGGCTGCCGGGGCGAAAAGGAGAATAGAACCCCGCGCAGGGGAAAGGCCCGCCGCCGTGCAGTATGATAGCCCCATGAATCCCGCGAAGAACGAATCCTTAACGGAAGGGTTTAAGCGTTTTATTGCGGCTCGTGAATCCACTCCTCAGGGCAGGGAAGGTGAAACAGCCGGAGAGCCGGCGGATTCCGGCGCCGGGAAAGGCGAAGAGGACATTCCCCCAGAAGCCGAACTGGTTCGCCACGTGTTCCACGGAACGGTGGTTAAGAAAAAATAACAGGCTTATGCCGTTTATAATGGAGAGTATATGAACATTAATCCTTTCGATATTTTTAAAAACGCCCAGAAGTTCCAAGAACAGATGGGACATTTTCAGGAAAAACTGCTTCACATCACCGCAACCGGTTCCGCAGGGGGAGGTATGGTGGAGATAGACCTCAATGGCCGTATGGAGCTGCGCGCGGTACGGATCTCCCCTGAAGCGCTAAATCCGCCTGATGTGGAGATGCTCCAGGATCTTATCGCCGCGGCATTTACGAATGCTCTGGAAAAGATCAAAGATGCGATTAACCGCGAAATGGGTTCCCTGACCGGCGGGCTCGGCATACCGGGGCTGCCGGGATTGGCAGGGTTATCCGGTATGGGGCCGGCATGAACGCCGCCGGACCATATACTTCTGAATACGGCGCGAAAAGCGGCGCAAAAAGGTACAATGCGCTCGATCGGCTGGTAGCGATGCTCGCTAAACTACCGGGTATAGGAAAAAAGAGCGCCGGCCGTATGGCCTACTATATTTTGGATACCGATCCCGGCTATGCCCGGATACTGGCGGAACAGTTGGCGTCTTTGCATAGTTCTATCCGGCGCTGTTCCCGCTGCGGCAGCTTCACCGAAACCGATCCTTGCCCCATCTGCGCCGACAGCGGGAGGGACGGCTCCATCCTCTGCGTGGTGGAACGGGCTCAAGACGTGCGGGTTATCGAGGAATCCCGGGAATTCCGGGGCCGCTTCCATGTGCTGGGGGGCCTTATCGCGCCGTTGGAAGGGATAGGGCCCGATAAGCTTTCTCTCGGTCCGCTTGTAAGCAGGCTTCGCGCCGAGGGCGTCCGGGAGGTTATCCTCGCTCTGAATCCCACCGTGGAAGGGGATACAACGGCGTTGTATATCCAGAAGCTTCTCAAGGACTCCGGCGTAGAAGTTACCCGCCTCGCTTCGGGGCTTCCCGTGGGAGGAGATCTGGAATACACCGACCGGCTTACCCTGTCCCGCAGTTTTCGGGGCAGAGTGAAGCTGTAACGGCGCTTTTACCCGATAGCCGGCTCAGAGCCGAAAATCCCGCAGGCCGTTCTCTATATCGAGGAGATTTTTGCGCGCCAGTTCGCGGATTTTTTCTTTCGGAATCTGATCAAGTTCCCTTTCAATCAGCCGCTCTCCCGCCTCGCGGGTAGGCGCGGAGGCGTAATCAACCAGATATTCCTTGAGGGTCATAAGCGCGTTGGGGTGACAGCAGTTCAGTATCTGCTTGCTCTTGCAGAGCGCCATGAACCGGTCGCCGGTGCGCCCCTCGCGGTAACAGGCCGTGCAGAAACTCGGAACGTAACCGGCGTCAATAAGCCACTGTATCACCTCGTCCAGGGTCCGGGTGTCGGATACCTCAAACTGCCGGGTATCGTCATCCGGGGCCGCGTCATTCACGCCGCCGCCTTCGGCGTACCCGCCGACAGAGGTGCGGGACGCGCCGCTTATCTGGGAAACCCCGGCCCGGAGCATCCTTTCGCGGACCTTTTGGCTCTCCCGCGTGGAAATGATCATGCCCGTATAGGGCACGGCGATGCGGATGCAGGCGGCGATTTTTTCAAACAGTTCATCGCTTATGCCGCCTTCAAACGAATCCGGATCAACCCCCTGGGCGGGCTTCACGCGGGGAACGCTTATCGTGTGGGGCCCCACGCCGTGTACCGCCTCAAGATGCTCCGCGTGCATAAGGAGTCCCGCGAATTCACGGGCGTAGTTTTCCAGCCCGAAAAGAACGCCCAGGCCCACATCGTCAATGCCCCCGTCCATCGCCCGGTCCATCGCCTCGGTATGGTATGCGTAATTGTGCTTCGGCCCTTTCGGGTGCAGGTGCTCATAACCCGGTTTATCGTAGGTTTCCTGAAACAGGATGTAGGTGCCGATGCCCGCGTCCCGGAGCTTCCGGTAATTTTCGACAGTAGTGGCGGCGATATTCACATTGGCCCGGCGGATCGCGCCGTTTTTGTGCTTTACGCTGTATATGGTACCGAGGCTTTCAAGGATGTACTCAATGGGATTGTTCACCGGGTCCTCCCCCGATTCAATGGCAAGCCGCTTGTGTCCCATATCCTGGAGGGCCGCGGTTTCCGCGTAAATCTCTTCCTGGGTCAGCTTTTTCCGGGCCATGCCGGAACCGTAATGGTAGGGGCAGTAGAGGCAGCCGTTGACGCAGTAATTCGACAGATACAGCGGCGCGAACAGCACGATCCGGTTGCCGTAGAATTCCTGCTTGATTTGGTACGCAAGGCTGAATATCTCCCGCGTCTTTTCGCCGTCATCGCAGGCAAGCAGCACCGACGCCTCCCGGTGGGTCAGGCCCTTCTGCTCCCTGGCCTTTTCCAGAATACGGTCAACCGCGGCCAGGTCATCCTTCATGCGCCGGGCATATTCCACGGTTTCCCGCATTTCATCATGGCTGATAAATTCCTCCGCCCTTGCCGATTTCGGGTCGTACATGGCTACATTCCTCCTTCGGTTTTCAGGGTGTTTGAGATGGCGGTCTTGACCGTTACATTGGGCAGGTTTCCCAGCTTGCCGGTGAGGGCATTGATGTCGTCCAACTCGCCCATAACCGTTAACGAAATAACCGAGACTTCTTCATGGTCAAAGGGGATCCCCATGCGGCCCTTGATAAGGCCCCTAAACGCGGCCACCGTTTCGTTAAACGCCGCCTGACTTTGCAAGGGTTTTTCGAGTACCGCCCCTATCACGCCGATTCGTTTCATGTTTCGCTCCTTCCGTTTGTTCCTAAAAACAAAACCTCTTTTCGCAAGGGCGAAAACACAAAACGGTCGGGCAGGGCTCCCGAAGGTATTGGATTCACCCTCGGCAAACCAGAACACGGAAATCATCCCGTTCTTAATCCGCAAGGAATAAATCTTGTTTTTCTCACATCCGGTAAGATCGCTCTCGCCGGATATGATCTTCCTTGAGTATAACCTAATTTACGGGTTTTTCGCAAGCGCGTTATCGCTCTGACGCAGGCCGGCGATTCGTTGACCGGCGGCGCCGGAAAGGAGTATCTTTACCCTATGAACCCAATCAGACGGCCCTTCCGCTATCGTTACAATAACATGGCGCTCTACGTGATCGGTATCAATGTCCTTGTGTACGCGCTTCAGCGGATATTCCCCAGACTAACTAATTACACGGCTCTGAACCCGGTATGTGTGCTCAATGGCTGGGTTTGGCAGTTTGTTACCTATATGTTTTCTCACGGAGGATGGAGCCATCTTCTATTCAATATGTTGGCGTTGTTTATTTTCGGTACTCAGTTGGAACGCCGGATGGGAAGCGGGGAATTTCTCCTGTATTATATGGTAACAGGGATTCTGGCCGGGGCGTTCTCCTTTGTCGTGTACTGGTTTACCGGCGCTTATGGAGTTTTCCTCCTCGGCGCTTCAGGGGCTATCTTCGCGGTGCAGTTGGCCTACGCGGCATACTTCCCCAATGCGGTGGTGTACTTGTGGGGCATTCTGCCGCTGCGGGCGCCGGTCATGGCGCTCGGATTTACCGCGTTGGAACTGATTTCGTCATTTTTCGGCTTCGGGAGCGGCGTGGCCCATTTGACCCACCTCGCGGGATTCGCCTTCGGCTGGATCTATTTTCTCGTTCGGTTTGGCGCTAACCCCTGGAGATACCTAACCGGGCGGTATTGAAGCGCCGATAAATAGGATTATGCGTCTTCCTTTCAATATATCCTGTGGATGGACGGTGGTGTTTTTAGGCGTGGGAGCGCTTGTTTTTGGACAGGGGTATGCGCCGGGTAATTCCATAGGCGAGCCGCCGGGGGGCGATCCGGTACTCCGGGGCGAGGTACGGATCGATATGGAGCCGGTCTTTGCCCTCGACGCCGATGTACCCTACCCGATCGATGACACAACCGCGCGCAGGCGGGCGTTGAATGAGGCGGCTCTGTTTTTTTCAGCGATGATTTACGGCTGGTCGTTTCAATATGAGATTGGGGAGCGGGCCAGGGGCATCGCGGAAGATATGGAACTGACGCCCCTGGGAGAGATACGCTGGGGAGATCCCCGGCTCTTTGCCACCGACGCCCAGGTTCGGGAAAGGCGGCTGTACCTTTGGGTCGATTATCGGCCCTCGGAGGAGCAGATCCGCCGATTGAGCTTTTGGCGGGCCGGAACGGTACGGAACGCGCAGGCCGTAGGTTACGGCCCATCGGGAGCGCCTCGAGATGGGGCGGATTGGTATGCCATTACCAAGGCCGCATTGGAAGACGCCGCCCGGTCAGGGATCAGGGCCATGCTCCGCGGAAGCGAACGGAACCGGCCCAAGGAAGCCCGGGGGGTTATCGCCCTGGCGGAATTCCCTTCGTACCGGATGGACGCGGGCCGCTGGACGGCGCGCGCCCGGTTCCGGGTACAAATAACTGAAATTATCCCTTTTGCGGCATATTAAATCGCTCCGATTACTTGAAAGCGCCTTATCTTTGGGGCATAGTGATAGTATTCATGATCCCAAGCCAGGAAGACGCACTTTACGAATTTCTCGAAAACGCGACGGAACCTTTTACGTTGGAAAATGTAACTCACTTTGTCCGTATGATAGTTTCGCAGAAAACGCCCCATTTAAGCTCGGAGATTGCCGCCCTTATCAATATCCGGAAAGCGGCCTTCCCGCTGGGGGCGAATCGCTGGATTTCCCGGCGGGGTTACTTTGAGCCGCTGCGGTTTGCTATCAATCCCAGCCGGCTTGAACTCCTCAACGGTATTTTGATCCCGGGGCATCGCTGCGTACCCTTTGCCAATCCTATGCTGATGCCCCAGGAATATGTTTTTTACTGGCGCAGGCATCTGGTTCCCGTTACTACCACCGAAGGGACGCCGGATGATTTCTACCCTTATTACACCATTTTTGGGGAAGAATACGCCCCTCAGTACGTGGCCCGGGACAACCCGGAGAATGAAGCGGCCTTTAATAGCGATCCTTACGAAGATCCGTCTGATGTTTCCATTCATACCCTGGATATGCGGAATATCTACCGGGAAACCTCTTTCGTTCCAGGAGATCGCTTTGTGGTGCGGACGTTGGACTGGAAAGCCGGCATCTTTGAACTTGAACGGGTGGGCAAGGAAGAATGGGATCCGTCCGATATAGACGCCTGGGTTGAGGCCGCGGAAACCGGCTTTGAAGATTCCTTCCGAAACCTGGGCCCGGGGGCTTCCACCGATGAGCAGCTCGCCTTTGCCTACTGGTACGGCGGCAAGCGGATGCGGGATGTACCGGCTCTTTCGCTGGAAGACTTCCTCTACGAAAAGACGGATCGCATCGAGACGGTATCCTACGGCATCGAGACCCGTTTCTGGTACGCGGGCCGGGACATTCCTGATTGTAAGACCCTGGAAGGCCCTCAGGCGATTCCCGACCGAACCGCTATCGAGGAACTGCTCTACCGGTACGAGATCCCTATTTCTGAATATGTCGTACAATCCTATGCTCGGGATGCCCTCTACCGCAACGATCCGGATAACTCCCGCCTGGTGGAGCGCATCGCGCCTCCGACGGTGAGTATGGATAAACGGAGCCGGGACATTCTGGCCGAATACGCCGCCGATATTTACGAGGAATTCAGCGAAACGTATAATATGTTTACCGATAACGCCATGGGCTCTATACGGCAGCGGGTGGGAGAACTGCATACCGCGGTGATCGATCTGGTAGCCAGACTTCGGAATGGGGGCATCGAGCTTTCGTGGCTGCCGAAACATACCTTTGTGGTGCTGTCCCAGATACAGTGCCACGCGGCGGGCCTGATGGAAGAACTCGATATGGAAGACGGCCCCTCCGCCGATGAACTGGAATTCATGGATAATTCTCTAGACAGCATGATTGAAACCTACGAAGATATGAAGGAGTTGATTGAAGAAGCGCTGAACAGCTTCCGCCGGAGCAATATTTCGGTGGTGAAATTTGGGAAACGTTCCCGCCTGGGTGCGATGTGGTGGACACTGCAGCTTGGACTGGGAGGAACCGATGTCTGGCGCCGGATAATCCTTCCGGAGAACTACAGTCTTACGAAGCTTCATGGGATCATCCAGATACTATTCGAGTGGAACGAATCTTTTTCCTATCAATTTACCGGGGACGATGAGGCGTTGGACCTCAAAACCGATTTGGAAACGTTGAACAGGCGGAATTTTGGGGAAATTCTTTACGAATACGGAGCGTACTGGACGGTGAAGATCATGTTTCTTGCCCGTCAAGAGGCCGGCGAGGAAGAGCGAATTCGTTGTGTGTCCGGCGCCGGGGCGGCCCCTCCGATTTTTATCGACGGCCCCCTGCGCTTTAAAAAATTTATTTCCGCGTTGGAACGGGGCGATAAAAAGGAACTGCATCTAGTTCAGGAAAAAATGGGCGCCGAATTTAATCCGGACGAATTTGACATAGAGCGGTGTAACCGCCGGCTAGAATCCCGCCTTTTTACAAAAAGTCAGAGACGGGATTTAGTCTGAGGGAGAGACGATGGAAAAAAAACGGGAAGGCGGGCTGGTAGAACTGGTTAAACGGGGAGGGGTGTTCTATGAGATTCCTGGAACGGCTCCCCGCGAGGTAATTGCCGCCCTGATCGAGGCCGCCGGCCTGCCGCCGGCGGTTGACCGGAAGTGTTTTTTGGAGGCGGCGCTTGAGCGCGAAGCGTTAATGCCTACTTCGCTGGGGCATGGAATCGCGCTGCCCCATCCCCGGAATCCGCCGCTTATCGATGTCCATGAGCAGATGGTAGCCCTGGGGTTCCTCAAACAGCCGGTTGACTGGAGGGCATTAGACGGGGAACCGGTACATACGGCGCTGCTCATCGTTTCGGCTTCGGCAAAACTGCACCTCCATACCCTATCGGAGATCAATTTTTTTTGCCAACAAGAAGATTTCCGGGCGCTGCTTGCCAACCGCGCGTCACCGGAGGATATTATCAAAGTTATCGAAGATGCCGAGGCCGACTGGCGCTAGAAACGCGCGGGTTTAGTCCGATGCAAACCGTAGCCATGGGGAGCCGGTTTTGCTATACTGGATAAAAATACGCGGGAGGCATCTTATGGCGGCAAAGATTACGATGAAAAACCCCTTGGTAGAGCTTGATGGGGACGAAATGACTCGGGTGCTCTGGGCGCTGGTCAAGGAGAAGCTGATCCTTCCCTGGGTGGAACTCAAGACCGAGTACTACGACTTAAGCCTCCTCCAACGGGACGCCACAGGCGACCGGGTAACCACCGAAGCTGCGGAGGCCATTCTCCGCCATGGCGTAGGGGTAAAGTGTGCAACCATCACCAGCAACGCCGACCGTAAGGCCGAGTATAACCTGAAGAACCTTTACCCCAGTCCTAACGCCACCATTAGGGCGATCCTGGATGGTACGGTATTCCGCAAGCCTATCGCCGTATCCGTTATCAAGCCGTCGGTATCGACCTGGAAGAAGCCTATCGTCATAGGCCGCCACGCCTATGGGGATGTGTACAGAAGCGCGGAAATGCTCATTCCCGGACCGGGCAAGGCGGAGTTGGTGTTCACCGACGCCCGGGGCGGCGAGCGGCGTATCCTGGTAGCGGAATTTTCCGGGCCCGGTATCGTTCAGGGGATTCATAACCTGGACGAATCGATTAGGAACTTCGCCCGCTCTTGCTTCCGCTACGCATTGAATGAAAAACTGCCGGTTTGGTTTGCCGCCAAAGACACCATCTCTAAAACCTACGACGGCCGCTTCAAGGAACTTTTTAACCAAATTTATGAGACCGAATTTAAGGAAAAGTGCGCCGCCGCGGGAATATCCTACTTTTATACGCTCATAGACGACGCGGCGGCCCGGATGGTCAAAGGCGAAGGGGGGTTCCTCTGGGCCTGCAAGAACTACGACGGCGATGTGATGAGCGACCTTATCGCCGCCGCCGCCGGGAGTTTGGCCATGATGACGAGCGTCCTCGTATCGCCTTCGGGAGTTACCGAGTATGAAGCCGCCCACGGCACGGTACAGCAACATTACTACCGCTGGCGGAAGGGGGAGAAAACAAGCACCAACCCCACGGCGTTGATCTTCGCCTGGACCGGCGCGCTCGCTAAACGGGCGGAACTGGATGCCGCGCCCGACCTCGGCGGCTTCGCCTCACGCCTGGAAGCGGCGGTTCTGACCGCGATAGAAGCGGGAGATATGACCGGCGATCTAGCCCGTCTCGCCAACCCCGCGCCGGCGCGCATCTTGGATTCCTGGGAATTTATCGAAGCTATCGCCCGGCGGCTTTAAGGAACTCGTCTAGTTCAGTTTCTATACCGGCGAGGCATCTATCTAACTCCTCTATCCGTTTGAGAGAATAACGGACTTTCGTATCCCACAAACGGCTACAGGTTTTGTCCAGCATCTGCTCAAACGAGTAATTTTTGATAAGAACAGGATGCGAACCGGAATCGTTGCTCATTGATTTTCCGGAGAAGCGTCTAATGTACTAACCGGCGTCCTAGAAATTGGGTTTACAACGCCGCCGGCGCTGTCAAATGCTCGGATAAAAGTTACTACCGCGATAAAAGCGATCAAGATAAAAACAAGTTTGCGCATTATTCCTCCCTGGCGCTTGCTGTATATCCGTTTTGAGGCTTGTTTACAAACAAGCCCACGATCCCGCGCCGTATGGCGGCGCAACCGCTTTCTTGAGCGTTACACTTTCAACCGTTTTGTTTTGAAAGAGCCGCTTCTATTGTAATTTTAAGGGGTTAGAAGTTCAAGGGGATCCACCGCCCTATTGTTCTTAAAAACCGCGAAATGCAGATGAGGCCCCGTACTATAACCGGTATTGCCGACCTCGCCTATTTGAGCGCCCTGAGACACCGCTTCTCCACGTTTAACCGAAATCGTATTCAAGTGGGCGTATAACGTCTGGAAGCCGTCTTTATGGGTTAAAATAATATATTTCCCAAAACTCGCGTTCACCCCAACCATGGCGACTTGACCTCCTCCAGCAGCCTTAACCGGCGTACCGATAGGAGCGGCAAGATCCAATGCCCCATGGAGTTTTCTGATTCCGGTAATAGGATCGTCACGCCAGCCAAAACTGGAGGTGAGCCGTCCCCGTACCGGATAGACGAAGAGCCGTTCCCCCAAGGCGGATCTGAGCTCTTCTTTCGGCATTTTCGCCCCGGGGAGAAAAAGGGTCATGCCCGCCGCGATATGTTCGCTATCAATATCGTTGGCGTCTACAATCGCTTCCAGGGGGATCCCCATCCGGCTTGATATTTGGACAAGGCTGTCGCCTTTCTTTACCTTGTAGGGTATTCCGTCAATATTGGGAATCTTGAGCGTTTCCCCCACAGCCAGCCGCCCGGCATGAGTGATGTTGTTGGACGCGATAACGGCGTCTAAGGAAAGGGCATGATCCGAGGCGATCTTTGAAACAGAATCTCCCTGCTTAACGGTATATGTTTCCCACGCAAAGGTATCGATCAGCTTGAGGGGGATCTCGTCGGTTCGCAAGACCGGCTCCGGAGCGCCAAGTCCCGCGTAAGCGGCCAAACGCTGCCGGATATGGGTATCCGCTTCCACGACGAGGGAATTTTCTCCTCGCGGCGCCGGTATGAGCATAACCGCCGGCGCCGCCGCGGCAATAACGCAGAGTATCAACAAAGAGCGGAGGCGCGCCTGAGTCCATTTTTTCCCGCTCTTGTCGATCCGTACGGACGGCTTCACCGGTTCTTTGTGTTTTCTTCTGACGGGAATTTCCTGATATATCCGCCCGGTGTTGTGGTACGTTTCAGGCGCCCGGCGGACGCCGCCCTTTTTCAGCGCCGGCTGTTCCGCCCGGTATTTGAGGCCGGGCTGCTGTTGGATCTGATCAATAAGATTAAGGCTTGCTTTCCAATGATAGCTCTGTTCATAAGTCTCCCGCGACTTGCGCCCAAAACGAGCCGGAATTTCTTGAACAATTACCGGTCCTCGTGATGGGGCGCTGCGTACACGGCGCTGAACATGCTGAACCGCCACTGCGTCAATCATACTGGTTTATCGACATAATTCAGGTGAACCATTATACTGAATGAACGTATGGAAAAAAACGGACTTCGCCAAAACACCGGCAAAGCCGTGTTGCTGGCATTTTTGACGGCTCTCGCGCTGAAAGGATTTTTCTTTGATTTTATGATCGCCGAAGGGCGTTCTATGCTGCCGGTAATTAACCCCGGAACCGTATTAGTGGTGAACCGGGCGGCTTACGGTATCCGCATTCCCGGCGCCGGTTCATACCTCTGGCGGTGGGCATTGCCCAAGGCGGGGGATATAGTGATATTTTATACTCCCGGGGGAGATACCGTGGTAAAGCGCTGTATAGAAGTAACAAACACCCAGAAATTTTTTGCCTTGGGGGATAACCTCCTGGAATCCTATGATTCCCGTTCCTACGGCCTGGTACCGGCGGATCACATAATCGGTAAGGTAATAGGAATAAAATGATCGCCATAAATGAACAGAAAGACGAATCTTTTCCTTCTATCAGAATCAGATTTCTTATACTGATCATCGCTTTTTCGCTGTTTGGTTTGGTAGTTTTAATTCGTTATGGGTACCTTATGGCAACCCCTCCGGAACCGGAAAAGCCGGCGGCTTCCCGCCGTTTTACCGAGCGGGGCAGTATTCTGGATCGAAACGGACGAATCCTGGCCCTCCAAGTCAGGCTGGGCAATGTAACCGCCTGGCGGCCTAATATAACCGATCTTGAGGGGACGGTTCAGGAACTGGCCCTGATTTTAGAGATCCCCGCCAATGAAATTCGGGATCGCATCCTCCTTTCCACCGCCGATTTTATCTATCTGAAGAAGCAGGTGGATCATTCCACTATAGAACGGATAAACGCGGCCCAGGCGAGGAAGAGCCTGCGGGGAATAAGCGTTGAGCCCGTTGTGGGACGCATATACCCGGAAGGGCAGCTTGCCGGCCCTGTCATCGGCTTCGTGGGAGACGAAAACAACGGCCTTGCGGGGATCGAATACGCTTTTGAAGAGGAACTGGCCCCACGGGAAGAACGAAACGCCGGCTTAGGCGGAAACGATCCCGACGAAAACCGGAACGGCAACCAGGTGATCCTGACGCTGGACGTGAATGTGCAGTACATACTGGAGGATATTGCCCGGCGAACCCGGCGGGATCACCGGGCGGAGGCGGTCATGCTTATGGCGATGGATCCCCGCACCGGAGATTTGCTGGGTTCAGCTTCCATACCGGACTTTGATCCCAACAACTTTAGAAACTCCGATGAAATATCCCGGATGGACAGGCCCGCCATCTGGGCCTACGAACCCGGTTCGGTTTTTAAAATCTTCTCCATGGCGGCGCTGCTGGACGCCGGAGCCATAAAATCAAACACCGTATTTACCTGTAACGGCGAGTATACACGGACGACCGGCAGGGGAGAACGGATAACTATCAAATGCCTGAGCGCTCACGGTTCGGTAACGGCTCGGGAAATCCTTATGTACTCCTGCAATGCCGGAGCCGCTTACGCATCGGATAGGCTGGCGGCGGATCCCTTCTACCAAATCCTGAAAGAAACCGGGTTCGGCTCCAGAACCGGGGCGGGAAATCCCGGCGAAACCGCCGGAATTCTCTATTCCTTGGAGCGTTGGTCCGACCGTTCCAAACCAACCATAGCCATGGGGCAGGAGATTGGCGTTTCGGCGCTGCAAATGCTCCAAGCGGCCTCGGCTATCGCCAACGACGGCGTACTCGTTCCGCCCCGTATCGTTTCCCGGATCGTTTCCGCCGACGGGCGAACCGTGAAAAACTACGAGCCCGCTCCGTCCCGGCGGGTCTTGAAGCCGGAAACCGCCAGGGCTATCCGTTCCGCTATGGTGGACGTAACGTCCGAAATCGGTACGGGCTGGCGGGCCAATGTGGACGATATGTTCCTGGCGGTTAAGACCGGTACGGCTCAGATTACCAACCCCCAGACAGGGGGTTATTCTTCAACGGACTTTATCGCCAGTTGTATAGCCCTGCTTCCCGCGGATACGCCGACGCTGGCGCTCTATCTGGTTATCGTAAAACCTCAGGCAGGTGAAATCTTTGGAGGACGTATCGCCGCTCCGGTGATAGGCGAAGCCGCCCAAGCCCTCGCCGATTACCTGGGGATACCCCGGGGACGGAATCCTCAAGTGCTCCATTCCGGCGCGGTAGATCTACCGCCGGAAGAAATTCCCGTGGTCAACGAACGGACGCCCGATTTTACCGGCCTTTCCAAACGGCAGCTCCTTCCTCTCCTGCTCCGGGAGGATATGCGGATCGAAATTTCAGGCGACGGTTGGGTGCGCCGCCAAAATCCGCCGCCGGGAACGCCGGTAACCGATGACCTCATAATCACCCTGGAACTGGAATGAGCCCGGATCATTGGGAAGAAAACTTCCCGGTCATCAGGGAGAAATACCCTCGCCTCGCGGAAGAACTCGGTGTTCACCATGCGCGCTCCGCGTTTTCCGGCGCGGAGGACCTCGATATACGGATAGAAACCGGCCCGGCAGGGGTCGGCCTTATCATCAACGGGCTGCACATCCATTCCCCTCGGGATCCGGTACGGGAAAGCCGGCGTATGATAGAAGCGGCCAGCCAAGCGGAAGACTCCGATCCGGAAGGGCCGTTGATCTTTCTGGGGTTCGGCTTAGGCTACGCCGTTGAAGCCGCGAGAGAAAAATGGCCGCTCCGGCCCTTTATCGTTCTGGAACGGCGGAAGCGGGTACTCAAGACGGCCCTTGAAGTTCGGGATCTGCGGCGAATCTTTCAGACAGGCCCCCTTATCATCGTCCTCGGCGAGGATACGGACAGCGGCGCTGATGGCGGCGCTGACGGCGGCGCCATTACCGGGGCGCTCAGGCTTGCGGAAAAACTCAGCGGTGAAAAAACCGGCAAGCCGGTATTGATCCGCAACCGGGGGCTTATGTCCCTGGACGAAGCGTGGTACGCCGAGATGGAACGGCGCATCGATGCGTGGAGTTCTAAGAACGAAGTAAACGCCGCCACCCTGCGCCGTTTTGGAAAACGCTGGGTCAGAAACCTCGGCAAAAACATGGATGCGATTCGGGATCTGCCGGGGATCTCCAGCCTCAGGGGTATCCTGGACGGGGAGATCCCGGTTTTCCTCGCCGCAGCGGGGCCTTCGCTGGAAGAAGCGGGCCCGCTGCTGGAAGAAATCGCCCAACGCTGCCTCATTGTGGCGGTGGATACCTCCCTTCGCTTCCTTTTGAAACGGGGAATAGACCCGGACTTCGCGGTAGTCGTGGATCCCCAGTATTGGAACGCCCGGCACCTGGATCGCGCCCCCGCCCCTAAAACCGCCCTTATCGCCGAGTCGGCGGTGTACCCTCCGGTACTGAACCACCCTTTTGCCCGAAGATTCCTCTGCGGCTCCCTCTTTCCCCTGGGACGCTTCATTGAAGACCGGGTAGACGCCAAGGGAGAACTGGGGGCTGGAGGCTCTGTGGCCACGACAGCCTGGGACTTCGCCTGCCAACTGGGGGCGTCTTCCCTCTGGATATCGGGGCTGGATCTCTCCTTCCCGGGCCTTAAGACCCACTTTAAGGGGGCGCTCTTTGAGGAACGCGCCCTGGGGGAAGCCACCCGTTTTGTCCCGGCGGAAACTCGGTCGGTGCGGGCGCTGCGGGACGGGCGGCCTTTCATGGCCCCGGCGGCGCGAGGCGGGAACGTCCTTACCGACCGGCGCCTTTCCCTCTACGCCGCCTGGTTTGAAAACCGTTTTAGCCTGAACCCGGCCCTTCCGAATTACAGCCTTTCCCCCAAGGGGGTTGAGGGCGGCTTGGCCATTCCGGGCCTTATTCCCACGGATCCTGAGGCTATTCTGGCGTTACCCCTCCGCCGGGAAGAGATAAACTCCCGGCTCAACCGGGCCTTTGCCGCCGCCCGCGAGGAATTCGCGCGCGCTCCGGAACGGGCGGCCCGCTACGAAGAAGCCCGGCGGGCCTTGCTGGAAGGTATGGAACGACTCCGTTCTCTCGCGGAATCCGCCGCCCGCGCCGCCGAGGAAGCCTTGAGACGGACAGATCGGATGTCCGCCGGCGGCGTTGAGGCCGTTCTGTCACAACTGGACCGAATAAACCGTCTGATCAGCGGAAGCGAGGTAAAGGATGTGGCGGGTTTTCTCTTTCCCCCAATACGGGAACTGGAACAGGGCCTCCCCTCAGGCGGAACAGATCCCTATGGCCGCCATCTGGAATTGTGCGCCCGCCTCTACCGCGCCCTCGTACAGGCGGCGGACTACCATCTATCGATCCTGGGGAACAAAAAACAACGGCAATTTTCCGGAAATCGCGCTAAAGGTTCAAAAAATCAAGCCGATAAAGTAAGAAGGGGGGGGGGAATTTGACGGCGCGCGGCGGACCTCGGGTCCGACAACGTCCAGGCGCGCCGTCTTTTTTTATACCCGGAACTTTTCAGAAGGCCTGCCGTACAACCAGACGCCGGCTTCTTCGAGATAAGGGCGCAAGATCACGCCGTGGATCTCCGTCTGTACCTTAGACCGCTCCTTATCCCAGACCGTCCGGGAAGGCAGGGCCTTGAGCGCCCGGCTTCGTCCGCCGGCGGCGGCGCCGGGTTCGTACTTCCTGCCCAGCGCCACGCTGAGGTGTTTTTCTAAAAAGCAGGCGGCAAGCGCCGTAACAAGCGCGTCATGTGAGGACAGCGCAAGCGCCTTAAACCGTTCCGCCGCGCCTTCATACTTCCCGCTCAGAAACAGAGAAAACGCGCAAAAGAATTCCAGCCGGTACCGGTCGGGGCCGTTTTTCCCCTCTCCGCAGTGTTCCGCGAAGAATAACGCCGCGCCTTCGTAATCCTTTTGCAGAATCCGGGCAACGCCGAATATGAGGGCGTTTTTTTCTACCATGCCGGGCCGGGCAATAGCCACCCGGTTTTCTAAGGTAATCACCGACGCGGAATCGGAGAGTATCAAATAGGTATGGGCCAGCAGCCGTACGAGCGAAAAAGAATACCGGCCCCGGCGGAATATCCGCTGCTCCAGATACTGGGACAGAGCGGGCCAGTCCTCCTTCTCCAAGAGCAAAAGCAGGCGGCGGTTACGGAGGTAGAAGGCGTCCATACCGGCGATAGTGAGAAACAACAAAAGCGTAAGGGGCCATATCCCCCCCCAAAAACTCCGGCTTGCTTCACCCCCCAGTATTACCGCCGGGGCAATGAAGATGAATCCCAAAAAAAATAAAATAATAATATTGAAAAGGATAAATATGGCCGAAAATTTCAAGTCTGGGGTCTCCCTGATGCTTTTTTGTTTATCATAAAAGAAAGGGCTGGGCGCGTCAACGAGAGGAGAAGTTCATGGGAAGTTTCAAGGTCAAAGAAATCCCGGATAATTACTACTTTACCAAACCGGTTTTTCTGGACACCGGGTTTTTTATCGCCTCACCGGAAATGCCTTTTACCGGGGAATTGAAGCGGGTCTTGCTGGATTGGGAATTCACCGAAGTCTTCAGCGAAGGGGAACCGCAGGAAGAGTACCGTTCCAACGAGAACGAAGGCGGCGGAGATGCGGGAATAAACGAGGAGGTATCCTTAAACGAGCGGCAAAAGCTCGAAAAGGCGGAGGAATTTTATCATTCCTTTCTCGATTTCGCCGAATTTATCTATATCCACATTTCGCTCAAGGTGGACTTTACGTTTCAAGAGACCGCGGACCGGATCAAGGAACTCTGCCAAATCGTCAAGGACGATCGCCGTTTTCTGCTGCGGGTACTGAAGAACCATGAACCGTCCGACTACAAGAACTATCTGGCCGTTCACGGGGTAAAATCCGCCATTATATCGGTAATTATCGGCGCTTACCTCAAACTGCCCACTCACCGGCTGATAGAACTAGGAACCGCCGCTTTGCTCCATGAGGCGGGGATGATCAAGGTTCCGTCCAATATCTACTCAAGCAACCGGCCTCTCTCGCCGGACGAGCGGAAGGTCATGCTGAATCACCCGATAGAAAGCTACATCCTGCTGAGGGATCATGATTTTCCCCTGCCGGTGAGCATTGCGGCGCTGGAACATCATGAACGGGAAAACGGCGAAGGGTATCCCCGGAAGTTGAGCGGGAACAAGATAAGCCTTTACGCCAAGATCATTGCCGTCGCCTGTTCCTACGAGGCGCTCACCGCCAACCGGCCCTACCGGGAAGCCAAGGACGGCTATAACAGTATGCTGGATCTGCTCAAAAACACCGGCAAGCAGTACGACGATACGGTCATCCGGGCGCTCGTGTACTCCCTATCCATCTACCCCATCGGCCTGTACGTGCTCCTCTCCAACGGGAAGAAAGGCCAGGTGGTGGACGTGAACCCCGAAAATCCCCGGTTCCCCGTCGTCCAGATCTTAGGCGAGATAAGCCCCAGCGGAACGATAAAGACGCTGGAAACCTCCTCCTCGGAGATCTCTATCGTCCGGCCTCTCCGGCGGGAAGAACTTGGCTTTACGGAGCCTGTCGGGTAAAGCGCCCGCTTTAAGCGGCCCTCAAAGCGGGGGAGGGGAGTCCAGGCGGCCTTCGCGGAGGATCTTAGGGTACACCACGATGCCCAGCTTCTTTTCCAGGACCGCCAGACGCCGCAGCCCCTGCTCGTCCTCTATGGTAACCATGACGCCTTTCTTGCCCGCTCTGCCGGTACGTCCCGCCCGGTGGATATAGGCGTCTCCGGTATGGGGCGTATCAAGGGCGATAACGTGGCTTATTTCGGGAATATCCAGGCCCCGGGCGGCGAGATCGCTGGTTACCAGCGCCCGGATTCGATCCCGGCGGAAGTCTTCCAGCGCCCGCTTGCGCTCTTTCTTGTCCATATCCCCGTAGAGCCCGCCGGTTCCTATCCCGTGGTACTGGAGCTGGGACACGATGTTTCCAACCTGTCCTCCCCGATCTAAAAAGATCAGGGCTTTCCGTGGTTGTACCGCGGCGAGAAAGGATCGAAGGGCGCTTATCTTCCGGCGGCTCTCGCTGAATAAGGCCCAATGCTGTATCCATTCCCGAAGGATCTCCTGATCTTCGCTTTCCAGGATTATGACGCCGCCGCCGTTATCGGCGTCCGCCAACGGCGCTGCCAATGGCGCCGCCAAAGCGAGGAGCCGTTCCCGGTTTTTGGAAGGCAGGGTGGCGGAGCATGAAGCGATCTGCCGGGGGAACCTTCGCTCCCGGCTCACCAGAAAGCTCAAAGCCGCCCGGGTTTCTTCCAGCGTTTCGTCCGCCGTAAGCCGATCCCCTTCGTCCAGAACGAGGAACCGGACATCCCCAAGCTTCAGCTTTCCCATACGGGCAAGCTGAAGGATGCGGCCCGGGTTTCCCACGATCACCTGGGGGCGTTTCTTGAGTTCTTCGATCTGGCGATCCGTATTGGCCTGGCCGATGAGCAGCGCCGTTCTGATACCGGAGCCTTCCAGCAGGAATTCCGCCTCTCCCCGGATCTGGGCGCAGAGTTCATAGGTGGGGGCGCAGCAGAGCATCGCCGGATTGCGCCCCGATTTTCCGTCCGAAAAGCCGTCCGGTTCCCCGGCGCGTTCCATGAAGCGCTGGAATAGGGGGATAAGATACGCAAAGGTCTTCCCCGTGCCGGTTGCGGAGCGGAAGAACACATTTTCTCCCCCCAGAAGCCGGGGGATCACCAGGGATTGAACCGCCGTTGGGACGGTTATATTCCGCGCCGCCAGCCGTTCCACAAAGCGCGGCGCCGCTCCCAGGGCGGTAAACGATTTCGCCGCGCTTACGGGATCGCTCGCCGGATCGTTTCCGGTACGCTCATGTATAGTCTTACTCATAGCAACTCTAATATACTCTTAACGGGCTCCGCGAACTACGCGCCCGACGGTTTGAGCGGAGCAAAGGAGTAATTGTGATACGTATCGGGGTTATTTTTCTAGCGGTCTTTTTGGCCTTGATGACCGCCATCGGCGTCTGGGGGATGCGGAAGACGAAAACCTTGGGAGACTTCTTCCTCGGCGGCAGATCCCTGGGCCCCTGGATATCGGCGGCGGCCTACGGAACTTCCTACTTTTCGGCGGTTATCTTTATCGGCTTTGCGGGAACACAAGGCTGGCAGTTCGGCCTCAACGCTCTGTGGATAGCCGTGGGGAACGCCGTTATCGGCGCGGGAGCGGCCTGGCTCGTCCTGGCCCGTCGTACGCGGCGCATGACCCAGAACCTGGACGCCATGACCATGCCGGAGTTCCTCCAGGAACGGTACGGCGCGAAGCGCCTCAAACCCCTGGCCGCCTCGATCATCTTCTTTTTTCTGCTCCCCTATTCCGCGGGCGTGTTCAAGGGCCTGGGGCACCTCTTTGAAAAGGTCTACGGCATCCCCTACGACCTGGCCCTCCTCATCATGATCGCCTTCACCGGGATCTACCTTATCCTGGGGGGCTACTTCGCCATCGCCGTTACCGACTTTATCCAGGGGATCATCATGTTCGCCGGGGCCGCGGTGATGGTGCTGGTCATTTCCGGCGAAGGGGGCGGCCTTGGGGAGATGTTCGGCGCCGCGGCGGCGGCCTAC
>JAIRPG010000127.1 GCA_031257105.1 Treponema sp.
GCGCTGACCGACTACCGGCAGGAAGGGAAGAAGGAGAACCATATATCCACGGGTGGAGCGTACGGTTCCTGGCCTGCGTTCTTGTGGCTTCAGATACGCTGGGTCTACCGGGCCGAAGACATGAACAAGAAGATAGACGCCGCCGTGGCCGAGACATGGGGCAGTCAGACGGGCTTCCGGGTGATCTACCGGGAAGCGGCGGAGTAAGCGGGGGCTCCGCCCCCGAACCCCTGCACCGTGGGGCAGCCTTCCCCTCCAAGCCTCATTTGAGGTACGATGTCACTGCGTTCCGGTATAACACCGGATAAAACATAAAGAGTGAGGAATACATGATACGAGGCGGAGACATTGTTAAAGGAAGCTGCCTGCTCCAAAAAGGGCAGCCCTACATAGTGGTTGAACGGGAATTTCACAACCCGGGAAAGGGAACTGCTATTGCCCGGGTAAAAATGAAGAGCATCAAAGACGGGACGGTGCAGACATTGACCATTCCCACCCAGCAGGAGGTGGAAGACGCTCAGGTGGATACTCATGCCTGCCAGTACCAGTACACCGATCAGGACAACTATCACTTTATGGACAACGAGACCTATGATCAGTACGAAGTACCTATCTCCGATATGGAAGACAAGAAGTACTACCTCAAGGAAGGGGAAGTCTACGAGCTTACTATCTGGGAAGGAAAGGTGATTGATATCCGTATTCCCTACAAAATCGTCTTTACCGTGGCGGAAAGCGAGAACTACGTAAAGGGCGATACGGTATCGGGGGCCACCAAGCCGATAATTACCGAAACCGGCTTGACCGTCAGAGTACCTCTTTTTATCAAGCAAGACGAAAAGATCCTGGTAAATACCGAAACAAACGAGTACGTTGAACGGGTTAACAGTTAAAATAGCGCCAGAGGAGGCTCTGCAGGCTCTGTAAAAATCGGACGGGCTAAGCCGTCCGATAGCGTACTAGGGCTGTATTTTTTCTATCCGCAGGCTGCCGACCCCGGTTTTCAGTTCTACGACGGGGAGATCATTCGGCAAATCGTCATTTTCGAAGTCATTATGGACCTTCGAGCCCCACATGGCGGTACGAAGAATAAAGCGGGCCTTGGTTCCGGCGCTCAGAACGCCCCGAATGTTTCCGCTGCCGGTATCCCCGGTGATATTTCCCCGTAATTCGCGGATTTCGAAGATGATGTTCCCCGATCCGCTCCTGAGCTTGAGGTCGGCTGAGAGGGAAGCGGCGGATATATGCACGTTGCCGCTGCCGGTTTCGAATTTCGTTTCCTCCGAGAGGGAATCGGTTTCTAGGCGCAGGTTCCCGGAACCCGCTCTCGCGCCAATAGTGCCCCGATGCCCCGATGCCGTAATATTGCCGGAACCGGTGTGGAAGTCCCCCGTGCCCGAACAATCGTTAAGCCGGATGTTCCCCGAACCGGTATGGCAGGAGAACGTCTCCCCTGATGAAACTCCGGCCAGAGAGACATTGCCGGATCCGGTTTGCGCGTGGAGCTTTCCCTCTAACGCCAACTCGGAAAAGTTGATGTTTCCACTGCCGGTGTATGCGTCTATTTCCCCCTTAAAGCTCCGGGGAATAGCTACCTTCAATGTCCTCTGTCCATCATTCAGGAAGAACCGTTTTATCCAGGGAAAATCATCGTCCGGAAGTTGTGTGATGTAAAGGCCATTCTCCTTTTCCTCAATACGGACACGCGGATCCGGTATCGCTTTCTCCCCGATCATCACAGCGATCCGGAACTTCTCCCCGTCCCAGGGGGCGCACTGGAGGTTCCATGATTTCAGTTTGATAGAAAGGTTCCGGCGGAGTTCAGCCTCCTGGTACGCCGAATCTTGTCCAACGTACCTTTCGGCATCCGGCGGTTCCATATCGAAACATTGAACGGCGATCTCGGCGGGGTCGCCCAAAAATTCGCAGACCGCTTCTTCGCTTTTTCCCGCTTTCAGAGCTTCGTCAAAGTGGGCGTTGAAGTCCTCGATTAATTCCGCGGTCATATCGGCGGACATACGGACGGATAACGCAGTCGTCAGCTTTTCAATGAATTCGTTCCTTGTCATACATTCCCTCCAATGATCTTGTTGATTTTGATGTAAAAGCAGTTCCATTCATCGACATTCTGGGCGAAGGTTTGCCTTCCCTTACCGGTGAGCCGGTAATACTTCCGGGATGGGCCGCCGGGAGAATCCCTCGTCTCGGTTTCTACAAAACCCTCTTCTTTTATCCGCTTGAGTAGCGGGTAGATGGTTCCGGCGGTAACCTCGATTTCCTCAGAGATCAGCGTTACCAATTCGTATCCATACCGTTCCTCTTTACTGAGGAGGGCAAGAACACAGAGTTCCAGAACCCCTTTTTTGAGCTGGGTGATCACATTATACCTCCTAAGGCTGCGTTGATTACCATGCTTCTTAAAACATGGCGGCTTGCCTATTATCTATATTGTATCACAATCTATTTTGCAATGCAAGTATTAATCGCCATTCCGTCATCCTGCTCCATTCCGTTACGCCTTGCCTTTTACCCTTCAAAGAGGTATTACTTACTATAATATGGCAGTTCCGTTATCGCCGTACCGCCTGGGAAAAGCCCGGGATCTGTATAATCTTTTTAATGTCTTTAATTCTTTTTCATGGCAGTTCCTGGTGGGAACGATTATTATCCTCTTTGCGATGAGACTGGAGGCGTCTTCCACGATCATCGGGCTCATAAATGCCCTCGCGTATGTATCTTTCTTCTTTTTACCACTGGGAAAACTGCTTGCCGGAAAACTTTCTATCATAAAGATCTATGGAAGCGCCTGGATTATACGGGCGTTGGGGATGCTCCCCCTGATCTTCGCCCCTTTCGTGGCGAATATGGGCCGAAGGGATACGGCGCTGGGGCTGACCTTACTGGGGGTGTTTAATTTTCACGCCACCCGGGGAATCGGGATGATCGCCAATAACCCCGTGTTGGATCAGCTTGCCCGAGGGCCGAATCGGGGAAGCTATATGACCCAGGTACAGATCATCAACAGCGCGATAGGGATGTTTTCCAGTTTCACCATCGCCCTGATCCTCGGACGAGAACCGCCGCTCTACCTCTACGTCTTTCTCTTTGCCATGGGAATCGTCGGGGGGATTGTGAGCGGAATCTTGATACTCAAACTTCCCGAACCGGAACGTTTGGGACGGGAGCGGCGCGTAGATTTTTCCGGAATCTTTAGGGAAGCCTTTTCCCGGCCTCCAATCCGGCGTTTTATCATCATCCTGGTGATGGTTGCCCTCATTTCAGGCATCGCCCGGGCCTTTATACTGGTGTACGCTCGGGAGGTTTTCAACCAGGGTGACGGCATGGTCTCGCTCTATTCGGTGTTCGGGGGGTTGGGGGTATTGATGATAGGGCTCCTCATCAAATTCCTGGTTGACCGTATCGGGGTTAAGCCCATCTACATTGTGTGTACCATGATAGGCCTCGCTGGAATGACGCCCATCGTGTTTTTTCCCGCTTCCGGGGTGGAAAATGTTACAACTGCGGTACTTTACCTCACCTTCCTGTTCTTTGTGATCAATTTCGGGTTTCTGGGCGCCGAGGGAATCGCCCAGACGTACTTTCTGGCGCTGATCCCCGCGGAATACATGCTGGATATGGGGATCCTCTACTTTCTGGTCTTCGCAGTGGCGGGCGGCGGCGGTTCTTTTCTGGCGGGGCTTTTCCTTGATACGTTTACCGCGCTGGGTGTTTCTCTGTTCGCTTCTTTTAAATTCCTCTACGTTTTGCTTATCTTGATCGCCATTGTGGTACTCATTTTACAACGGCGACTCGTGCCGTTAGGTTCCCTGCCCTTTAGGGGAGCGTTGGAGGTGATGTTCTCGGTTCGGGATCTCAAGGCTATCACGCTTCTGGACAAGCTGAACCGTTCCAAAGGCGCCGAAGAGGAGGAAGCGCTCTTGGGGGCGCTTCACGAGACCCCTTCCCAGCTTTCCCTGGGAGGGCTTCTGGAACGGGCAAAGTCGCCGCGGCTCGCTATCCGGCTTGAATCGCTGCGCGCCATGGAAGCCTTAAAGACCTTGAGCCAAGACGCCGAAAGCGCCCTCATGTCGGACGCTATTAATAATCCCTATACGACCGCCTACATATCCGCCCGGATCCTGGGGAACCACCAGGTAACGTCCGCCATTCCGTTGCTGCGGGAATTAGCGGCTTCCGACGACTACATGCTTGCCGGGGAAGCTATCGTTGCCCTAGCCCGGATGAAGGATAATGCGTTTCTACAACAAGTGGAAGAAATCATCGTCAAAACCGGGAATCCCCGCCTCAAGATCCGGGGAGTTGAGGCGTTCGGCATCTATCGTTCCGCCAAGTCCCTGCCGGTACTGCTGGATATAATCAAAACGGCCAATCCGCCGCCCTATCTTCAGGACGAGGTGGCGTTGGCCATAGCGAGTATCCTGGACATCCAGACGCCGTTTTATCACCTTCTGGTTCGGTTTTTGGAAAATAAATCCCTCATCGCGGCGCTGGCAATTGATGAAGCCGAATCCGCCGTGGAGTTCTTCGGTTCCATTAACGGCGGCTGGAGGAATTTGCGGCGAAAGCCCGCCCTGGCGGAAAGCAGCCGTCAGGCCAAGTCCCTGCCCGCTGCGGTTTCATCCTATATCCAGGAAGCCCAGGGAGCGCCGCTTTCCCGCTGGATCATGGAACTCCCCCATGATATGTGCGATCCGATGATTCAACTTATCATCGCGGAGACGGTATTGGACGATGAACTCTACGTCCATGAGCGGCTGCGGCTCCTTGGCGTTCAATGGGCGGCTTGGGAACTCCGGCGCTGGGCGAAACAAATCAAAGAGGTTGGCATTAACACTTCGTGTTAATGTTCGGTTGTACAAGAGCGGCGATGCCGCCGCTCTACATAAAGGTTGGCATTAACACTTCGTGTTAATGTTCGGTTGTACAAGAGCGGCGATGCCGCCGCTCTACATAGAGGTTGGCATTAACACTTCGTGTTAATGTTCGGTTGTACAAGAGCGGCGATGCCGCCGCTCTACATAAAGGTTGGCATTAACACTTCGTG
>JAIRPG010000019.1 GCA_031257105.1 Treponema sp.
AAACACCCTGGCGGTGATCCTGGGGAACGGCCTCTACAACTGCCCCTTAAAAACCTGGGACTGGGAAAAAGCCCCCTGGAGGAGCAGGCCCAAGATGGCCCTCTACGGGGAGATCGTGACGCGGGGCGGCGGGGAACTGACCATTCACAGCGGCAGCTCCTTTGAGACCGGGGCCAGCAATATCATTTACAATATGTTCTACGGCGGCGAAACCCAGGATTATACCCGCGGTTTGTTTGAAGCGTCCGAAACAAAACCTGCGGAGGTGGTCAGAGGGCCCGGCGGCCTCCTGGTCCCCTTTCCAGAACCCCATGTAAAGGAACAGGAGGTTCTCGAAGCGGTGACGAAAAGGGACCTGGGAAAGGGGAAGACCCTCTACGACTTCGGCAAGAATATGGCGGGCTGGGTCCGGGTGGACGCGGTGGCCAAGGCCGGGGTAAAGCGGGCCCGCTTTACCCTGCGTTACGGCGAATCCCTGGGGAAGGACGGCGGCCTTGATACCTCCGACAGCAGCCGTTTTGCCGAGGGGGGCCGTTTTCAGACCGACGAGTACATCCTGGACGAAGCCCACCCGGTAAAGGACGGGAGGCCCCACTTTTGCTACCACGGGTTCCGCTATGTCGAGCTCGCGGTGGAAGAGGGGGAGCTTGCGGAGATCAAGCTGCGGGCGGCGGCGCTCTACACGAATGTAAAACGTATCGGCAATTTTAGTTCTTCCGATGACTACGTGAACCGGATCAACGAAATAGGCCAGCAGGCGAGCCGGTCCAACCTGGTCAACGTGCCCACCGACTGTCCCCACCGGGAAAAGAACGGCTGGACCGGGGACATCGCCGTTTCCGCCGAACAGATGTGCCTCAACATGGATATGCGGGAGATGTTCCGCCGCTGGCTCGCGGACATGCGGAGTTCCCAGCGGCCTTCGGGACAATTGCCGGGGATCATTCCCACCGGGGGCTGGGGGTTCAACTGGGGTTCCGGCCCGGTCTGGGACAGCGCCCTCTTTGAGCTGCCCCTGGCGGTCTACGTCTGTTACGGCGATCCCTCGCTGCTCCTGGAAAACCGGGAGGCCATGAACCGGTATATGGAATACGGCGCTTCCATGGCGGAGGATTACGTCCAGGACTTCGGCCTGGGGGACTGGTGCCCGCCCATAGGCGGCGCGGACGGGCATCTCCTGCCCACCCGGGTCAGCGACACGGCGACCTATTTTAAGCTCGCCGGCATCGCGGCCCTGGCCTCGGAGCTTGCGGGGAAAAAGGCCGACCGCATCTCTTTTGAAACCCTCGCGGCGGACATAAAAGCGTCTTTCAACCGGCATTTCGTGAACGCCTCCGGGGAGATCACCGGGAACTGCCAGACCGGCCAGGGCATGGCTCTCTGCCTGGGCCTGGTGGAAGGCCCCCTGGCGGACAAGGCCGCGGAACACCTGGCCGCGCTGGTGGAAAAAAACGACCGCCGCCTGGACTTCGGTATTCTGGGGGCCAAGTATGTTTTCGAGGCCCTCTCCCGCCGGGGCCGGGGGCAGCTTGCCCTGGACATGATCCTCCGGGAAGGCGGCCCCAGCTACCGCCACTGGATCGATACGGGCGCGACGACTATGGCCGAAACCTGGCACCGCGGCCTCTCGGACAACCACCACATGTTCAGCGATGTGTGCCGCTGGTTCTTCCGTTATATCGCGGGCCTGGGGAAGCCGGACTTCCGCAAGGCCGTTATCGTGTTCACCCCGGACTTTCCCGCCCCGCTCTCCCATGCGGAAGCGTACACCGAAACAGACGCGGGGAAATTTTCTTGCGGCTGGAAAAGAGAGAGCGGTACGATCCGTTTCACCTGCGCCGTCCCTTCGTCCTTTACGGCCTTCCTTGCTTCCCCGGCGGGGAAAGAATACGGGGGAACGTATACCGAACGGGCGAATGGCGCTTTGACGGAGCGGGTATGGATCATTCCAGATAGACAATCCTAACCCGGAGCGGGCGAATATCAGAGCCCGCTTAGCGCGTCAAGCGGGCTGACGATACGGAGCACTTTTCTGGCGGATACATGGGCGTAACGTTCCGTGGTGCGAACCGATGTATGTCCTAATAGCTTTTGAATGTACCGTAAATCCGTGCCGCCTTCCAAAAGGTGCGTAGCGAATGAATGGCGCAGGCTGTGGATTGACAGATTTTTCGTTACGCCCGCCTTTGTTATCGCGTGGTCAAATATCTTTTCAGCGGCGCGAATAGAAAGATGGTTGCACGCCGGCTGACCGGGGAAAAGCCATCCGTCTTCCTTGTTTTTTAGATAGCTCCGCAGAGCGGCGGCGGCCATTTCCGGCAGCATGACATATCTGTCTTTACGGCCCTTGGCGGCGCGGAGGAACATTGTCTTGCGTTCAAAGTCAATATCTTCGCGCCGCAGTTTGACCACTTCGCTCACCCGCAGTCCGCCGCCGTATACCAGCATGAGGATAAGCAGATGCTTGGGATTTTTCACCGTATCGAGCAATTTTTTTATTTCCGGTTGGGCAAGCACCGAGGGAAGCTGTTTATCTTGCGCGGGACGGCGCTGATCGGTAACAATATCGCGCCCTAATAGCTGCCGATAGAAGAATTTGAGGGAGCTTAACGCCAGATTCATGGTTGACGCCGGTGCGCCGCATCGTATGTTCATATCCGCCAGGAATGAGGTAACATCGTCCGGGCCGATTTCAGGCGGTTCTTTTTTCGCGTAAGCGCAGAGCGCTCTATTATAGCGTAGATAAATTTTCCTGGTTTCCCAACTGTATTTTCTTGCCGCCATTTCGTTTGTCAATTTCGTAAGCCATTTATCACTAAAAAAAACGTTATGTGTCGCAGCCGGAACCACGGCTTCAGCCGCGGCTGAAACCACAGCTAATGCCGCAGCTGAAGCCGCCTCATCCTGCCAGGGGGCTCTGCAAATGACCTTTGTAATTTCCGCCTTTTCGCCGCTCTCTTCCACATAGACTTGGACAAAGGCGTAAAACAAATGGCTGATAATCGCCTTGGCGACAATGCCTGACGGCATAACAAACTGATGATTTTCGGCATCCCAAAAACCGGTTCCGCTCTCTTTAAATAAGGTCAATACGTCGGTATCTGAAACACTTAAGGGTACGCGCACCTGCCCTTCTTGGTAAAAAAAGTACAGTACACCCCGGTTGTTCCTTGCTAAAAGAGAACGGCGGGACATACCCACCGAACAGGGACTAAAAGCGTAACTAACGTCCGCCATCTTTACCTCCTCTAATAATACTTCGCCTGGGCAGCCCACATTTGGGCGTATTTGCCGCCGCGCCGGACAAGCTCCTCGTGGCCGCCGGATTCCACGATGCGGCCTTCGTCCATCACCAGGATCCGGTCCGCGATCCGGGCGGAACCCAGCCGGTGGGTCACGATCACCGCGGTGATCTCCCGGGCGATGGCGGCGAACTGGCGGTAAACCCGGGTCTCCTCGATGGGGTCAATCGCCGCCGT
>JAIRPG010000054.1 GCA_031257105.1 Treponema sp.
GGCCCCCGCGCCCCCCCCCCCCCCCCCCGCGCGCGCGCCCCCCCCGCCCCGCGGGGGCCGGGCCCCCCCCGCGGAAATTGCGCCGGAAATGTTACCGGCCTGCAGAGTCTGCTGCAACAGTCTCTGTTGTTCTTTGTTTCGATTCATAGTTGTAATATATGATTTTATACGAAAAGGATCAAGCGTAGATGTCAATGTATGCGGAAAAAAACAAAGGGTTCCGTCAGCCGCTCATGAGCATCGCAAAGAGAAAGGCTGCGGTCAGCCCCACAAAAACCGTAAGGCCAAAGAGGTGAACCGGCGCAAAGCTGCTCAAGGCCAGCGCGCCGAAGGAGAGGGCCGTAGTGGCGAAGGAGAGGAGGACGGCCAGCGCCGCCGGACGCCGATCCGGAGGAGCGCCCTCAATCAGGTAAAACATATAGTCCAGCCCCAGACCAAAGACCAGCGCCAGGCCGGTGAGAGAAAAGAAGCCCAGAGGGATGTCTGCGGCGGCCAGCGTTGCGGTTACCGCCAGCACCGGCAGGACGGGCGCCGCGCAAATCCGGGCGGTATCCCGCCAGGAATACGTAAAACGAACCACTCCGGCGATTACCAGCCAAGAAGCGGCGAAAAGCAGCAGCATAATCCTCGTTAAAGAATCAAGCTCCTCCCCGATGTCCCGCACCTTATTCACAAAATAAACCGAACCCTGGTCGGCGGCAAGCCGCTTGAAAGGTTCCTCGTCCCCGGCGCGCAGGGGCAAGACGCAGGAAAAATAGGTTCCCTTTACTTCCCCTATCCAAATTTTCCGGGAGAGGGTCTCGATAAGGGGGGGCGCATCGCCGCCGGGAACAAGGCGTTTTTCCCCGGCGGCCCGGTAGTCCTCGCGGAACAGGGCGGCGCTTTCCGGCCCCAGGCCTAGGGCGGCGAATTGGGCTTCCGCCAGGGGCAGCAGGGCCGCCGCCGCCTCGTAGTTCCGCTCCTGGGTCTTCAGGGAGGGAATAAACAGGGACGAAGCCAGGTAGGCCCCCAGGTTTCCCCGGCGAACTTCCCCGTCCAGGGCGGCGCGGAGCGCTTCCTCGTGCTGCAGAACCTCCTCCGGGCTGTCCCCCCGGACGATAAAGTACCAGGGCGATGCCCCGTGGTTCAGTACCGACGCGGCTATCCGCTCGGACTCCCGCAGGTTCTCCGGCATCGTATAGAGCCCGGTGATGTTATTTTCTACCCGTACCCGATCCCGGTTGACAAAAAGGACGATCAACCCCAGCGCTATCAAAACGGGGAGCAGGATGCGGGGAATAGGGAGCGGAGCGTGAGGAGGAGGAGGGGGGAGCGTTCTTCCCCCACTCCCCAATCGAGCATAAAGACAAACCACCGAAAGCCAGGAACTCAAAAGGCCGGCCATGGAAAAGACGGCGAACTGCCGGAGGATGGCGAAGGGGGCCAAGAGCATAACGGCGAAGCAGATTTCCGAAGAGAGGAGGCTCATGGCAAGGCCCCGGCGGATCCGGTCAAGGATCTCCGGACACGTAAGCCCTCCCCGCAGGCGATGCACGAAGAAATGCACCGAGTAGTCCACGCTTATGCCGATAAGGGTGGCGCCGAACACGAAGGTCAGCGCGTGGATCTCCCGGAAAAAGAGCAGCGTCGATCCCAGGGCCAGGGCGATGGATACGCCGATGGCCCCCAGGGACGCCGCCACAGGCAGGGGAGAGCGGAAGATGAGCAAAAACAGGCCCAGAACCATGACCAGACTTATCGTACTGATAAGGGAAATTTCCCGCTGGGCGCTGGAGGAGCTGGCGTAACTGTGGAAGGGAACTCCCGAATACACAAAGTCAAGTCCAGGAAGCCGGGCGGCGATTGCCTCCGCCTGGGCGTAGATCAGCCCTACCCCGCTGGAGCGGTTGGTCAGCGCCGAGGCCGCCGGGGAGAGGTCGCCCTGGATCAGCACGTACCAGCGCTCCCCCTGCCGGGCCGCCAGCACATCCTCACGGGGAGAGAGGGAGCCGCTGGACAAAAGGGCGGTTTGCAGGAAACGCCGGGTCTCCCTGCCGGCCAGGAGGAAAGGATCCGTCTCAAGGCGGTCGAGACTGGTAAAGGTAAAGGCTCCGTAGGTTTCCGCCAGGGCCTCCCCGGCGAGCGCTTCCCCCCGGCCGCTTTCCAGAAGTTCCCTCGTTTCATCGTCCAAAAGGGCGTAGCGGTACTCGTGGAGGAAGGCGGAAAACGAGGCTGTCACCGCATCATCGACAAAAAGGGTCAGGGACTCAAAGGCAGCGGAAGGCTCCAGCGCCCGGTACAGCGCCAGGGCGCCCTCACGGGCTTGGGAAAAATCATCGCCGCCGCAGAGGATATAGACCCCCCGGCCCGTTCTGGCCCCCAGAACCCGATCCGCCGCCGCCGCCGGTTTGGAACCGTGGGAAGCGGGGAGCAGGTCGAAGAGATCGGTGTTGATCCGCACCGGCCCTATCAGGATAAGCGAAAGGAGGAACGCGGCGGCGATTCCCCCGTGGACAAGCAGCCAAAGCCGGGGGCCGGGCTTAATCCGGGGAAAAAAAGGCCGCTTCATCGGGACTCAAGGCTTCCGGAAAAACATGGCCGGAAAGTTCGTAGCGAATGGTATCGCCGTTTTGTTCAAACAGGGTGATGCGCCGGATAACCGTATCCCCCTCCAAAATGATCCGTTCCGCGAAAGATCGAACCGCGTTTTCCGAAGGGATCAACCCCAGCGTCCAGCCTCCCCCCGAATCAACAAAGAAGTCGCCGAAGTTATCCAGCAGAAGCTGGGCGTTGCCGGAAAACACGGCGCTGATAACCGAGGCGAGGCGGAGGAAGACCTCGTTCCCCGCAGCGCTCAGGGTGGTTTTGGGCCGCCCCGGACTGGACTGGACGAGGTAATCCCGGCCCACCGCCATGGTGGAGGGGTAGGGTTTTAGGGTTTCCCATACCATGCCCCGCCGGGAGTCGATGATAAAGTTCCCCGACGAATCCAGGGAGCGATCCAGCCGTTTGATGGTTTTCCGCTGGGTGAAGCTCCCCTTGATAAGCGGATGGGACGACAGGACGCCGCAGACCTCGTGAAAACGGGGAAGAGCCGCAGCGGACAGGGGATGCTGGAACACCGCATCCGGCGTCTGGGCCTGGAGCGGGGCCGGCACGCTCATGAAGCCCAGCGCCAAGGCCCAGACAAAAAGGCGGCCCCTCATCGTTCCCCCGGCAGACCAGTCTGCAACAGACCAGTCTGCAACAGACCAGTCTGTAACAGACCAGTCTGTAGTAGGGCTTCCACCTTGCCGGTAAAAACCGGGGGGCAGACAAAACAGGACTCCGCCCCAGCAATATGGTAGGCCATTTGGGTGCTCCGTCCCTTGGTGGTCAGAACGCCGGTCTTCGCGTTGTAGAGCTCGTAGGTTATCCGCAGACAGTTTTCGTATTCCACCAGAATAGCTTTTGCCCGCACCCGATCCCCGAACATGAGGGGCCGGACGTACTTTACCGAAATTCCCGTCACCGGGAAGGCGTAGCCCGATTCCTTCATCTCCCGGTAGCCGTAGCCGATGCGGTCAAGCAGGGCGCAGCGGGCCTTTTCAAAGTACTTAACGTAGTTGCCGTGCCATACCACGTCCATGGAGTCCACATCGTAAAATTCCACGGCGAATTCTATCTCGACACTCAGGTTATGGCTTTCCATCAGACTCGCTCCTTTTTACCGGGTTCAGGCGGCGCCCAAAAATCAAAAAAATTATACCATTGATACGGACGCTCTTTACAGTATTCTTCAAGCCGGGCCGCGAAGCTCCGGGCCAACTCCCGGATACGCTCCTCCCGCTCCTTCCGGGGGCAGTTAAAGGAGAGAGGGCTCTTGTGGACGTGCATCTCATAGTCCGGCGTAAGGGAAAGATCCCCTCGGCGCAGGGCAAAGACAAAGTACACCGGAGCCTTAAGCAGAGCCGCCAGGAGAAAAGCCCCGTAGCCGAAGGGAGCCGGATCGCCGAGGAAGGGGAAGAAGAAACAGCGATCCCGGGTATGCTCCGAAGTTCGGTCTCCGGCGATCACCACCAGTTCTCCCCGGGCGATCCGTTCCTGCAGCAGGATGATCGTATCCGGCCCGATCTCGGCGGCGTTGATGACCCTGAGGGTCGAGCCGGGGTTGAGTTCCCGGAGCATCCGGCTAAAATGGGCGTTCACCCGCAGATCGGTGATGGACGTTACCGGAACTTCCCGCCTCACGCCGGTACGGTTGAACCCCGCCAGACCCCGCAAAAGTTCCGTGTTGCCCAGGTGTGAGCAGATAAGGAGCGCCCCCTCGCCCCGTTCCAGGGCCGCGATCAATTCCCCGATGTCGTCCCCCTGGAAATGGATCCGGTCAAAGGGCACCTTGCCTCCCCATACCTCGATCTTCTCGATTAAGGTGATGGAGAACGCCTGGAAATGCCTCACCGAACTGAGGGAACCCTTACTCGCAGCCTGGGTTGAGTCAACCTGGGTTGAGTCAACCTGGGTTGCGTCAACCTGGGTTGCAACCCGGCGCAAAAAACGCCGGGAATCCCGCCGGGCAGCGGCGGCGAAGAGCCAGTAACAGAACCCCACGGGAAAGGCAAGGAGCTTCATCAGAAAAACCGGAATCAGATGAAAAAGGACGAGGAGCAGCTTGAGCTGCCAGTAACCCAGGGCCGCTTCCCGGCGTTCCGACCAGTGGAGGGGCCGCGCTTCCGCGCCGTTCATGCGGAACGCCCCCGCCGGAACCGGCGGGCCAGCAGAACCGGGAAACGGAGGAGCATCCCGAAAAAGAGCCGGCAGTAGACCCAGGAGATGCGGGCGTTGTCCCGGATCACGTGGAAGTGGGAGATCCCCCCCGGCGGGTAGATCACCCTCACCGGGAAAAACAGGAAGGGGATGCCCTGCCAGAAGAGGCGCACCAGAACCTCCGCATCGAACCCCATCCGCCAGTCAAGCGAGTGGCTGCGGAAGAGCCGCCAGAGGGGATCTACCGGGTAGACCCTGAAACCGCAGAGGGCGTCTGAAATATCCGGCGAAAGAGTGACGATCCGGGCCCAGACATTGGCGACCTTCCGCCCGTTCTTCCGGCTCGCCGGGGCTGATTCGTCAAAGACCGGCGTCCCGCAGATCAGCGCCTCTGGATACCGGGCCGCCTGATCCAGAAAAAAATCCGCCCGCTCCAGGTCATGCTGGCCGTCGGCGTCAACCTGGAGCACGTGGCTCAGGCCCAGTTCGCGGGCGCAGTTAACGCCGGCGGCAATCGCCGCCCCCTTGCCGCTGTTTTTTTCCAGGGTCACCAGTACCGCCTGGGGGTGAGCGGCGATGATTTCCGCAAGACGCCTTTTGGTTTCGTGGTCGCTGCCATCGTCCACTAAGATGAGCGGCAGATCCCGCCGGGCCAGAAGCCCTTCCACCACCGCGCCGGCGGTAGCGCCGTGGTTGTACACAGGGATCAGGTAGCCCGGCTTCATCATGAGGTTCCCAGGATCAGCACGCCGGAAGAGTAGACCTTTTCCCCGCCGTCCCCAAAGGTAAAGGAAAGCCGGCTCATTTCACGCCGGTAACTCAACTCCAGAACCAGCCGGGAATCGGGCCGCACCGGGCTGGAAAATTTCAGCCGCCGGGAAGAGGCCGCATAGAGATCCGTGCCGTAATGCCACGCGGCCAGCCGGAGGGCCAGCTCAACCTGGGCCACCGCCGGGAGCAGCTTGAATTCCGGGAAATGATCGTCAAAATAATCGCTGGAGCCGGGCACGAAAAGCTCCATCCGTACCGCGCCATCCTGTTCTTGGAGCGGCCCCAGCAGGTACACCCCATGGATCAGCGGCGGCGTAAAAAGGGCCTGTATCTCAAGCCGTTTTTTCTTGCCCTGGCTGTCCGCCGGGAGCTTTTCCAGGTAACGCCAGCGCCGGGGGATCACCACCGCCTCAAAAAAGCGTCCCAGGTATTCCCGAAAGTACCGGTTGATCTCGAACTTCTCCACGCCCCGGAACCGTTCCCGCCCGGCCTCGTTCAGCGCCAGCGCGACGGCCAGATACTGCCGCTTGTCCTTTAGGGCTACGGCGCAGGCTTCGGCAACCAACCCCGATGCCAGGAGCCGTTCTTCCACTTCGGGCAGGGAGATCCGTTTTTCCTCGATTTTAACGATGGAATCGGCGCGGCCCTTGAGCAAGAACCGGCCATCGTTCAGAATTTCCGCCAGATCCCCGGTGACAAAGCCCGCCGGGTCTCGGATAGAGGGCGAGTTGACCGCCAGGCAGCCTTCATCGTTCAGCCGAACGCGGGCATTGCCGAAGGGCGTCCACTCCGGGCCATCCCGGGACTCCCGCCAGGCGATGCCGCCGGTTTCAGTACTCCCGTAGATCTCCACCGGCCAGAACCCAAAGATACGTTCGGTCTGTTCCGCCGTTTCCCGCTCCAACACCCCGCCGGAACAGAATATTCGAGGGGCGCGGAGCCTCAAATCCCCGGCGGCCTCGATCTCCACCGACCGCTTGAGAAAGGCGGGTACGGTGATGATCGTGTAGGAATCATCAACGAGTTCCTCAAACGCTTCGGGATACTGGATCCGGCTTCGGCGAAAGGGGATCGCCGCCGTAAAGGGCAGCAGCACCGAGAAGAGAAGGCCGTAAATATGAAGAGGACTCACCGTTGAACAGAGCCGCCGGGAAAGGAGTTCTTCCCCCCACCGGGAAAGGACAAAGGCGTTATCCGCCTCAAGCTCCGTAAGCCGCTGGCGTACCGCCTTAGGTCTACCCGTGGTTCCCGATGTGTACAGGATGATGACCGTTTCCTCCGCCTTGATCGCGGGAGGATCCTCGTCCGCCGGGAGCCCCTCCCCTTCGGCAAGGATCGCTTGAATATGCAGCGCCCCCGGTATCTCTCGATCGGCGATCATGCCCGTTTCCGGGGAGCGGATCTCCCCCAGGTATTCTTCGGTAATGTTCGCCGTTAACAGAACCTGTTTCCCGCGCTGGAGCAGAGCGGCCAGTCCAATCAGGAAAAACCAGTGATCCTCGCTGTAGAGTATCCACCGCTCCCGGCTATCCCCGGCGATGGCCTTCCGTAAAACGGCGGTTTCCCGGAGAAAATCCCCCCAGGTTTTATACCCCCCGGCGGAAAAAACGCGATCATAGCAGAGTATGGTGTCCGGGGATCGGGAAGAAGGTTTAAACCGCGAAAGCGGCGCGGCCTGGGGCATACGTCGAGCGGTCATTTTGCGTACTATCAACTCCCCCCCAAAAAGACTGCCTATCAGCATATAAGAAATTCCGCCGTTATAGAGAGACCACAGGCCGTCGGAGCCAGAAAAAACCGTAAAGGCCGCGATGCCGCCGTTGATCACGAAGAAAGCGCACCAGACAAGGGTGACCTTCCGGCAATAATCTTCGATCCGCCGCTCCGCAAGGGAGCCCCGGATGCTTTTATCGGTCAAAACCGCCAGCCGAAAGATCATAACCGGCGGGGAAACAAAGGTACTCGCAAAAACTCCTAATAAGACGGCGTTCACCAATACCGGGTAGAGTTTAAGGAACAGCGCCGAGTTGGTGATAAAGCAGAGGAGCCCCAGACCCAGAAAAAGGGCGGAACTCAGTAAAAGCCGCGCCGGATCGCGCCGGGGAGTTCCCTTTTTTTTTTTCGAGGTGGCCGCTAAAAAATACCCCGCCCCCATGATCAGGGGGAACAGGGTGATAACCCGTATGGGCAGTTTAAGAATGACAAGGAAGAAAAAAATGCCCAGTGGGTACAGCGCCGCCAGCGCGTACCAAAGGATGCGGGGTATCATACCCTTAGGAAACCTTCTCCACCAGCGGAAAGAGTACATCCACCACATCCTGTACGGTTTTGACATTTTTGAAAAGGGCGGGATCTATCTTTTCGGTCGTGAACTGTTTCATTTGGACGATCAGATCCACCGCATCGATAGAATCCAAATCCAACTCTTCCATGAGAAGGGCGTCCGGCTTTACCGCATCCGGAGCGATCTCAAATTCTTTGGTAAGGATTTCCTTGAGCTTCTCGTACACTAAATCCCGGCTCATACATCTAAACTCCCGCAACTTCAACGCTTGCCGCTTCGGCGGATATATACGCCGCCAAGGCATCCACCGACGCAAAATGTTTCTTATTATCCGCGCTATCGGCGGAAAACTTTACGCCGAATTTCTTTTTAAGGGCTACGCCCAGTTCTAAAGCATCGATTGAATCTAATCCCAGCCCGGCGCCAAAAATCGGCTCCGAATCGGCAATGTTTTCCGGCGTTATATCTTCCAGTTCCAAAGAACTGATGATCAATTCTTTTATCTGCCGCTTTAAATCGTCTGTACCCATCGTAAAAATACCTGTTTCAGAATTACTAGAGCTGTTCTGAAACCTCCGTTTCTGAACAGCTTCCGCTTAAAACGCGGTTTTAAGGTAGTCGCGTACCTTCGGTACGATCTATAATGTGTCTACATTATAGACAGACACTATATAAAAAAAAGGCGCGTGTGTCAAATAGACGAGCCTTTTACTCAATCGTATATAAAAGTCCCTGACCGCGGCCAAAGATTTCCGGTTCGTACATACATTCCGCTTGAACCGGCGGCGTGGGGTAGACGCCCCGGCGGCCTGTGCGGAAGAGAAAACTCACCGCAGCCTCCCCCTTCGGAAAACGATCCCAGAAGTACTGTACCTCGTTATCCAGGATAACTTGGTGGCTCACCGCCCGCCCAGAGCCCCTGCCCTCGTCCCGCTCGCCGTAGCTGGCGGTGGTAGCAAAAGCGGCGTCCAGTATCTCCGCGCCCGAGGGGATGGGTATGCGGAGGGCCACGTAGGTTCTATCCCGGCCCGAAGAGAGGCGCGCCGTGGCCCGGTAGGTCTTGCCGCTTACCAGTGCGGCGCCCGATACCGGTTCCCCGGTGGCCACGTCGCTGAGGGAGACGAAGATCCCCAGCCCCTCGTCCCGGAAATTCTGGAGTTCCGGGGGAATCGCGTACGTCAGGGCGGCGGTGTAGTAGAGGTTCCCCGCGCCTTGGCGGGCAATGGAGAGGGGGAGCATGAGGTCTCGGCTCAGAGCCGCAAGCGGCGCTTCCTTAAAATCGTATCCCTTGCTCACGCTCTTGGCGGCAAGTCCCTTGAACGCGCCGCTTAAAAGCTCAACGCCCCCCAGGGTAACGGTTCCGGTTACATCCGTGGCGGCCACGTTCTCCGCCCGGATCAGGGCGTCCACTGCGAAAAGCGCCCGCATCGTAACCGCCGTGTTAGACCAATAACCGGCGGCCCGCTTCTGCTCCAGCAGAGAGAAGAGGAGCCGGGTATTGATCATATCGCCGGGAAACTGCCGGGCAAAGAATTCCAGCGTCAAGGCAAGCTGCTCTCCTATACCGCCATAATAGCCGTACCCGGAAACGTTCACCGGATTCGTGAGCTCCACCCCCCGGACGGTGGGACGCAGAAGGTTCCGCAGCCGTTCCGCCGTGGCCGCCGCCTCGGTCCGGCGGTTCAGATTCCGGTAGGCCATGCCCGCAAAGGCCAGCACCGAAGGGTCTACATCCCGGCGGCGCAGGATCTCCGCCAGCCGCGATGCATCTACAGGGCGGCCTAGCAGGGAGAGAACGTAGAGCAGGTAGGCCTGAAGGTAGCTGCGCTCCGGGTAGTCCTGGCTGTTGTTCTGCATCCGCTGGGAGGCTCCGTTCAGGTAGTCAACCAGCGCGTCTTCATTAAAATTCGCCGGCAAAGGTATATCCTTTGTTTTGGCAAGCTGATAAATGTGGGCGATCCTGATACTCACGGAAATATCCGAAACAACGCCGCTGGGCCAGTAGGGAAATCCCCCGTCAGGCCGCTGAAGCCGGGCCCAGTCCTTGAGTTCCGCCGCTACCACCGCTTTTGGATCAGCCACCTCATGCTTGAGGCCGAAAACATCCAGGTATTCGCCGAAGATCACCAGGGGCAGAGTCGCGGAACTCCGCTGTTCCAGGCACCCGTACGGGTAGCGAAACAGGTAGTCCACCGCCTCGGTAAGGAGGCTCAGCCTGGTCGCGTCCAAGCTCACCGTAAGACTCCCCGTCCCGTTATCGGCAAAAGAGGGGATCGCCACCGCTTCCGTTGCCCCGCTGCCGGCGGTCACCATCCCCAGCGTGGCAACGGTTTCCTTCACGTAGGGCTTTTCGATGATCAATTCCTGTACCAGCCGCTCATTGAGGATGTCCGATGTCACCGTAAAGTTGAGGCTCACCGTCCCTTCCTTCACGGCGGCTACATCGAAGTAGATTACCCCGTTTTCTCCGGGCTTTACCGTTATCGTATGCTCCGCCGGGCCGTCTACAAAGGCCGCCCCCTGCCGCTTGATCTTTCCCGATGCGTTGTTGACCTCTTGCCGGGGCTCCCCTACCGCCAAGGCCACGGTAACCCGGCGGGCCGCCGAATCCAGATTGGTGATCAGTACCCCCGCCTCGGCGGTGTCCCGCTCCCGGAGCCGCCGGGGCAGCGCTTCCCGGATGTTGATCCGGTTCTGGGCGGCCAGCTCCGTCTCCTTGAGGGAGAACAGCTCCCCCCGCACCCCGAAGACCGTCACACGGTAGGTGGTGAGGTTGTCCGGCAGCTTGAAGGTATGCCGCGCCTTGCCGTCAGCGCCGGTAATCAGCATGGGCTCAAAAACCGCCGTGGGGTTAAAGTCCTTCCGCTCCTCCAGCTTGCTCTCCCCCTGAGCGTCGCCGCCCGCCAGGTTCTTCACGCTGTAGGTCACGGGATCCATCAGGGCGGCGCGGGAATCGCCCCCGTAGACCGACAGGGGGAACCGGGACTCGTCGTAGAAGTAGGCGATGGGGTCAGGCACGTGGTAGTTGATGAGGTCAATCACCCCCCGGTCTACCGCCATGAGGGTCAGTTCCGCGTTGGGCAAAGGCCGCCCGTCCCGTTCCGCCGTCAGGGTCACCGTTACCTCTTCGCCGGGACGGTAGGTCTTCTTGTCGCTCTCCACCTTCACCGAAAAAGCCCGCGCCCGTTTGTTCACCAAGAGGCGGGTAACCCCGAAGTAGCCCTTGGGCTTGTCCAGGTCGGGGCTGCCGTAGCGGTGGGTTGGCGGGCCGGAACGTACCGAATAGGAAGAAACGGACACATAGACCACGGGCACAAAATTTTGCGCCACCGGTACCTCAAAGATCGTGGTGGAATCCTCAAAATACCGTACCTCTTCGGTGAAGATTCCCTCCCGCTCCACGGTGATAAGATACCAGCCCGAAGGCAGCGGGCTCTGGAGGAGGATCTGGGCCTTGTCGCCGGGGTTGTAGAGCTCTTGATCCGGCGCGAGGCGGAGTTCCTGGGCGTCATTCATGTTCCAGTAGCCGCCCCTGCCCCCGGTAACGTAGAAGCCGTACTCGGTGAGGACTTGCTTCCCCTCCCGGTCGGCGGAACTGAGGCGTAGGATATGGTAGCCCGCCCGGGAGGGCTTCACCTTGAAACTGCCGCCGGTAATACCGCCAGCGCCCAGCGGGATCTTTTGAACGGCGTCCGTCACCTTTTCGGAGATGTATTCATCGTAGATGTACCCACCCGCTCCTTGCTGTTGTACCCGCCGCCAGTCTTCCCGAATAAGCTCCACGGTCATCTTCCCGGCGTCTTCCCCGGCGGCAAGGAAGAGCGAGTTTCCGGAACCGGTAATCCGCTGCCCATTGGGGGTAACGGCGAGGTAGTTGAAGGTACATTCCTCCCCCAACCGGGCAAAGCCCCGGTTCCGCTGTGGAGCTACGCCGATGTAGAACCGGGCGGGATGTACCGTTACCGCAGCGTAAGCGGCGATCATCTGGTTACTGATGTCGGTGACCCTGGCTTCCACCGCATACGTGTAGGGCGCGCCGGTAATGGGAGCGTCAATGGTTTTCTGGGTAAGCCCGGCGCTTCCGTCGGCGCTCAGGGCTCCCTCGTTTGAGGCGATGTGGCGCTTGGCGTCGTAGGCGTTCCGGGGGCCGAAGCTGAATCCCCTGGTTTCCGCCGTGTTCGGCCTGAACCGGGCTAGTTCCCGGTACCAGGCTTCCTCGTAAGAGGCTCCGGAAAGGCTTCCCCCGGAAAGGTAGCCGGCCTTGAGGCTCAGGTTGAGGTCTTCCCCCGCGTAAACCGGCAGGTTTGGCGAGGTGATGGCGGCCTGGAACTTGAGCCGCTCAAAGTAGGCTACGGTGACGGGAATATTTGCCGTGATGCGGCTCGATCCCCGGCTCCTCCGGTACACCAGCCGGTACCGGCCCGGTTCCAGATCGTCCGGCAGGGTAAAGGAGCCGTGGAACCCCCCGGACTCGGTAACCGTCCCGTCAAGGGAGGCGATGGTCTTTCCCTCGTAGCGGTCTTCTTCCAGGGCCACGGCGTACTCCCCCCGGTAGATACGGTACATGCCCACCACGAGGCTCCGGTCTACCCCCCGGAACGTAAGGGTTTCGCCTGGTTTATAGAGCCCCCGGTCGGAGAACATGAAGGTAACCGCCGCCGCTTCCTCTGCCCACCGGGGATCCCGGTTGTAAACGCCGAAAGCCCAGTTGTTGTGGGAATTCGGCATAAAGACCGCCCGGTCATTACCGCGGTCGCCGTCATTTTCGACATACACAAAGGGGGCGCGGTCAGAACGACCCAGGACGTCCCGCAGCGTCCCGGCGGCCAGGGGAATCACCGCCAGGCCGTTTTTATCGGTCCGCGCTTCGCCAAAGTAGTCCGTTTCGGCAATATCCTCCAGGGCGCAGTCTTCCCAATTGTCTCTGAGGTACGACGGGCGGATAAGCCTGACCTGGGCCCTTTCAACAGGCGCTCCGGTGGAAAGGCTCGTTACCATCGCCGTAACCTTGTTAAAGCCCCAGCGCACGGAAACCCCCAGATCCGTCACTTGAAGACTCACCCGGTGCTGTTCCCAGCGATCTTCCCCCTCTTCTTCCTTACCTTCACCGCGCCGGATCTGGGAGAGCAGCGTGTTGAATTCAAAAAAGACAAACCCCTTGCCCTGAGGGTTCAGGAAGGGTTTGAGGTCGATCTCCTCAAAACACTTGGCGTTTACCGCTCCGGGCCGGATAGTGAACCGCTTGCTTTCCAGTACCGTAGCACCGGTTCCATAGGGGTTATTCTTAGAAGAAATCTCGTACCACGAACCTTCCTTGACGTTGGTGTACTCAAAGAGGTAGCGGGGGGCGAACTGAGCTTCCAATAACTCGTGGGCGCCGTCGGAGTTGAGGAACCGGACGCTGCCTTCAGGCTTCGGCTCATCGGGCATCCGTATCCCCGCGCTGAACGGGGCTTCCAGCTTCCTGCCGTAGATGTCCTCCACGGTGGCGGCCACCCGGATAGTAAACCGGTCGCCGTACGTTACCGGCAGATTGTAGACCCTCGCGGTATTGCCTTGCATCTCTACATTCTCCCCGGTTAAAACCATCGCCGGTTCGGTACTGAGGGCGGAAAAAACGGTCGCCTCGTTCAACGGTTGGGTAAAATACAGTTCCACCAAGTTCCGGTACTTGCCGTACGAGGGAACCCGCCGGAAATCCCGAACATTGAAGGGGCCGGGGGTGCTAAAAGACGCGCTCTGCGCCGACTTGGTTCCCAGGGAGCTGTTGGCAGACCGAGCCCCCTGCCTGAGGGTAACCGTCACCTCGGCGTTAAAGGGCGGCTCTTCCTTGAGTTCCGCGAGGAGCCTAAAAGGGGTCTCCTGGCTCAGGGCGACCGCCTGGGGGAAGGCGCCGCCGTCCGTCTTTACGGTTACCGCGAGGAAGGGAGTGATAGCCTCAACCGTTACCGGATAATTGAAGGTAATGGAGATCTGCCGGGCCGCCTGAGGAGGCGTGGCGGTATCGGAGAATCGACGCCCTGTTTCCTTTTTATAGGCCGCGCCGGGCTCAATGTTTTGCATAGCAAGGGTTTCGGTTTCAAAGCGGAAAACCCGCTCTCCGGAAATTCGCTTTCCCGTGAGGGACGCGGCGGAGGGCGACACGGTGATGGTATAGATCTGCTGGCTTTGACAGGGTTCCTCACCCTCAAAAGAGAGGAAGGATGTACCGTACCAGCGGAAGCTCCCTTTGAGGGGCGGTTCGATGCTCACCAACGGAGACGCGGCGGAAGGAGCCGCGAGGCTTGCCAGGGGCGTCATAGGCTCGGAGAAGACTATATAGAGAGAAGGGCGTTGTATGGCTGCGGAATAGACCCCCCTGGGCCCCCAGTCCGCCACGGTGAGGGGATCGCCGGACGCGGCTGACGTTACGGCGCCCGTCCTCGTCTGGGCCGCCCGCTCTTGGGCTTCAGCAATGGCGCGGATCCGCTCCGCCTCCCGCTGAGGATCATAGTAGACGGTCTTGTAATCTTCCAGCTTCCGTAGGCCGGGGATGATACGGGGCCCCCGGACGTCCTGTCCTCCCCCGGAACTGCCGGAATCGGCGCCGGCCAAGGTTTCCATGATCGGTTCCGGCTCAGGCTTCAGAGGCCGGTAATCCAGAGTGAAGGCCGCCTTTACCGCAACGGCGTCGGCGAATTCTACCGTATCGGAAGAGGAATAGTCGCCAGCGGTGACAGAGCCGCCGCTCAGGGTATCCCCGCATGATCCGACGGCCTGCTTATCTTCACAAGAAACGAAAACAAACGCCAACGCCGCCGATAAGATCAGCCGGAAAACGCGCTTTTTGGTAAATACCGGGTATGATGAGGGCGGCATATAGTTATTCTAACGGTTCTAGCGGCGGCTTTTCTATGCTCAGGATTGATATTATAATAAGAACCATGAGTACATTACGGGCAAGTATCAGCAGAGAACAAGCATGGGAACTGTTCCTGAAGTACAACCAGGATCATTTCCATATACAGCACGCGCTCACCGTGGAGGGGATCATGCGCCGGTTTGCCGAAGAGCTTGGATACGGCGAAGACGCAGATTTTTGGGGCGTCGTAGGGCTCTTGCACGACATCGACTTTGAGAAACACCCAAACGAACACTGTCTTAAAGCGCCGGAACTGCTCCGCTCAAGTGGGGCGAGCGAGGAACTCATCCATGCCGTATGCAGCCACGGTTACGGGCTTACCGGGACGGACGCCAAGCCGGAACACCAGATGGAGAAGGCGCTCTTTGCCATAGACGAACTTTCCGGTCTCATCTGGGCGGCGGCGCTCATAAGGCCCTCCAAGAGCGTCCAAGATATCGAAGTAAAATCAGTTAAAAAGAAATTGAAAGCGCTCAACTTCGCGGCGGGCTGTAATCGGGAGGTCATTGCGCAGGGAACGGCCATGCTGGGTTGGGAATTGGACGCGCTCATCGAGAAAACCATCCTGGCTATGCGCTCATGCGAAGCCGCAATTAACGCCGTCATAGAACGTCTTACCCCGGTTGCATGAATAACAAAACGGTCATTGCGATGTCAGGCGGGGTGGATAGTTCTGTCGCGGCGGCGCTCATGCTGGAGCGGGGATATGACTGTATCGGCGTCACCCTCAAACTCATTGACAACCGCGTTTCTGGGACACCCCATCGGGGATGTTGTTCTCTGGAAGATATAAATGACGCCCGCGCCATAGCCTACCGGTTAGGTATTCCCCACTATGTGTTTAATTTTACCGAATTTTTTGACCAAGGCGTAATACGCCCCTTTGTGGAAAGTTATCTACGGGGAGAAACACCCAACCCCTGTATTGAGTGTAACCGTTCTATCAAATGGAAGGCGCTGCTCCACCGGGCCAAACAGCTTGGCTTCATGTACCTTGCCACCGGTCATTACGCGCACATTGAACAGGACTCCTCCGGCAGGTTCCTCCTCAGAAAGGCGCTGGATCCAGCCAAAGATCAGAGTTATGTGTTGTATATGCTCGATCAGGACGCTCTTTCCCGAACCATCTTTCCCCTGGGAGGCCTATCTAAGGCGGAAGTCCGCCTTCTTGCCGAAAAAAAACAATTCCTCAACGCCCGTAAAAGGGACAGCCAGGATATTTGTTTTGTTCCAGACGGAGATTACGGTTCTTTTATTGAAGCTTACTCCGGCAAACCTTTAACGGAGGGAGACATCATCAATGGAGAGGGGAAAACGCTTGGCCGGCACCGAGGGGTCTACCGCTATACGATTGGCCAGCGCCGAGGTCTCGGCGTTGCCTGTAATGAACCGGTATACGTATGCGCCAAATCGGTGGAACAGAACACCGTCACCGTGGGTACTGACGCAGCGCTTTACTCAAAAGCGTTAACCATCAGTCGTGTGAACCTTATCCCCTTTGACCGCCTTGAAAGGCCCCTCCGGGTAAAGGTAAAAACCCGCTACCTTCAGCAGGAGCAATGGGCCACAGCGGAACAGACCGAAACAAACACGCTGCATATCAGCTTTGACAAAGCTCAACGAGCCGTTACGCCTGGCCAAGCGGCGGTACTCTATGATGGGGATCTGGTAATAGGAGGGGGAACTATTGCCAAGGTTAACGCATAAAGGAGGAGAAGGATGCACGCGCTGACCATGATACCGCCAACATTCTCCTCCTCCAGCTCATTCTTTGATATTGTATTTCTTCCTGAACCGCTCGATTCTACCGGCGGTATCCACAAGTTTCTGTTTTCCCGTAAAGAAAGGGTGGCAGGCGGAGCAGATTTCCACCTTTATGTCTTTCGCGGTGGATCTGGTCTCGATCACGTTCCCACAGGCGCAGGTGATCTTGGTTTGCTCGTATTTAGGATGAATCTTCTCTTTCATTATAACTCCATTACTCCAGGTTTCAATCAATACCGGCGCTACCGGTATTCATAGAGTTAAGGAACGCTTCATTATTCTTGCTTTTCTTCATTTTGTCAACCAGCAATTCTACGATCTCCACATCGTCCATGGGGTTTATCACCTTGCGGAGTATCCACATCTTTTGGAGTTCCTTCTCGGAGAGGAGTAGTTCCTCCTTTCGGGTACCGCTCTTCTTGATGTTGATTGCCGGAAAGAGCCTCCGGTCGCTGATCCTCCGATCCAGGTTGATCTCCATATTGCCGGTACCTTTGAATTCCTCAAAAATAACTTCGTCCATACGGCTTCCGGTCTCGATCAAAGCTGTGGAGATGATAGTGAGGCTCCCCCCTTCTTCGATGTTCCGAGCCGCGCCGAAAAAGCGCTTGGGCTTGTGAAGGGCGTTAGAATCCACACCGCCCGAGAGGATCTTGCCGCTGGTGGGCACCGTCTGGTTGTACGCCCGTGCCAACCGGGTTATAGAGTCCAGAAGGATCACCACATCCTTCTTATGTTCCACCAGACGCTTGGCTTTTTCCAGTACCATCTCCGTTACCTGAACATGACGCCCGGCCTGTTCATCAAAGGTGGATGAAATCACCTCCGCCCTGACGGTACGCTCCATATCGGTTACTTCTTCGGGCCGCTCATCAATGAGGAGTACGATAAGATACACTTCGGGGTGGTTTTTGGTGATAGCGTTGGCGATCTTCTGCATCATAATGGTCTTGCCCGTCCGGGGTGGAGCCACGATAAGCGCTCGCTGGCCTTTACCGATAGGGCAGAACAGGTTGATGATGCGCTCACTTATCCCCTCGGTGGCAAATTCCAGATCCAGCTTACGATCCGGGTATAACGGGGTTAGATTGTCGAAAGGTATCCGGTTCTGGGCTACGGTAGGCTCGTCGTAGTTAACGGTCTCCACTCGAAGCATGGCAAAAAAGCGCTCCTGCTCTTTGGGGCTGCGGATCTGACCGTAAACGGTATCCCCCGTCTTGAGGGCAAAGAGCCGAATCTGGCTGGGACTGATATAAATATCATCCTGACCGGGAAGGTAGGAGTTCTGGGGGCTCCGGAGAAAACCGTAGCCGTCAGGAAGGATCTCTAGGGAGCCATAAGCGTAGATGATCCCCCCTCGATCGGTATGGGACTTGAGTATGGAAAAGATGATCTCCTGCTTTTTAAGGGAAACCATGTCTTCGTGAGAGATACTGTAGCCCGCAGCCAACTCCCGAAGATCCATCATATTCAGGCGGGTAAGTTCGTTAATAGAGAGCCGGGGTTTGCCGTTGTCCTGATCCGAACGGGGTTCAGGCTTACCATATATATCCGGCATAGAAGGGAGATTCCGGGGAATCGCCGAGAGGGGCGCTGATTCCGCCGGAGCGGCGCCGTTGCCGGTATCGCCGTTTCCCGCATCCGCATTGGTTTTACCGGAATTTCCGCCTGCCGGTACACCGGCAAAACTCTCTCCCGATGAACGGTCATAAGACCGGTGTCCCCGAGGACGACCGGGGCCTCTATGGGCGCTTTCACTGCCGGCAGCGTTTAACCCGTTGGAACCGCCGTTTTCACCATTGGTATCAAGCCGTTCCCGGCCCGGCCCGGCAGCAACATTCCGCCTGGTCCGTACGACGACCGCCTTTCCATTAGGCCGCACACCGCTTTCCTCACCCGGAACAGGTTCTTCCCCTGTTTCAAATGCAGACCTATCCACAGAGGAGGCGTTCACCGCGAACAACCCATCTTCAAACCCTCCGGATTCTTCATTTTCCGTCACCTTGAGACTCCGACTCTTTCTGATTAAAGCCATGGACAACTCCATCCAGCCATAAGCTCCTCTTGGAGTATATGGCATGAGGTAAAATGAGGTATAAACATAAGGATCGATTTCCGAAATATAACATTCTGGAACTACCTTAATAAAACACGTTTTCCAAACTTATTGATTTCCTGCTTAGTATTTCTTGTAGTTTTATTCATTATGAAAGGCTTTCAGCACTAATAACATTTAAAGTATTCCGCCGGCTCCCGGCGCTCACGTTTTCCATGTTAACCATTAAAATCTGTTGTGTCAAGACAAGTATTTCCGGTACAGGATACAAAGAGCTTCCCAGGCGGCTGTTTCTCGCACCTCGGCGCGAGATCCGGCATAATGATACACTGAAGCTTCAGCCTCTCCTCCCCGCTGGGCGCAACCTATCCATACCGTTCCCACCGGTACAAGAGAACCATCCCCTCCGGGTCCGGCAATACCGGTCACCGAAACGGCAAGATTCGCTCCACTCCGCTTCAAAGCGCCCTGGGCCATAGCCAGAGCGGTTTCCCGGCTTACCGCGCCGAACCGTCGAAGATTCGCCATCGGGATCCCCAGCATAACGTGTTTTGCTTCTACCGTGTAACAGACAAAAGATCCCCATAAAATCTGGGAAGCCCCGGGAATTCCGGCTAAAAAATCAGCCACCAGACCTGCGGTACAGGACTCGGCGGCAACGACCGTCCAAGAACGAGCGGTCAGTTTTTTTACCAACGCTTCCGCCAGACCGCCGTGCAGATCAGCCATTGGCCCTCTGGAGCTCCGCTTTAATTTCCTCCGTGGGCCGCGAGAATATCTCCACCTCCTTGTCTTCGCCCGTCATATTGCACTGACCTTCAAAGAGAACCCCATCGGCAATCCGCAGCCGGGCAGCGCTAATATCTCCCCGAACCTCAGCGCCGGTGAACATATCTACCTTATCCTGAGCTTGGACAGCTCCTACTACCGTTCCATACACGGTAAGGGATGTGACGGAAATATGATCCGCCTCTACCACCGCGCCCTTATCAACGATAAGCGCTCCCGTAGCCTCAATGGTTCCTGTAAATTTTCCTTGGATGCAAAGCGTTTCCTTAAAACGGAGGAAACCGTTAAAGCTGGTACCACTTCCGAAAACCACAACCGCCGAATTATCTTTTCGTTTTCCGTCAAACTTTACCATGCGATTCCTTTATTCCTGATGCAGCGTTTTGCGGATCCTACTTTCCAGCGTTTGGAGTCCGATTTCGTCTTTTTTTATATCGTCCCACCGGGCAATAGTACGCTCTATCCGGGCGTCCAGCTCCGCGATGCTCTTGCGAACCAGACCGGTCTTTTCTTTGATCATCGAAAGAAGCTCAGGGAGCGTGTTTCCCTCTCTATTTTCCTCACCCGGAGAAACCAAGGCAATAACCGAATCCAGTTCGTCTATGCTTTTGATAAAATCTACCAGATTGTTCTTCATGTCGACGCTGAGTTCTTCAGCCAACGTGAGCCGGGAGTCCCGCATCACGATCTGGCTAAAAAGTTCTCGGTGCCGAAGTACCGCCCGGATTCTCGCAAGAACCTCGACAAAATTGAAGGGCTTCGTAATGTAATCGTCCACTCCCAATTCAAAACCCTCGACTTTGTTTTTAACATCGCCCAAAGCGGAAAGCATGATTATGGGAATATCTTGAAAATTGGGGTCTCCTTTCAATGTCTTGGTTACTTCCCAGCCGGTCATTTTGGGCATTATATTGTCCATTATGATCAAATCCGGATAAAAAACCTTGACCTTTTCGAGGGCTTCTACTCCATCGGCAGCCTTTTCTACAATAAATCCCAACTTAGAGAGCATCACATCGAAAAAATCAAGATTTATTGGCTCATCATCGACGATGAGGATCTTCTTATACGGGTTCATGCTTTCTTCCTTGTGTTATGAACTTTCTTTATTATACCCCGTCCCACCCCTCCTAGCAATAAGAGCAAAACCGCCACAAAGGAGAACTGAGGTACATAATCGCCATGCTCGGTGTAGAAGGTTTTGTTTTTCACAAGGGGAACCGTCACGGTAAGCTGCGCCTCGGTAAAAGGTTCCGCCATGGCGAGTATCCTCCCATTAGGGTCTATGCCGCAGGTCTGTCCTGACGCGGTAGAACGAACCATGGAACGGCGGTTTTCCACAGCCCGGAATACCGCCATGGCCAGATGCTGGTACTGGGCGGAAAGACTCTTTGACCAGGCGTCGTTAGTAAGGTTGACGAGAATTTCCGCGCCATTACGGACGAAATCCCGGGAAAGATACCCAAAGCTATCCTCAAAACAAATGGGAGTGGAAAATTTAAGCCCTGTAGAGGTTTCAAATACCGTAGTTTCGATACCTTTTTTCCAAAAATGAGTATCGGCGTTTTCCAGAATTTCATAGACCCATGGAAGCTGCTTCTTGTAGGGAAAATATTCTGTAAACGGAACAAGAATTATCTTGCGGTAGAGCTGTTTCAATTCATCCCGTTCATAGAGGAATACCGCGTTATAGTCTACCTGGTCGTAATTACCGTTTTCGTTCATCTCAAGACGGGCATCGTCATTACCAATGACGAAGGGAACATCTTGGTTTTTAAGGTAATCCATCAGTTCTCGAATCAGAATATACGATTCGGGATCATCCCGATAGGTGGTATGCCAGTAGATTCGGGGAACAAAGGCCGTTTCTGACCATACCACCATATCGGGCTTGGGTTCCGCCGCCAACGCCTCCGAAGAGAGGCGTCGTAAAATCCGCAGATCCTTCTGGTACTCCACCAAAGATTGTTTTGGAGTAGGAGCCTTAGACGGCTTCCAAGGATCCGTATTATGCTGCACCAGGGCAATTCGTACCGTAGGCGCGCCGGCATAATCCACCGGAGAAAGAAAGCCATAGACGAGAACAGCGGCAAATACGACGGCATAAAGTCCACCGGCGATCCGTTCTCCCGATAGAAAACGCTTTATTGTCCCCCAGAGAGATATGCCCTTCCCCGGAAACCAATCCTTGAGAGCGGCGGCAATGTACAACTGCGGGAAGATCATCAGCGCCGAAACGCCCCAAACGCCGGTAATAGAAGCCAGTTGGAGAACCGGGGGAACTTGCCACTGGGAATATCCAAGGATCCCGTAGGGATAGCTCAAAAATCCTCTCGTGTGACTGTACTGAAAGACAACCCAACACAAACACTGGAGGATATAGCCCCGTTTGGGAAATACCACGAGAGAAAAACGAGTAGCTGCGGTGACAATGCTCATATACACAACTACCAGGGAGTTGACGATGATGCTCGCCACCGGATGAAAAGCGCTTAACCAGTAGTTAAAGAGGCTATACGCGAAAAACCAATAAAACGCACCCCAGAGAACGCTGGGAAGAAACTTGGATCGATTAACAACCCAATACAACGGAATATATGCCAGCCAACCCAGAAGAGGAACACCCTGCTTGATCAGCGGATTGGGGAAGGCGGCGACAAAACACAATCCCCCCAGGATAACCATCCCCAAGTTGACAAAAAACGACCCTACCTGTTCTTTAACGCCGGACATATTCATTCACTGCCGCCGACGTCGCCGGAGGAAGAAGTATCGCTTCCTATATGCCATACATCCTGTTTAAGTTCTCTACCGGGCCTAAAAGCGGCGATACCATGGGAACGGACAGATACCAATGTACCGGTTTTAGGGTTTCTGGCCCCTTGCCGGCCCTTTCTAATCCGAACCTCAAACGTTCCAAACCCTCGCAATTCGATACTCGTCTGCTTCATCAAAGCATCTTTTATCTCATCAATAAAAAGATCGATGACCGCCCGAATTTCTTTTCGGTTCATCCCGGTCTTCTGATATACCGAATCAATAAGATCAGCTTTGGTACACTTTTTCCCCGCCATAGGCACCCATACGCGACCAATCACGGAAAACCGCGATCAGAGGAACCGCTGGTTATTGAGCCTTTTTAAGGGAATTAAAGAGCCGCTGCATCCTCGACTTTTTTCGCGCTGCGGTATTCTTCTTGATGATCCCTTTTTGGGCGGCGGTATCTATTCGCTTTATCATATCTTTCAGCGCCGTCTCAGCCGCTTCAGTATCTTTTTTCTGAGCCAAGACTACAAATTTTTTCGCACTCGTCTTGACGGAACTCTTTACAGATTTATTGCGGAGTCTACGCTCCTCACTCTGCCGGTGACGCTTTTCAGCGGAACTTCTCTTAGTTGCCAAAGGAACCCCCTCTTAAGGATCTATAATAAGACTTGTTTTGAAACCCGGTTGGTTTCTGCGGACGCGGACTTTAGTCCGACAAAACCGCGTTTTTAAGCGGAAGTTGTTCAGAAACTGAAGTTTCAGAACAACTTAGTATCTGTCCACAAAGTCGGTTACTTTGCGGACAGATACTATTTACCTAAAATCTGACGGACGCCGTTCAACCCGTTTACACTTCTCACATTCAGCCTGGTTCTTAACCTTGCCGTTCTCAAAGAGCGTCTTCATCTTGATCTCGCCCCCACAAGAGCAAAAAAACTTCTGGGTGGAGCTGGATGTACGGGCATTCTTACTGGCCTGAGCCATATATATCTCCTTCTTAATAACCGGATAGCCGGTGAATTCAAGATTTCCGAAAAAAGCCGGAACCATATCATTCGCATACCATCAGATTACTCAAGAACACCTCTGTTGTCAATCAGGTTCCAGTCAGGGCAAGCGCCGTTTGCGCTTCGTGAATTTTCTTTGAACCTCCCGTTTTTTGTATTTTTTTTCAAAGTGTATTTTACTTTTACGATATAATATATTAATATTACTGTCAAATAATAACACAAAAGGGGATATTTCTCGATGAGAATTACCACTCGAGGCCGTTATGCGTTACGGGCATCGTTAGCTTTGGCAAAAATGGGAAAAGACGGCTCCCCGGTATCTATCGGCGACTTGTCGGAGCAGGAGCATATTTCGTCCTTGTTTTTAGAGCAAATTTTCTTTAAACTACGAAAAGCAGGTATTGTTTCATCTGTTCGAGGTCCCGGCGGCGGTTTTTGTTTCGCTCAGCCTTTGGAAAATCTAACGGTCAAGGAGATCCTAGACGCCGCGGGAGAGGATCTGGAACTTCACCCTTGCGAGAGGGCTGCGGACAAGATCCAGAACTGCGACCGGATAGGTTGCTGTCTGAGCCATTCAGTATGGGTAGGTGTAACCGAAATGCTCAATGATTATTTTAAGAATATAACATTAGCATCTATTTTAGAGAGAAACAGCCTAAAACCCGAGGAGGAACGTATTCATGAAGCGGGAAATTCGGGATAGAGAAGCGTACCAGAAGGTCGTTGAGGCCTTTCAAAAACAGCACGGCAAAGCCCTGTATCAAGGCGCGACTATTGCGGATATTGTAGCGAAAACCGCTTTGCCCCTTCAAACCGTGCGGGAAATGGTTCCCCTTGCGGCAGATGAATACAACGCCCGGCTGGAAGTAACCGAGTCCGGGGAGATCCGCTACTCCTTTCCCCACGGGTTTACCAGCAAGTACCGGGGGTTCCGGGCGGGCCTGCGGCGGATGATGGAAAAAGTCACCAAGGGCGTCAAAATCGCCTCTGCTTGGGTTTTCAAGGTCTGGATTATGGTGATGCTGGTGGGATATTTCGTGCTCTTTATGCTCATCGCCTTGGCATCGTTGCTTATCTCTATGGCCGCAAGCTCCTCCAGTTCCGAGAGCCGTTCCTCCAACCGGGGCGGAGGGTTTGGCGGCCTGTATCTGGCGTCCGGTATCTTCAATATGATTATCCGGATCTGGTTCTATTCTGAACTCCTTAACTCTATGGATCGATCTATGGGTCGTATGGAGCGGCGAACCCGCCTCGCTTCCAAGCCCCAAAGTCGTCCGCTTTACAAGGCGATCTTTTCTTTCGTCTTCGGCGATGGAGACCCCAATGCGGACTGGCCCAACCGGGAACGGCAGGCGGTCATCGCCTATATCCAGGCTAACCGGGGGGTCATCGCCTTACCTGAATTCATGGCGCTCACCGGTCTCTCCGCTCAGGCGGCGGAGGAGCGGATATGCGGTTATTGCGCCGAATTCGGAGGACTCCCGGAGGCCACCGAAGAAGGAACCGTGGTCTACCGCTTCGACGCATTGCTGCTTCGGGCAGAGGAGCGGGATCGCTCCTTCCCAGGGCTTTCGGCGCCCATCAAGCGGCTTAAGCCTTTTTCGTCTAATCCTGCAAAAATGAACGGCTGGTTCAGCGTGATCAACGGGGTAAACCTCCTCTTTGGGGGTTACTTCCTCTTTAACGCACTGGGAACCGGGGCGATTCTTACCCAGGCCCATTTTAACGCGGCTTCCCGAATCTACGGGATAACGTATCTCCTCCTGAGTCAATTGTTTGCCAACCCCCTGCCGGTGATTACCGTAGGTCTGGGTTTGACGCCGTTGCTCTTTTCCCTTCTCTTCTGGCTCATTCCATGCCTCCGCTACTTGGGTACCAGGAAGGACAATGAAGGGATCAAGATGGAAAATCTACGAAAAGACGGGTTTAACCGGATATGGAATACCCCTTTGGCGTTCAAGGCCGCCGATATTAACCCCAAGGCGGTAGAATGTAAGCCCTCCAAACTGGATGCCGCTAAGGAGCGGATCATCAAAGAACTGGGCGTCTACTCGTCCCCGGAGGTCGAGATCGATCAGCAGGGGGAAACAGTCTACTCCTTTGGGGAACTTGAGCGGGAACGGCGGGCGCTGGAACGGTACCGTTCAGGCATCGATCCTAACGCTTCTCATCTAGGGGCCACGATCTTCGATAGCGGGGCTTAAGGGAAAAGGAACCGGTCAACTTCTCCTAGAACGGCGGCAAATTCGGCAAAAGTGGTTCTGGTTTCCGGGAGAGATCGCAGAAAGTATTCCCCATAGCGCTTACGGAGGACTCTGCCATCCAGAACCGCCACCACCCCGTGATCGCTGGAGCGGCGCATAAGCCGGCCAAAACCTTGTTTAAATTTCATCACCGCTTCTGGAAGGGAGAGTTCCATAAAAGCCCTACCGCCTCGCTTCTCCAAGGCTTCACAACGGGCCTCGAATACCGGATCGTTAGGCGCTCTGAAGGGGAGCCGGCAGAGAATCACGAGCCTGAGGGTGTTTCCCGGGGCATCTACCCCCTCCCAAAAAGAATCCGTCGCGAAAAGTACGCTGGTTTCATCGGTTAGAAAGGACGCAAGGAGCCGGCTTCGGTCATCATCCCCCTGCTTGAGGCAGCGGATCCCCTGCGTTTCCAAGACCGGAGCCGCAATAGCGTAGGCGCTCCGTAGGGCGTCGTAGGAGGTAAAAAGGATCAGAGCGGAGCCGCCTGCGGTTTTCACCAAATGGAGTACCGCTTGATCAACAAAGCCCCGGTAACTTTCTTCGTCCGGTAGAGGCGCATCCTGAGGAACAGCCAAAAGTACCGACCGGGCGTAGGGAAAGGGCGATGGGAACTGCCCGGTACGGGGTTCCCTGACGGCGTCATCCAGAAGCGCCTGACCAAAGCCGGAACGGCCGCTCCAGTAGGCAAAAGAATCCGCCACCGTGAGTGTCGCGGAAACGCAGATCACCGTCTTGTTTGGCTCAAAGAGAGCCTCTCTCAGCGAGGGAGCCACATCGATAGGAGTAACAAAGAATTGAACCCAGTCTCTGCGAGAATTTTCACCGGTGTTTCCGCCGGAAGTTCCGCCGGAAGTGTTTCGTTCTCGGTGGTGTTCAAGCCACATGACTTCCCCTGTCCGTTTTTGGTACTCCACAAAGGCGGTGCAAACGGTTCCTATTGCCTCAAACCGCCTCAGAATACCCTTCACCTCCCACACGGTAGGATCATCGGCTTTATCAGGGTGGACGTTTTCCAACGCTTCCCGGATGATCTCCGCAAGAGAGGAGATGCCCTTGCGGAGATCCAGCAGTGGAGGGATCAATACCGCAGCGATACGCTCCTCCTTGGACGCAACAAGCCGGAAAGCTCCCTCGGCGGCGCAGAATTCCAAGGCCGCGCTGTCTAAAACATCGGCGTAATCCCGTATCTTCCGGATCATTTCCGCTGCGGCGTCAACCAAGACATCGCCGCTCAGAGCGCTCGCGCCCCCAATCAGAGGGGCCAAACGCAGGAGGAGTCCCATCTGCTTCATCCGGCGCTTCCGATAGAGGCGGCCCATTTGACGGTAGATTCCCAGGCGGCTAAAATCATGGGAAAAGAAAGAGGTGGCCGCCCCCTCTATCGTATGGGCCTCATCGAGGATTACCCTCGTATAAGGGGGCAACACCACGGTGTTGTCGTAACCGGCGCCGCTCTGCCGGGCCGACAGATCCGCAAACAAGAGGTGATGGTTTACCACTAAAAGCCGGGCGTCGGCGCACTCCTTCCGCAAAAGCATAACAAAGCAGCGATCCCGTTCAGGGCAGCGCATCCCCATGCAAAGATCAGCCTCGGAACAGATTCGCGCCCAGCTTGTTTCTGTAGGCATAAAAGGCAGATCTGAACGCGCCCCCGTCTTGGTGGTCTCTGTCCAGCGGGCAATGGAGTCGATCTCCTCGTTTTCCTCTTCGTCCAGAGAAGGCTCCCGGAGGGCATCGTCCAGCCGGCGCCGGCAAAGGTAGTTTCCCCGTCCCTTGATCAATACCGCCTTGATCTTCTTGTTCAGCGCCGCCGTCACCAAAGGGATATCCTTCTCGAAAAGTTGCTGTTGGAGGGTTATGGTGGCGGTGGAGATGACAATTCGCTCGTCGTTATCCAGCGCCCAACTCACCGCAGGCAGGAGGTAGGCGAAAGATTTTCCCACACCGGTTCCCGCTTCGGCGGCTATATGGGTATCTTCGTTGAACCCCCTGATGATGAGCCGCATCAGATTGAGTTGCGAGGGACGGCTCTCGTAAGCGGGAAGCCGCCGGGCAATGGCCCCCCCTTCCTCCAGAGCGGCGCAGATACGCTCCGCATCCAAGACTTTCCGGGGTTTCCGGCGAACCGGCTCGGCTACCACATAGACCTGACCAACGGGGTTATCTACAATATAAGACCCCGCGCCATTTTCCGCAGCCCGTGAGGCAATGATCAAATCGTTATCACTGGGGGTAAGGAAACCTGAAGGGTGGTTATGGAGCAGTACATCGGCCTCTTCCACCCCTTCGGAGCGGGCGAGAACCGCAGCCTCGTTACCCCGCGCCCGTACCGTTATCCGATCTACCAGGCCTTTCTCGTTCAGAAAACCCAGGGCAAAAATTTCGTTTCCCCCGGCTTCCAGAATCTCCGCTCTGAGCGCTTCAATAACCTCTTCAGATAACCGTTTTATCGCTTTCAAGGTTCAACCGATATACCCGTACCGAAGAGGCTATACGCGGATCCCAATGGCTTCCCTGATAGAGTCCACTAAACTCTTACGGCCTTCAAGTCTCCCCAGAATTCCGGGAATCTCTACCACCAAGGGATAACGACCGGAAAGCTGCCAATCGGTCAGCAACGTTCCCAGCCAATCGGCGGCCTCCTCGGTTATTATCAGCACCCGAAAGTGTTCCAGGGTAGGCATCACCGCCGCTGCGGTCTCGTCCCAGCCGCGCGTTATCCGCTGAAACTCCTGCCGAGCCTCGTCCGCATTCAGCACCGCTTTACCGTTTATCCCAACAAAACGGAAAGCGGTTACCAGCTCAGGATCACCGATAAAGTAATAATCCACCGCGCTAGAAAATCAGAATCAAGAGGGCCACCAGGAAGCCCCAGAGACAGATCCCTTCGGCGAGACCCGCATAAGGCAGGGCCTTACCGGAAAGCTCAGGATTTTCGCTCATGGCGCCCATGGCTGCGGCGCCGATCTGACCTACGGCGATTCCACCGGCAATACAGGACAGCCCCACTGCCAAAGCCGCCGCGATATACTTCCATACCGCAGTTCCCTCAGCCGAGGCGCCGGCTTCAGCTCCTTGAGCAAATACCGCCATGCCCAAAACCATCAGCGTAATACTCAGAAAGATCACTTTGCTTCTCATTTTATTCCTCCTATTTCTTTCTGAACCGGAAGGGAGAAAATTCTACTCCCGTTTCAGTAAAAAATTTGCTGAAAAATTCATAGTACTGTAATCGTACTACCTGGATAGCGACAATCATTCCTTCCAAAAGGATGATCACGGTATTGCCGAAAACCATAATCACCAGGGCAAAGAGAGAGCCCGCCGGTAGTTTTGCTACCATCCCCGAAAGGGTAAAGACAATAAATGAAAGTACCGCATGAGACAGAGCAAAGGCCCCTACCCGGAGGAAACTAACCGTATTGGAAATATAAGTGGAAACGGTTTCTAGAATTTCTACGAAACCTTCCATTATGAATACCAAGAGGCCGTGTTCCAGCACCGGGCGTTCCCCCGAAATAAAGCGCCAGATGGCGGGGCCAAAGAAAATGGCCACTATGGGAGCAATTAGACCCGCCAGATCAAGCCAGACGAAGCGTCCCCCCGCAATGATCCTGATGGCAATAAAGAGAGCGTACCAGAAAAGAAATAACCCCGAAAGCCCAGTCTTGGAAAAGAACGCCTTTTCGTAGTTTTTCAAGCCGTATTGATTTATCACGTTCACCAAAAGGCCGATAGAATTCAGCGCCACGCCAACAGCCACGGTAAACCCGAAAAAATAGAAGAGTCGAGCGATATTCCCTTTTTCCGGCATAAGATGCAGTATCCGTTCCGCCGGTTCCAACAGTTCGCCTCCGGGCCCGGTAAGGTGGAGCAGTCTGATGAAGAAGCCGGTCACCGCCCTCGTGAGCCCCGTAAGGAGTTCCTCATTGGCAAAGACTGAACCGGTAAAGAGCCCCATAACCATTGACGAGATCCCAACCGCAATGAGCGGAGAAGAGTACCCTCGTAATTTCGCCAGAGCTTTGAGCCCAAGCCGGGTTCCCCGTTTTCCCGTGAGGAGTCCCAGGAGAAGCAGAACCATACCCTGGCCCAGATCCCCAAACATAATCCCAAATAAAATAGTAAAGAAAAAAGCTACAAACGGCGTGGGATCGATAGTACCATAGAGCGGGGCGCCGTATGAAAAAACCACTCCCTCAAAGCCCTTTACAAAACCGCCATGTTCCAGAGAAACCGGAACCTTCTCCCGCCCTTCCTGAATCTTCGATAGTTCTTCGGGGTTATAAGCCCGCACGGCTACTCTGCCCTCTGTAAGCTCTCCCAGTTCTTTCACCAGTCCCCGAACCGTATCCGCCGGCACCCAACCGGAGAGGACATATACGCTTTGGGTAGCCCGCAACCGGCTTTTAAGGGCTTCCACCTGGGAAGCCATAAGGTAGGAAGCCGCTAAATTCCGCAATACAGCCCCATAGGTTCCCCGTAGTTTTTCTTTCTCCGTACCTATTACTTCCAAATCACGGTTCAGGATGCCGAGCCGTTCATCCAGACCTGAAAGGATTTCTTTGGGAACTCCCGTATAGTCCTCTGGAATGGTGATAGGCGCAAAATCCAGCTTTTTAAGCTCTGAATCTAACGCAAAGCGGCCCTTACGGGATGCGGCCATCAAAAAACGGTCTCCCGGCATACCCGGCGCGCCGCTTCCGAGGGGGACAATCACCGCCCGATCGGCAAGGCGTTCCCGCAGTTCCACCTGCTTTCGAGGCTCCAGGCGGCCCACCCGTAGGGTTAAATAGGAAAGCTGATCCAGATCGGCGAAACGGGCGTTAAGGTTTTCAAATGCGCGGGCTTCGCTCAATGTTTCCTCTACCCGCCGTTTTTCCACGCCGATTTCATTTTCCCGCCGGCTCAACGCCCCCAGGGCCGAATCGATCTGGTTGACCAGAGCTTCCTCGCGCTCACCGGGAAGCCGCGTTGCGTCTTCACACTCGATGGGAAGTTCTACCCCCAGATAACCGGCGTTATGTTGTACTTTGTCGAGGTTTGAACGGATCCGCGCTTCCTCTCCCTCTATAAGAGGCTTGATTTGACCTGCCCCGGAAGGGCTGCCGAAAGCCGGCCCGGTATCCACATTGTCTTGAACGCCTTCTTGGAGCGAAGGGGTTTCGTTGGAAATGTGCATCACCGCCCGCCGGCCCAAAAACTCGATTACCCGATCCGCATCCCGAGCGAGAATCGTCATCTCTACATGCTTCATCTTCCGAGGACGTATCATGATTGGAACTCCATGAGCGCGAAAATATCCCCACCGGGAAGCCCGAGCCCCAGCCCTTCCGCGACACTGGTAAGAAGATCTTCTTCGAACTGCTTGAGCTTGATAAAACAACAGGCGGTATCCAGAGAAAAGGGCCGACGACGGAAAAAAGTCCTCGTGAGACGGTACAGGTACTGTGAGGCGGCGTTTTGAAAATACCGGGGATCCAACCGCCAACCTTCCGAATCGCGGTTGAGCATATTAACGCGCTTCCACTTTGACCAAGCGGCCCGGTTATCTAACGGCAATTTCAGCGAAGCCAAAGCGTCGTCCAGAAAACTTTTCCCCTCATAGCGCTTTTCGCGCCCTTTGCCAATCTCAGGGGATACAAGGCGAGCGCAGACCTCATCGGGATTCATTCCATAATACGTCCGCAACCTCAGCGCCCAGATGGAATTCCTCAAGGAGATTTCCTCTCCAAGAATCTTCCCGATTCCTTCACGATCGCGCCGGGGCAGAGAAATAAGGGCATCCCACAGGCGCGTATAGTAATAGCGATCCAGCTTGGTTTGTATTTCGATTTCACCGGCGCTTTTCACATTCTCCCCAATATCCCGCAACAGAAACTCAAATTCAGTCGCCTTGAGCATCGCGGCAAGGTCGGGGTAGGCTTGAAATTTGACCCGCTGGAAAGGCCCCAAATCGGTAAAGTCAGGTATCTTAGACTCCCCCTCCCCCAGGGAACGGAGGGCGCCCTTGAGATCGGCGTACTCATAGCTCCGCAAAAGCTCCTCCAGCAGGCGGGGCGGTTTGGCAAAAGAACCTATCAGGGTAATGATCTGCTTTACCGTCCTGTCTATGATGCGCCGTTCAAGGTCTACCAGAAGTTCCCGCTCGGGAAGCTCGCGCCCCCCCGGAAAAACCAGCCGATCCAGGTCGGCAAGCCGGGAGAGCCCGCTCAACCGGGAAAGCCGTTTACCTACAAAGGATTTCCCGATAATGCCGCATGCTTTGGCATATACATAGGCTCGCTCCCCCGATTTCAGCATCCTATTGAACCTCCCCAAGGAACCGATCGAGGAGCCGGCAAAAACTACCGGTATCCACCGGTATGGCGTTCAATCTTTGCCGGTATGTATCAAGCTGAGCATCGTAATCCGCCCGGCTCCGGGCAACCTGTTCTTCAAAACGCGCGTTCAATGCCGCGGCTTCCTGTCCATACCGTTCCTCGTAGGCTGTACGGCAAATCTTTTCATTCTCTGTTAGCCGCCTGTCCGCCTCGGCCTGGGCATCGCGCACCAACGCCGCCGCCGAAGCCTCAACCTCTAATAAATGCCGCAGTACATCCTGTTCGTCCATGGTGAACCTACTTTACGTTATAGAAGCAAGTATGTCTTCGTACTTTCTGATGATCTCGTAAGCGCTCTGAGCATCATTTTGGGCAAGAAGCTCCGTATAAAACTGGGGATTATCCAGCAGCTCCGCCAGCGCCTTCAGAACCCGTAAATGGCTTTCCGCATCCGTTTCTGGAATAATGAGCATGAAAACCAAGTAAACCGGCTTCCCGTCTAGAGCCTCATAGTCAATACCCTTCTTAGAAACACCCAAAATACCGGAAATTTCACCTATGGAGTTGATTTTTCCATGAGGAATAGCGATACCCTGCTGGATCCCCGTGGACATCTTGGCTTCCCGCCGCCTTACCGCCTCCAGAAGCTCATCCCGAGCCTTGCTATGCGTAACCTGGCAGTACAGATCCACCAGTTCTTCAAAAACCTCTTCCTTATCTTCCGCGTCCAGCCCAACTTTGATGCATTTTGGTGAAAAAATTTCGCTTAGGAGCATCCCAACCCCCGTCCGGCTATTCTGTATCGAGAGAAGGCTCAGAATCCGTCTGAGGAACCTCCTCTTCCGTCCACTCGGCGCTTTCCACTTCTTCCAAAGCCTCTGTATCGCCGGCGTCCGTCTGAGAAACATTCCACTCGGCGCTTTCCACTTCTTCCAAAGCCTCTATATCGCCGGCGTCCGTCTGAGAAACATTATCTTCCAGCCACCAAGCGGCGTTTTCCGTTCCCGTGGAAGCCTGCTGTCCCGCAGCCTCCACGCCTGTGCCGCCGGGTGTCCTGTTTACCAACGCGAGCGCGAAACTTAATACCAGAAAAACGGCCCCCAATATCGAGGTCGTCCTGGTCAAAACGTTTCCAGAACGGGATCCAAAAGCGGAACCACTGCCCCCGGCGAAGATACCGCCCAGGCTCTCCCCTTCCTCATTTTGAACCAAAACCAACAGGATCAGCAATGCCGCCGCGATGATAAATAAAACTAAAAGCAAAACACTGATTATACCCATTAATAACTCCATCCTTCATAAGGATAGTTTATTCTACTAAACAGAAGAAAGTTATGCAAGCCTTCTTCCTTAATGAACCATAGCAAGACGGGGGAACGGTAAGGCCCCCGGGGAAGCTTCCCGGCGGGACAGGGCAAAGCGTTCGGCGTCCGGGGATAGGCGGAATCCGTGCCCTTACCCCGCCGGTCACCGAGGTTTTTTGAATATTCCCTTGAATTCTCCATAATATTCAGCTATAGTTTATCCAAAAGGAATGGACGGTTGAGAATCATCACAAAATTTTTCTTCTTTCTTCTTTTTTTTATTAATGCGCCTCTTTATTCATTAGACTTTAAAGCGAATGAATGGAACAATAATTTCTGGGATCTGCGTTTAACCGATGTGCCTAAAGTGGGCGTTTTATACGCGATTGATGACAACGCTGTTTTATTTCGCCTGTCAACACCCATAACGTTTCCTATATTATTAATACCGCCCCTCAGCTTTATGTATGCAAGCTCTTATTGGGGCGTTGATGCGCTCTTAGGCGATTTTACATTCGGAATAGAGTCCCAGCAGTTGTCCAAACGCTATGTAGCGCGGCTTTTACCGGTATCGGTATGGGGAGGCGTCCCGTTTTCATCAAATCTGATAGGGCTTTATACGCTGCTGGAAATAGCGCCGCTCAGCTTTTTTTCGCACTCCGCTGATGATTATACCGGCGTACATACCGGAATCGGCATTAATATAGGGCTAAAAGTATTTGTTACCGAATTTATTGACGCTGATATAAAATACGAAAATTATTTTGCCTATTCAGATATTCAAAAACACCATTCATTTATTGGCATATATTTTAACTGCCGGCTGGACGGCGTGGGGAATCATGTCGTATACCTTACTCATTTTTTTGTGGATCAATAGAGTTGTTCACCGCAAATAGTGGCGGAGTTTATCCAGAACCTCGTTAAAATCCAGAGGCTTCCCCACATGACCGTTCATTCCCGCCCGCAGGCAGTTTTCTATATCTTCCCTGAACACATTAGCGGTCATCGCAATTATGGGGATGCCCTTTGGACGATCCTGAAAAAAATCTTCCCGCTCGCGCTCAAATTCCCTAATTTTGCGGGTTGCCTCATACCCGTCCATCTCCGGCATTTGAACATCCATAAAAATCATGCCGTAGGATTGAGGCGATTCTTTGAAGAGCTTTACCGCCTCAACCCCGTTTTCGGCGCAGTCAATGGCAATGCCGGTAGGCTCAAGCAGGGTGACGACGATCTCCCGGTTTATGTCCACATCTTCCGCAAGCAGAATCTTCCAGCCTTCAAAGCGGTCAATGATCTCCGTGGACGGCTCCATAGCGGGCCCGCAGACTCCTATAGAACGGCTGATAATGTCGGCGATACCTGATGGGAATAGCGGTTTAGGGAGAAAACTTTCAACCCCAGCTAATTTGGCCTCGGCCTCTACGGTGTTCCACTCAACGGCGGACATCATAATAATTACCGACGCTCCTCCCATTTGCTTGATCCGCCGGGAAAGTTCTATGCCGTCAATGCCGGGCATCTTCCAGTCAACAAAGAAAATATCGTAGATACCGTTCTTTTCGATCAAGGCAAGGGCTTCTTCCCCTTGAGAGGCGGTCTCGCAAGAAAACCCCAGCCGCCCGGCTATGTCGACAAAATAATCCCGTATATCGAGGTCGTCGTCCACCACAAGGGCGCGGACGCCGCTCCAATCAACCGGCCCTTTAACGTCTTCCGCCCCGGCGGCGATCTCTTTCAGCCGGACGGTAAAAATAAAAGATGCTCCTTTTCCCAGTTCAGACTCCGCCCAGATTGAGCCGTCCATCATTTCCACAATACGCTTTGATATGGCCAATCCCAGGCCCGTACCGCCGAATTTCCGGGATGTGCTGGAATCCGCCTGTTCAAATGAAGCAAAGAGCCTCCGCCGTTGTTCCTCACTGATGCCGATGCCGGAGTCGGTAACGCTGATATTAAGGGTACAAAGATCCGCTTCTTTGCTCTCAAGAGCCGCCACAAGCCGCACCGAGCCGCCTTCGGGGGTAAACTTTACCGCGTTGGAAAGGAGGTTCGTTATCACCTGAGCAAGACGCTGGTCATCCCCGTAGAACATAAGGGGAATGTGCCGGTCAATATGAACCGAAAAATTCTGGCGCCGTTCTTCAACCCGAAAGTTTATCACGTTGACCACTTTCTGAAGCATCTTCTCAAAGCTGAATTCCGTGAAGGAAAGCTCGAATTTATTCGCCTCGATTTTTGACATATCCAGAATATCATTAATCACCCCTAAGAGGTGGTTAGAAGCGTTCTCGATTCTGCCAAGGCAGTACTCTTTTTTTTCAAGCGCGTGAGAACTCTTTGCGATGGCGGTCATGCCGATGATCGCGTTCATCGGCGTCCGCATCTCGTGGCTCATGTTAGCCAAAAATTCGCTCTTTGCTTTATTCGCCCGTTCAGCCTGTTCCCGTGCGGAATCCCGTTCTTTCTCGCGGATATCCCGTTCAACCGCGCCGGCGATAACGCTCGACATCGTACTCACCAACTGCCGGTCGCTCTGAGTCCACTCCCGGTTCTTGAATTGCTCGATGCTCAAGATAGCCCAGAATCTTTTCGCCACATAGAGGGGCGCCCATATAAAGGACTTTACCCCTACAATACTCATCACTTCGTAGCGTTTATCCTCGTAGATATTGTTGCAATATACGGTGGGAATGATCTCCGGCTGTTCCGGTGGAAAGGTCTTATTGATAAGATCGTTTAAGCCTTCAGTATCAGGCGCGGTAAAAATATCATCAGAACTGGTCCATACATGCGATGCGTGACTGATCGAAGAATCCGTCTCGGCTATCCCGATGAGCATTCTGTCCACCTTGAGGAATTCGCCGGTTATCTTCAAAGCGCTGTCGATGAGGGACGAGGTATCCTCGGCGGAAATGAAGCTCCGGGACAATTCCGACATCAGCTCCTGCTGCCTGATCCGCTGGGAAGACACTATTTCGTTCCGCCGGTAAATGAAAAAACTCAAGAGCCCACTGGTGACGGTAAAGGCCACAGACAAGATCAACAGTGCGGAAAGCAGGTAGAAGCGGTTCCGCGCAAAGAGAAGCTGTTCATCGCCAATATCCACCCCAACCACAAATTCCACCTTGCCGGTTTCATCGATCACCGGGGCGTATGCGGTTAAAAGGCCGTCAAACCCTTCAGAATATTCTCCTACTATCGTCGCTACCGCAGCTCGGGTGGTAACCGCCCGTTCCAGGGGTTCTTCACTCAGAATCGGGCTTGTTTCCAGCGTATAGGAATCCTTTGTCTCGTCATTGTCCGCTATGGGCTGAATGGTTCCGTCATTATTCAGATAATAGTAGTAAACAAACGTTACTTTGTTTTCTTCGGCAAATTTGATCAGTCGTCTTTTTAAATCGGAATAGAGCGGGGTTGCCATGTCCGCAGGGACTCTGAGCTGCCTGAGTTCCCCGGGATTGGCGATATAAACCGCAGCGCGGGCGGCGGAAAGCAGATGACTCTCAATGCTTTCTCTAAAAAAAGGAAATAACCGGGAAATAAGGGCGCTCGTATAGACGGTAATACCCAGCGAGGTAATAGCGGCGCTCGTAAACAGGATTACCCCTAGGTTGTAAAAACGCCTTTGCCGTAAACTGCGCCCTTCGGTCAACCCAGCCTCCTGCCCAATCGGCGGACACGCCGGAAACCTCCACTTGAGGTTCCGCAGCGTGTCTTACGCAAACAAAGCGATAGGGACGAAGGTTTCCGCCTTAAGGGCCGCTCCTCCCACCAAAGCGCCGTCGATGTTTTCCTTGGCCATAAGCTGAGCCGCGTTCTCCGGTTTTACCGAACCGCCGTACTGAATGATGAGCTTCTCCGCCGCGCCGCCCCCGTAGAGCCGGCCTATAACCTTGCGGATATGGGCGTGGATAACGTCCGCGTCTTCCGGGGTAGCGGTTTTACCAGTGCCGATAGCCCACACCGGCTCGTAGGCAATGACGATCCGGGAAAGATCCGCCGGCGACACCCCTTCGAGCCCCTTCACCGTCTGGGTTTCGCAGACCGCTTCGGCCTTGCCGGCCTCCCGTTCCGAGAGCTGTTCCCCCACGCAGAGGATCACCTCAAAGCCGTGCTGTAAGGCCAGCTTTACCTTCTTGTTGATGAGCGCGTCATCTTCTTGGTAGGTATGCCGCCGTTCGCTGTGCCCCAGAATGATGGTCTGTACCCCCAGATCCTTGAGCTGCAACACCGAAACCTCGCCGGTATGAGCGCCTTGTTCTTCGCAGGCGCAGTCCTGCGCTCCCAGCCGGATGTTGGTTCCTTTGATAATGGCCCCTACGGTCTCCAGCGCCGTAAAAGACGGAGCCGCCAGATACGTGTGCTTTCCGTCTTTGAGCTGGGCGACAAGGGCTTTTGCTAAATCAGCCGCCTCGGCGCGGGTTTTGTGCATCTTCCAATTTCCCGCGATGTAGTAAGGTCTGTTACTCATCGTTACCCCCTACAAACTTCAATGCCGGGGAGTTTCTTGCCCTCCAGCAGTTCCAAGGACGCGCCGCCGCCGGTGGAAACATGGCTCATCTTGGCGGCCAAGCCGAATTTATTCACTGCCGCAACCGAATCCCCGCCGCCTACCACGGTAACACTCCCCTTGCCGGTGGCTTCCGCCACGAGCTTGGCGACCTCCTCGGTACCCTTGGCAAAGGCATCGAACTCGAAAACCCCCACCGGACCGTTCCACACGATAGTCTTGGCCTTGGCAAGGACTTCCTTGTACGTAGCCACCGTCTTGGGGCCCACGTCCAGACCCATCAGGTTATCCGGCAGATCCAAGCCGTCTACCGGCACGGGCTTGGCAGCGGCGTCGAACTTCTCCGCTCCCACGTGGTCAACCGGCAGGACGATCTCGGCCCCGGCCTTCTTGGCGGCGTCCAGTATCTTCTTTGCCGTGTCGATCTGGTCATCCTCTACCAGGGATTTTCCCACCTTGTGGCCTTGGGCCTTGAGGAAGGTGTAAGCCATACCGCCGCCGATCACCAGGGCGGAAGCGTTTTTGAGCAGGCTCTCCAGCACGGCGATCTTGGAACTAACCTTAGCCCCGCCGATGATCGCCACCAGGGGTTTCTGGGGATTCGTTACGATGGGCTCCAGGTAGTTTACCTCTTTTTCCATGAGGAACCCTGCCACCGCGGGTTTTACGAATTTGGCGATACTGGCGGTGGAGGCGTGATCCCGGTGGGCAGTACCGAAGGCGTCGTTCACAAAGACATCGCCATAGGTAGCAAGCTCTTTGGCCAGTTTGTCCAGATCCGCCGCATCCTTGGCGGTCTCTTCTTTGTGAAAACGAGTGTTCTCCAGCATGATCACCGAGCCGGGGGCCTGGCTATCGATAAAGGCTTTTTTACCATAGCAGCCGTCCTCCCCGGCGAAGATCACTTTTTTCCCCAACTTGTTCTCTAAATACTCCGCCACGCTCTTCATCCGATGCTTCCCGGCGATGTACTTGTCGTAATCGAAGGACTTGCCATCCTTTTCGGCCTTTTCCTTGGCCTTCTCGGCATCTTTTTTGGGGTCTCCCAGGTGGCTCATCAAGGTAAGCGTCTTGGCCCCCTGATCCAACACGTATTTAATGGTAGGAAGCGCCGCCACAATGCGGGTATCGTCTTGCACAACCCCGTCTTTCATGGGCACATTGAAGTCTACCCGCATGATAACCCGCTTTCCCTTGAGGTCAACGTCTTTCACGGTCTTAATCATCGATTTCTCCTTAAAAAAGATAGGGAGTGGGAAGCAGGGGGTAGAAAATTAACCGCGCCCCAACTCCCAACTCCCCATTCCCGATTCCTACTTCTTGCTGTCGATATACTTGAGGAGGTCTACTACCTTATTGGAATAGCCCCACTCGTTATCGTACCAAGAAACCACCTTAAAGAACCGTTTCTCGCCGGGCAGATTGTTCTGTAATGTGGCAAGGCTGTCGAAGATCGAGGTGTTCACGTTGTGGATGATGTCGGTGGAGACGATCTCCTCGTCGCAGTAGGCCAGAACGCCTTTGAGGTAGGTATCGGCGGCCTTCTTCATGGCGGCGGCGATCTCCTCAATCGAGGTATCCTTGGTGGAGCGGAAGGTCAGGTCAACCACGGAGCCGGTGGGAGTGGGAACCCGGAAGCTCATGCCGGTGAGTTTGCCCTTGGTCTCGGGGAGCACTTCGCCCACCGCCTTGGCCGCGCCGGTGGTGGAGGGGATGATGTTGATGGCCGCAGCCCTGCCGCCCCGCCAGTCCTTCTTGGAAGGCCCGTCTACCGTCTTCTGGGTCGCCGTGTAGGAGTGGATGGAGGTCATAAGGCCCGTCTCGATGCCGAACCCTTCCTTGAGGAGGACGTACACCACCGGGGCCAGACAGTTGGTGGTACAACTGGCGTTGGAGATCACGTGATCGTTCTTGGGATCGTACTT
>JAIRPG010000084.1 GCA_031257105.1 Treponema sp.
CGGATAATTCGACCCACAGTAGAAGGAGCCGGACAGCTTGGAGAGATCATGGGAAAGAGACTCCTTGAAAAGAACATCAAGACAGTGGTATTTGATAGGAATGGTTATCTATATCATGGCATTGTAAAGGCGATTGCCGATGGTACCCGAAAGACCGGGGTTATATTCTAGGGGGTAGAATGGAACATTCACGGGACAAGGATAATAGAGATCGAGATAGGAATTCTCTGGAAAAAGAATTCGTTGAAAAGCTCGTAAAGCTTAATCGGACTGCTAAGGTTGTAAAAGGCGGTCGACGTTTTTCCTTTTCTGCTCTGACGATAGTAGGAGATCGGAAAGGTAAGGTCGGATACGGTTTTGGTAAGGCTAATGATGTATCTGAGGCAATCCGAAAGAGCATAGAAAAGGCTAAGCGAAATCTGGTGCAGCTTCCTGTTAAGAATGGTACTATACCTCATGAAATCAGGGGCATATTTAAAGCTTCTCAAGTGTTGCTTAGACCAGCTTGTTCTGGGACAGGAATTATTGCAGGCGGTCCTGTACGGGCCATTATGGAAGCTGGTGGAGTTACTGATATACTCAGCAAATCTATTGGCGCATCGAGCCAGTATAATGTGGTAAAGGCTACATTTGAGGGTATCAGTCGGATAATGGACGCTAAAACTCTCGCGAAAAATCGAGGTAAGTCTTTGAAGGAATTATGGGGGTAGTTGTGGCACAAAGAATAAAAATTCGTCTGATTCGTAGTGTTATTGGAACGCTTCCAAAACAACGGGCTACAGTACGGTCATTGGGGTTGAAAAAGATAGGGTCCGTTGTTGAGCACGATAATAATCGTGTGATACAGGGTATGATTCAGATTGTATCTCATCTGATTTCAATAGAGAGAACGCTAGACATTTGATGGAGTTTGAAGTGCATAAATTTGATTTACATGCCCCCAAAGGTGCGAATAAACGTAAACGTATTATTGGTCGAGGTCAAGGGTCAGGAAGAGGTACAACCGCCGGTAAAGGAAACAAAGGGCAAAAGGCTAGGTCGGGTGGAAAAACATATGTTGGATTTGAAGGGGGACAGATGCCTTTATACCGTCGTTTAGCTCAACGAGGTTTTTCTAATTATCCCTTTAAAAAGATTTTTCAAGTGATTAATCTTGGTGAGATTGAGAAGCGGTATGAAACAGGTGATACGGTAGATGCTGATTCGTTGGTCAAAAAAGGGCTTATAAAAGGTAAAGAACCTGTAAAGATTCTTGGGAGTGGAGAAATCACGAAAAAACTTGATTTCAAAATAGTAGCTATATCTTCTTCGGCCAAAGCGAAGATAGAGAAGTCTGGTGGTGTCGTAACAATGGTCACCCAGATTGTCAATGCGACTCGAGTGTAGGGAATATTCATGGCAAATCCATTAATTGGTATTTTCAGGGTAAAGGAACTTCGAGAACGAATAGTTTTTACTATAATTATGTTGATACTTTTTCGTTTAGGGGCGGTGCTTCCTATACCAGGGATAAATATCCGGGAACTTAATGCTTATTTTATGTCTCAACAGAATTCAGGAAGTGCTATTGTTGATTATTTAGACTTTTTTGCAGGAGGTGCATTTTCAAATTTTTCAGTGTTCATGCTAGGAATTATGCCCTATATTTCTATGTCGATTATTATGCAACTTCTTCTTATCGTTTTCCCTAGACTCAAGAAACTTTCTCAGGAAGAAGGAGGGCGAAAAAAGATTCAGAGTTATCAACGAATTGGTACGGTAGGGGTGTGTCTTATTCAATCTTTTGCGGTAACTCAATATGCCCAGACTATTTCTCGAAGTGTAAACAATTTGCTGAGTATTCCCATAATCCCTTTTACTTTATTAGCTATGCTAACGGTAACAACTGGTACAATGTTTCTTATGTGGATAGGAGAACAAATCACTCGAAGAGGTATAGGTAATGGTATTTCTTTGCTGATCTTTGCTGGTATTGTGGCTCGGTTGCCCCAAGCTGTTTGGGAACTTGTAGGCAGAGTGAGGAATGGAGATCTCAATCTGGTTTTTGTAATTGTAGTTTTTGTGATGTTTGTGGCTGTGATTGCCTTGGTAGTTTTTGAGCAACAAGGACAGCGGAAAATTCCTGTACATTATGCGAAAAGGGTAGTGGGTAGACGGATGTATGGTGCTCAGAGTACTTATATCCCCTTTAAGATAAATCCATCTGGTGTTATTCCGGTAATCTTTGCATCATCTATTCTTACATTTCCTCTACAAATCGCTTCGACAATTGGGGGAAACTTTGCTTGGTTAGCGACGGTTTCTCGAGCCTTGAGCCCACAGGGGATACTCTATAATATTCTCTACATTTTACTTATCGTATTTTTTGCATATTTTTACACGCAGGTGTCCCTCAACCCCATTGAAATTGCTAAAAATATCCGTGAAAATGGTGGTTCAATTCCAGGAATTAGGACAGAACGAATTGAAGAATATTTAACTAAGATATTGAATCGTATTGTTTTGCCAGGTTCTCTTTATTTAGCAGTAATAGCGGTATTGCCGACCATCATACAGCGATTTTTTAACTTCCCTTCATCAATATCGTACCTTATGGGGGGTACTTCGCTTCTGATTCTTGTTGGGGTTGATTTAGATACTATGAGTCAGATAGAGGCTCTTCTTAAGATGCATCATCATGAAGGTTTAACGAAAAGAGGTCATATACGGGGGCGGAATTTGTAGGAAAATTGGAGTGTTTTGAGTAGATAAAAGACTTGACTAAAGTACTATATTTTGGTTTAATTAGAATTTGTCTTTGTCTAAGGATGAAGGGATAGATTGTATGATTAAAGAATTTTTCAGAAAGTGTTATTTATGGGAAATTCAAGGGAGAGGAAGATGAAAGTCAGAACAAGTGTGAAACCTATTTGTGATAAATGTAAGGTGATCAAACGAAATGGTATTATCCGTATAGTTTGTCAGAATCCTAAACATAAACAGAAACAGGGATAGGGGTTATATATGGCACGTATAGCGGGGGTTGATCTTCCTAATAAGCATATAAATATTGCTTTGACATATATATTTGGAATAGGTCGGGCTAGTGCGGATAAAATTTGTGCAAAGGCTAAGTTTAATCCGTTACGATTTATCAATGATCTTTCCCAGGAAGAATTGAATGAACTACGGCAGTTGATTGAGAATGATTACAGGGTTGAGGGGCGTTTACGTACAGAGATCGCTCTTAATATCAAGCGATTGATGGATATTGGTTGTTATCGAGGTCTCAGACATCGGAAGGGTTTACCTCTTCGGGGGCAACGGACGAGAACTAACGCTCGAACTCGAAAAGGCAAGAAAAAGACCGTTGCTGGTAAGAAAAAGTAAGACGAAAGTTTTATCCTGGACGATTGGAGGAAAGAATGGCGGTAAATACAAAGAAGCGGAAGGAAAAAAAGTCGGTATATGAAGGTAATGTATATATTCAGGCGACCTTCAATAATACGATTGTGACAATTACTGATCTTATGGGTAATACGATTTCTTGGGCAAGTTCGGGGGGCCTAAGTTTTAGGGGAGCTAAAAAATCTACTCCTTTTGCCGCACAGACTGTAACCGAAACCGTAGCTCAGAAGGCTATACAGGTAGGACTTAGGGAGGTGCATGTATATGTTAAGGGCCCTGGTATTGGACGGGAATCCGCTATACGTCAACTTGGTGCTTTAGGTATTAAAGTAAAGTCGATCAACGATGTAACTCCTATACCGCATAATGGTTGTCGTCCACGAAAAACACGTCGTATTTAAAGGGAGAAGGATATGGCAAGATATACGGGCCCAGTGTGTCGGCTCTGCCGAGCTGAACAAAAAAAATTAATGCTCAAGGGAGATCGTTGTAAAAGCGATAAGTGCCCTATTAATAAAAAACGATCTGCGCCGGGTAAAGATCCAAAGGCACGAGCCGGAAAACGTTCAGATTATGGCATACAATTACGAGAAAAGCAGAAACTCAAACGAATTTATGGAATGCAAGAAAAACAGTTTAGTCTCTTCTTTGAAAGGGCTTTACGGATGCCTGGTATTACAGGTGAAAATCTCTTTGTTCTTTTAGAACGGCGATTGGACAATGTGGTATATCGGTTGCGTTTTGCTGTAAGCCGTTCTCAAGCTCGACAGTTAGTCCTTCATGGTCATGTGTTGATAAACAATAAGGGAGTTAATGTACCTTCGTATCTTGTTAAACCTGAAGATATGATAGAGGTAAAAGGGCCTAGTAAGAATCTCGTGGTAGTAAAGGAAGCTCTCAAAGAATTTGGGAAATCAGGAGTAATGCCTTGGCTTCATCTTGATCCTGATGCAATGAAAGGCAAATTCCTTACCGCACCTCGGCGTAGCGATATTACTGATCTCACGGACATCAAAGAACAGATGATCGTCGAGTTGTATTCTAAATAAGGAGTCCTCATGGCCCGTAAAAACCTGCTTAAAGGCATTAAACGTCCGAAAGGTAACACCTTTGAGCATGGTGAGCTTAGACCGAATTATGGTAAGTTCACCGCGGCTCCATTTGAACCAGGATTTGGTACTACAGTTGGCAACACATTGCGGAGAGTGCTTCTTTCTTCGATTCAGGGATATGCAATTACAGCAGTTAAGATTATCTCTTATGATTCGGAAGGAGTTCCTCATAATATTTCTAGTGAATTTGAAGCTATCCCCAACATTGTTGAGGATACATTGGAGGTTATTAATAATCTCAAACAGATCAGATTGAGACTTCCTCATGAGGCTGAACAGAGTATCTTTCTCTTTGAATGGTCTGGAAAGAATGAGATTAAGAGTGACGAATTTGAACGTCCTGGTGAGATTGAAATTCTAAATATCGGTCAACATGTGATGACTCTGATGGATAACGCTCATCTGGAACTTGAGATTCAGATTGATCTAGGACGGGGATATATCCCTTCTGAAGTGAATGAGCAGTATGTCGAAGTTATTGGGACGATACCCATGGACGCAATCTTTTCTCCGGTAAAAAAAGTAAAATTTACCGTTGAGCCTACTCGTGTAGGGCAGCGCAGTGACTATGATAAGCTAATTCTGGAAATATGGACAGACGGTACTGTTAAGCCTGATGATGCCCTAGCTGAAGCAGCTAAGATTGTGAAAGATCATTTTTCTGTTTTTATCAACTTTGATGAAAACAATCTTGGTATAGATGAAGATTTAGATGAGGATGATGAACGTATACGGCAGATTCTTAATACACCAGTGGAAGAATTGGAGCTGTCGGTGCGTTCCTCTAACTGCCTCAAAAATGCTAATATAAAAACAATCGGTGAATTAACACGGAAAACTGAGGACGATATTACTAAGACCCGTAATTTTGGTAAGAAGTCTCTTCAGGAAATCAAAGAAAGACTCAAAGAGTGGAACTTGAGTCTGGGAATCACTGATGTTAATGTTCTTAAAAACGCAACAAAAATTACTTCCCAAACACAAAAGGAAGAAAAGGAAGAAGATGATGAAGCATAGAAGAGGCTTTAACCCCCTAGAACGTTCATCGGCCCATCGTAAGGCCCTGCATCGGAGCATGGTTACTTCCCTATTCAGATATGAAAGGATTAGGACTACGAAGACCAAAGCTTTGGCAGTTCGGCGAAAAGCTGAGAAGCTAATAACGAGAGCTAAGATTGATACAGTACACAACCGGCGGATCATTTCTAGCCGTCTTTATGATGAAGGTGTAGTGGTTAAGCTGTTCACTAATATTGCGCTGAGGATGAAAGATCGGCCCGGTGGTTATACCCGAATACTAAAGATTGGTGAGCGTTATGGCGATGCTTCCGAAATGGTGATTCTGGAGTTAGTAGATTATACTTTAGATATAGGAAGTGCAGCGGACAAAAAGGAAGTTAAAGCAGAGAAAAAAGTGACCAGAAAAGAAGATAAGAAAAAACAGGATGGAGTTAAAAATAAAACCAAAGGTCGGATGTCTGAGTCTATAGAAGGGAGAGATTGAAATGTCGAAAGCTCATAGAGGAAAAGGTATACGAGAACTTGTTTCCCATGGTCGTGGTGAATGTCCAGTCTGTAAGCGACAAAATGTAAAAATACTCTACGATCAGGATAGTGGTGAAAAGAAGGTAATGATCTGTAAAATATGTAAAGCCGCAATAAAACATGGTAAGAAAAATTTTACATAAAATATAGCACACACTAAAAATTTCAAGAAATACATAATAATGTGTGTATTGGTCATTAGTTCACAGATTCCATGTATATATTTGTTCGAGCAAAAAAATTATTATGTATGGAATCTGATATTTTGTGAAATGAGAATACGCTGGCACTGCGATGGGTGAAATCAGCCGGGAGAATTTGGGTTTTGATATAGCTCACAACGAGGGCCACCCTTATTATTCAACCCGAAAGATTGTTTCGGCTTGTTCTTCACCGTTTTTAACGATTAGCGTGTGGAGGCCGGGTTCCGAGGGTAGATAGAACAAGAAAGGCCGGGTAATAATCGACTGAACGCCGTCGTAGATCGCTAGAAGCTTGTCTTCTTTTCCACCTAAAATTTCTACCGGGATGCCGTCCAAGCCCGCGCCGGGACTGGTGAAGAACACAAAGTTGTTTCGGGGGGTGAGTATCTCCAGCGGGGCGCTCGCGTAGTCCAGTTCTCCCTCCCGTCGGGAGGCGAAGAACCAGGATTGATATTCGGCGGGGTAACTCACCACGGAACCTTCCCCGTGCCAATCACAGGGTTCAGGCGCTTCTCCTAGGGCGATGTATTCGGTAACGTCGGAGGGGCAGAATGTGGTGGGATCCATCCCCGAAAGGGCGCAGATCCGCCGCTTAGAGAACCCTTCCGGTTCTTTGAAAACGCCAGCGTTCGCAGCGCCGGCAGTATGTAGATAGACCAGAGTATCCCTGGCAATAGCCGCCGGGACAGAGCTTCCTGTCTTACCGATCACCGTTTCACCTGAAAAATTACCCATCCAAACCGCTACGGTATACCGGGCGCTTGCCGCTAGGGCCGCGATGTTCTGATACCGGTTGGCCGTACCGGTCTTGAAGATAACCGGAAAGGGCGCGTTGAAATTCAGGGCTTGACCAAAAGCCAAGACCCTGGCGCTCCGGTCGGAAAGGAAGGAACAGATAATCCGGGCCGTGTCCGCCGACATCACCTGAACACCACTCGCGGCGGTGGGAGAGGAGTTCGAAAGGCGTTCCCAGGAGAGGGGGAGGAGTACGCCGTCCCGGGGGAAGGCGCTAAAGGCCCTCGCCAGTTCTGCGAGACTTACCGGGGCGTTCCCCAGGGCAAGTCCCAGACCGGGGCCGCTTTCCCCGTCCACTGGTTCCGCTTCTGCGCCTAGAGAATCGAAGCCTAATGAGCGGAGGTAATCGGTGTAGTTTTGCGTTCCCAAGCGGTAGAGCAGGTATACCGCCGGAATGTTAAGGCTTGACGCCAGAGCGGCCCGAAAGAGCATAGGGCCGTTGAAGCGGTTGTTAAAATTTTGAGGGATATAAAGCCGTTCCGCGCCGAAGTTCATGGGAACATCGGCCAGCGTATCCCGGGGGCGGAAGCCCCGTTCTAAGGCTAATGCGTAGAGGAAGGGCTTCATAGTGCTCCCCATCTGGTTTCGGGCGAGAACCCCATCGATCTGTCCCGCCGCTTCGACATCGTGATAGCCGGCGCTGCCCACCCAGGCCAGAATCTCAGCGGTCTTATTGTCCAGAACGAGGGCGGCTCCGTTGGTCAGGCGGGAAGCGTAAAAGCGAATCACATTCCCCGCTACAAGCCCTTCGAGATAATGCTGCAAGGGCAGATCCAGCGAAAGAGTGATCTCGGTTTGTCGGGGGCCGTCCGCCAAAGATTCTTTTTCCAGTTGATCCGTCACGTAACGAACAAAATGGGGCGCTTCAAAGGGATATTCGAAACGCCGGCTCTGTTCCAAAGCGAAGCGCCAATCCGCCTCGCTCACTGCCGCCAAGCGTGGATAATTCTTCCCGCGCTTCGCCTTGACGAACCGACGCCAGAGTTCTTGTGCGGCGGCGGCGCAGGAGTCCGCTCCGGTAAGAGGATTGTAAGCTGCGGGCCGGCGAGGGATCACGGCGAGGCAGAAGATCTGCGCCGGAGAGAGCATGGACACATCGATGGCGAAAAAATTCCGTGCCGCCGATGCCACCCCCTCGGTCTGGAAGCCGAAAGGTATGACGTTCAGGTAGAGTTCCAGGATCTCGTCTTTGGAGAGCCGCGTCTCCAGACGCAAGGCGTTCCACGTTTCGACAATTTTCCGGTCAAGTCCACGGCCTCCACCCGCCTTCCCGCCATTCGCGGCGATAAGCCGCGCAAGCTGCATCGTGATGGTAGAAGCGCCGCTTACCCGACGGCCCAGCTTGAGATTTTGTCCGAGCGCCCGGACGATGGCCAGGGGATCGAGCCCCCCGTGCCGGTAGAAGCGTCTATCTTCCGCAAAAACAAACACCGCCGCCAGTTCCGCCTGAATGTCCGCTTGAGCCCGGTACTCCCGCCGGAGCCCTCCCGCTAGGGGCGTTATCTGCACCAGCGTTCCGTTGCGGTCTTCGATGCGGACGCTGTAAGGACGGCGACGGAAGGCATCCAACTCGTTATAGGGGGAAAAGCGGACAAGACAGTACGATATGAGGAGCAAACTTCCACTCAGGATCGCCCAAAAACGGAGGCCGATCCGTATTCTTACGCTTGCCAATTCAGTGGACGGCGTGGGCTCGGCGGAATCTTAGACAATATGGCAGCTCACGAAATGGCCGCCGGTCTTCGAGGAAACCGAAGTTCCCGTGATTTCCCGGTAAGGCGGGATCTCGGTTTTGCAGCGTTCAACGCAATAGGCGCAGCGAGTATGGAACTTGCAGCCCGGCGGCGGATTTGCCGGAGAAGGAATATCCCCGGAAAGCACGATGCGGTTGGATTTTATTCCCGGATTCGGAGAAGGCGCCGCCGAAAGCAGCGCCTTTGTATAAGGGTGCAAGGGATTGCAGAACAGTTCTTTCTTGGGCGCCATTTCTACCATACTGCCCAGGTACATCACTCCCACCACATCGGAGATGTACTCCACGACCGAAAGGTCATGGGAGATAAAAAGGTACGACAGCCCGCGCTCCTTTTGGAGATCCCGCAAGAGATTAATAATCTGAGCCTGAACGGAAACATCCAGCGCTGAAACCGGCTCATCGGCTACCACCAGATGCGGATTGAGCGCCAAAGCGCGGGCAATACAAACCCGCTGACGCTGACCCCCGGAGAACTCGTGGGGGTAGCGGTCGTACTGGTAGGGGCGCAGTTCACAACTTTTCATTACCCGTAACACATAATCCCGCGTCTCGTTTTTGGGAACGATGCCGTGTTCTACCACCGCCTCGCCGATAATGTGGCCGATAGGCATTCGAGGATCCAGGGAGCTGTAGGGATCCTGAAAAATAAGCTGCATCTGGGGCCGTATTTTTCGCAGTTCGCCCCGACGCAGGGAAAAAATATCCCGCCCTTCGATGATAGAACGCCCTTCGGTAGGTTCGGTAAGGCGCAGCGCCGTACGTCCAACGGTGGTTTTACCACATCCCGATTCCCCCACTAAGCCGAAGGTCTCTCCCTTTTTAATCGAGAAACTCACGCCGTCCACCGCCCGGACATGGCCCGCTACCCGTTGGATAACGCCCCTCCGCACCGGGAAGTACTTCTTCAAGTTCTCCACTTGAAGGGCATAGGCTTCGCGCTGTTCCCGCGCCGGGGCGGTATCTACGGCGTTCATGGTTCCCCCATTATGGCTTGTTCCCGCTCAAAAGCGCAGAGCCAGCAGGCGGCCTTGTGCGTGTCCGAGAGGGAAATCACGGGCGGGTACGCGCCTCCACAGGCTTTGACCGATTTCCCGCAACGGCTTCGGAAAAAGCAGCAGTCCGGCAGTTCGATAGGATTCGGCACATTGCCGGGAATAGAGTAGAGCCTGCCGCCGGTTTCGTTGGAAGGCCTGGAACGCATGAGCCCGATAGTGTACGGATGGCGGGGATTATGGAAGATTTCCTGTACGCCGCCTTGTTCTACTATCCGGCCCGCATACATAACGACTACATAATCGGCGGTTTCCGCCACAACGCCTAAGTCGTGAGTAATCAGCATAATCGATGCGGAAACCCGATCTTTCAGCGCGCGCAGTAGGTCCAGTATCTGAGCCTGAATCGTAACATCCAAAGCCGTTGTCGGTTCATCGGCGATGATGAGCCGGGGGCTGCACATAAGGGCCATCGCAATAACCACCCGCTGCCGCATCCCCCCGGAAAGCTCGTGCGGGTACATCCGGTACACCCCTTCGGCGTCAGCGATGCCTACCAGTTTTAAGGTTTCGACACATCGGGCTGCTATCGCCTTTGTGGAAAGACGCTGCGCGTTGTGGCAGGCGAGGACTTCGCCTAACTGCTTCCCGATAGAAAACACCGGGTTCAAAGTGGTCATCGGTTCCTGGAAAATCATGGTAATATCCACTCCCCTGATGTCATCCATTTTTTGCTGGGGCAGTTTTACCAGATCAACCGCCCGCCGGTTCTCACCGGGATTAAAACGAATAGCCCCTTTTACGATCTGCCCTTGCGGTTCTTGAAGGAGGCGCAGTATCGAAAGGCTCATTACGGACTTACCGCAGCCCGACTCCCCGACAATACCCACGGTTTTTCCCCGTTTAATAGCAATAGAAGCTCCGTCTACCGCCCGTACCGCGCCTATATCGGTATAGAACCACGTATGAAGATTGTCGATTTCGAGTACATTATCCGGATCCCGCATACGGACCGCGTATTCAGCGGGGCTTATCCTGCGCTTCCGTTCTTTCGCCAGCGCTTTGTACATCTTCTTGTTGAAGCGCTTTATTTCCCCCAAGCGTTTGCTTCTATCGTCCGGCATGGTTACGCTCCTGTTCGTTAAGCCGATTACAAAACTTTAGTTTTACAATCGCCTTAATCTATTGTAAATTAACCGCCGCCTCTGTCAAGTCTGGCGCCGCCTTCTGTCAAGTCTGGGCTCCTAGCTTTCACGCTTTGGATCCGCTACACTAACTAACATCCGTGATGATCAAAAACCTTGTAATAGTCGGCGTCTTTTGCCTCTGTCTCTGTTTCGCGTTCCCGCTTTTTGGCCGGGATATAGAAATTACCGTGGAGGATGCGGATCTGGAGCTTCCCCTGGAAGGCGCCCTGATCCGTTCCTGGGATGGAAAAGAATATCTCTGCGATGAGGACGGCAAGTCTCTGGTGGCGGTTCCCGATAACCGGCAGGTGATTCTGCAAATCGCTTACCCCGGCTATGAAAACCGGCGGCTCACCATTCCCGCCGGCGGCGGAGACCGCTATACCGCGGCGCTGCGGCTGGGGGGCGTCATGGAAAACCGGGAGTTGGTAATCGAGGCGCGGCAGAGCGGGGCTAACGAGACTCATAGCGGGCGCAGCGTCACCATTTCCGATAAAGAGCTGGCCAGGACGGCGGAGATCGGCGTCATCGAGGACGTAATGACCTCCATCAAGCTCCTGCCGGGGGTGGGATACGCGGGGTTCTTCAACGCCCAGCCTTCCATCCGGGGGGGAGATCCGGGGGATCTCATGGCGGCGCTGGATGGTTTTTATGTTGAACGGCCCTACCACTGGGGAGGGGGAGTGTCTATCTTCGATCCCCGGATGGTAGAGAGCGCAAAGCTTTCTCACGGGGTCTTCTCCGCCCGCTATGGCCACACCATTTCCGGGCTTCTCGAGGTCTCATCGAAAAAGCCGTCCCCTTCCGATGTGGAACTGGAACTGGGGCTTTCCAGCAGCGCCGCGAGCCTCAACCTGTCCTTACCCATGCCTGAATCATCCCGGGCAGGTCAAGGTGGAATTATGATCATGGGCAAGCTTACCTACTGGGATCCCTTCGTGGATCTTATAAAGCTCTTCGCCTCGCTCGACACGGGTAACGAAACCTTGCAAACGGTAAACGCCGTTACCCAGGCGCCGTATATCAGAAGCGGCGCTTTTACGGCTCACTACCGTTTTACCGCCAATCTGGAATGGAACCTTTCGGGCTTTATCGGCGACGATGGCATCGGCGTTGATTATAAAACCGTATACGATCAGGATTACTACCAAGGAAACGTCGACATCGGCGCGGCGTGGAATAACCTTCAAGGTTTCGCCATAACCTCCTTCGTGTTTAATCCCTTGAGCGCCGTCGCGTTCAAGGCCGCGCTCGGCGGAGGCTTTCTGCGGAACGACGCCGATGGAGACATCTTGAGCGGTTTTTCCGGCATCAGATACTCCCCGGAGTTTATCGAAAAATTCGGAGATGGAACCGGTATTAATGGAAAGACTTCTTTCCAGGTGGCGCCGGATCGGTACAAAGTCGTCCACCGCAATACGGTAAATCACGCTCAGGCCCGGCTCGATCTGGACTGGGATCTGGGCGGAGGCTTTATCGCCGCCGCGGGAGCGCAGGAACTCTATTCCCAGTGGCTTCAGCGTGAGGACGTAAATCTTACCCTTGAGCAGTCTATCGCTGGCTTACCCCCGATTATGCTGGCCCAGATGCCTCAGGAATTGCGGGAACTCGCCGTACTTGATCCCAGCCACGCCGCCATCATGTTTCCCTGGAATTACACGGTAGATGTGAACAACCGGGGGCTTTCTTCCTCCGGCTATACCCTGCTGGAATACGCTGGCTTCGGCGGTTTTTTCGGCGCTGAAGCGGGCTTGCGTCTGGATCACCTTTTGTTCATGGGCAAGGACGGCGACGACGCCTACACCATCCGGTCTAAACCCGCTCTGAACCCCCGGCTCAACCTGGATTTCGGCGTTCTAAAAAACAAGGGCGTCCTTGATTCACTCTCCGTCACTGCGGGAACGGGCCTGTTCTCCTCTATGAACAGCCTTATCTCCTTTATCGAAGCCCGTAACGGCATTGACGAGATAAAACCGAACCGGTCTTGGACATCGGTTCTTGGCGCCAAGGCTGAATTTTCTCCAGGCTACCGTTTTACGGTTGAGGGGTACTACAAATACGTTTTTGATCGAGCCTATATATCCGCCGCCGTTGCCCCCGGAGAGAGCAGCCGGGTCGATTACCGGTTTGACGGCGCCGGTAAAGTTTGGGGCTTCGATTTCATGCTGCAGAAGCTGGAATCCCGGTATTGGGACGGGTGGATCTCTTATACCTTCACCCACGCGCTCTACAACGATCCCCACAGCGGCTCCCTGGGGATAAGCATGGGGAACCTTGACGGCAAGGAAGATGTGTGGTATTACCCTTCGTTCCACCGTTTCCACAATATCAATATGGTGCTGAACCTCAAACCCTGGAAGCAGGTTAACCTCGCAATCCGCTTTGGGTTTGCCAGTGGGCAGCCCAAAGACAAAGTGGGTGAAAAGTATTTCTACCCTGTCCAGCCGGTGAAGGTACTGCCCGACGGAACCTTGGAAGCCGATGGCAATCTTATACAAAAATGGGATCGCCCTTCGGAGTACGATCCCGATGAGAGAACAACCCCTTCCCTGCCCCTGGACATTAAATTTTCTTTCTTTCAATTCAGCCGGACGGGAAAAGCGCGTATGGAAGTATACGCCGCGGCGGAAAACGTGTTGTCCTTGGTGTACACTTCCCAGGAAAATACGAGCTTTAACAGCTACACCGGCGAGGACGCCACGGGGAGCATGGCGGCAAGTTATGAACTGCCGGTTCCTATGTTCTCCTTCGGCGCGAAGTGGAGTTTTTAGGGGGGACAGGTGGAGAAGCATATACGGCCTGTACGGACAGTAATGGCGGCGGTACTGCCGCTTGCGGCTCTTTTTTTCTGTTCAGGGTGCGCGGGACTCGTGGAGATCGCGGGGCAGGCTCTGGATGGAAGCCTCTTCGCGGAAAAGGTTGACGCGGCGTACCGCGTTATGCCGGATCGGGGGCTCCTCGTAAGGCAGGTACACCGGAAGGACGGAGATGCGTATATCACCATCGCGCTTGATGAACTGCCGGCTTTGCGTTTGTACGGCTCCCTGCCGGATACGGACGGCGGCTTCGAGCTTACGTCCTATACCTATTTGGCGTCTAACCTGACCGGCTGGAATGAGTTCAGGCGGGAGCTTTCGGGAACCGGCGTATTCCGTATCAGCGGGGACGGCGCGTCCTTCTGGCTGGACGGGGAGCCTTTGGCGCTGGACATCAGTTGGGGGAGGATCCGGCGGGCCGATACCCGGATAAGCGGCTCCCAAGCGCTGACCGGCCTTCGCAACCGGGGCGAGCGGATCGATTTTCTCACCGAATGGATGCACCGTTCCTCGGAAAACGACTCTTTGCCGAAAGAAGGGTTCCCCGATCAAAAAGCGTTTGAAGCCTATTGGTATCCTATCCTCTTTCCTGAACTCGCGCCGTCTTCAGAACGTCCGGCGGCCTGGAACGAGGGGAAACCGGACCGGATTGCCGTTGACGACCTCTCATGGAACCGGGACTACACCAAACGGGTCTTCCCGGAGGAACTCTGGAACGTACGCGATTCCGGCGCCCTCCTTCGGGATTGGGAGGAAGCCGCCGACTGGATCTATCTTCAATTTGAATGGGAGCGTATAATGACGAATCTGAGCGCCGGAATACGGCTGATGCGGATCAAAACTCCCCCCGGCAAGTGAGGTAACCCATGCCTGCGGAAACAACTACTTTTTCCCTGTTATCCCTCTTTAGGATGGGCGGTATCTTCATGTGGCCCCTCCTTTTTTTCTCCGTGGCCGCTATCGCCATCGCTTTGGAACGGTTCTTCTACCTCCTCTACCATAACCTTTCCATGGAGGATCTCAAGGCCGAGGTGGAAAACTACATCCATTCCAGAAACATCGCCGGCGCGCGGCAGTACCTGGAGTCTCTGGGCAAAAGACGCATGGGGGCGAGGATCCTGCTAACCTTGGTGAACCGTTCGGAACTTTCGGAACACCGGATGGAGAAAGCGGTGGAGACCGAGGCGCTTACATGCATCAATGCGCTGGAGAACGGGCTTAACTTCCTCACCGCGTTAGGCTCCCTTTCGCCTTTGACCGGTTTTCTGGGAACCGTATCGGGGATGATCGGGGCCTTCAAATCCATCGCGGAAGCCACCGAAGTGAACGCCCAGATAGTGGCGAACGGCATCTACGAGGCCCTCATCACCACGGTTTTCGGCCTTATCATCGCTATTATCGCCATGATAGCCCACTCTCTCTTTTCCCACGTGGTAGACAAATTCGCCGCCGAAGTGGAGAAAACCTGTTCCGACCTCATTACCGAATTGGCGGTTCATGAACCGGCGGCTCTTGAGCCGGCGGCCCAAAACCGGACGCAAGACCCTCCGCCAAGTCTGGGCCGGCTCCCCATCTATATCGCTGATGGGATTTAGCGCGAACCATGACACTGAACCGGAAAAAAAGAAGACCCTTTGAAGAATCCGGCGCTTCCAGCGACCTTGCCTTTCTCTTGATCATCTACTTCATCGTAATCGCCGGCTTCAATATCAACAAAGGCTTCCTGATGAACCTGCCTGCGAAGGATTCCGCGAGGCTCATTCTGAGCGAAGACCTCCTGCGTTTTGAATTGAACGAATCGGGGACGATCCTTTTTAACGGGGTGGCGGTAAAGCGCGCCGAAGCGGAGGAAGCCATTAGGGACGCGATAGGAGCTAACCCCAATCTGGCGGTACTCCTTACCATAGCGCCGGAAGCCCCTTGGCAGCAGGTCGTTTCCTTTGTAGAACTGGCTCAGAAACTCCAGGTAGATTCCTTTTCCTTTACGATAGGAGGAGGATCGTGAAACTTACCCGGAGCCGAAAGCGGTTTAATGTTCCCCTGAGTTCGATGTCGGATGTAGCGTTTCTGCTCCTCATCTTTATCATGCTCGTATCCCTGATCAACTACCGCCAAGAAGTGAAGATTGAATACCCCGAAGCCGAGACTGCAAAGCGAACCGACGCCGAAAAGAACGTGGAGATCTGGATTGACCGGGAAGGGGCGGTTTATCTGGACGGCGTTCCCTGTACGCTCAACGCCGTAGAGTTGGCCATCGCCGATCTCTACCGGAACGCTCCGGATACGAGGGTGCATATCATAGCCGACCGCTTTACTCCCTTCCGAGAGGTGCATCACGTTCTGGAAATTCTCCAGTTGCTGCAATACCGGGTGGTTAGTTTTGTGGTGAAAGATGCGTAACGGTCTGCGCGGTAATCCTGCCAACGTCACCAGACTCATCCTGTTTATCGCGGTGGGGCTTCTACACCTGGTACTGATACTGTTCTTCGTAATCCAGGTGGATGCGGGGGTCGGCGCTCCCGACGAAAGCGCCTCGGTGATAAAGCTCACCGACCTTATGGAAGAAGAACCGCCTCCTCCAGAGGAGGCGGAGCAGCCGGTAAGCAGGGTTGAGTCTATCGCCGAGACTATGATCGAAACCGACGAGGCGCCGAACCAGGTGGTAGTCGCGCCGGGAACGCTCTCCGCTCCTCAACCGTTCACGCCGGTGGAAGAAACCTACCTTCCCATGCACAAAATCTCCGTTGCGCCGGTCTTTTCTGAAAAAAAAATACTTGATGCGCTGGTGTATCCGCCGATTGCCCTCCGATCCGGCCTGGAGGGTATGGTCTACTTGGAACTCTTCGTAGATCGCCAGGGCAAGGTTCAACGGATCACCGTACTCAAGGAAGATCCGCCGAACCGCGGCTTTGCCGAAGCGGCGGTTAAAGCCTTCACCGGCGCGGAGGGAAAACCGGCGGAGGCCAACGGCGAAGCGGTAGCCGTCCGTTACCGGTATCCGGTTCGGTTTTCCATCCGGTAATTAGTGTCTGTCCACAAAGTCGGTTACTTTGTGGACAGACCTTGCATTTTCGCAGTCTGTTGACTACGAAAATGCTAGTGTAAGGTAGTCTGTCTATAATGTGTCTACATTATAGACAGACACTAATTACCGGGGCTGTATGTTGTAAAACTTAAAGGTTTGCGCCATAGCGGCGGAATAGATATTGACGCCGCTCCACTTCCGATTATGCACTATCCGGCGGTTCGGATAGGTGATAAAGATGTAGGGAACCTCCGCGGTGATAACATCCAGGGCCTGAAAGATAGCCTGATTGCGGGCGTTCTCATCGGTCAGGGCGTTTTCTTGCTTGATGAGCGTATCAACCTGGGGATTCGCATAAGCCGCGGAATTCGTTCCCCCTTCACCGGCCTGATCCGCCGCGAAGAGCGGTTCAATGTTGTTGCCTACATCCGGGTAATCGGCGGTCCAGCCGGCGAGAATACTGTCGTAGTCCCGTTTTCCGTCTTTCAAGACGCCCCCGAACTGGTATTCCGTGTGTTCGTCATCGCTCACTTTCACGATCTCTACCTGGATATTCAGCTTTGCAAGGGAATCCTGAATGAACAGGGCCATAGAGTTTCGCAGCGAATCTTCGTTGGTAATAAGGCTGAACTTGAAGCCGTTGGGCATCGACGAAGCGGCAAGAAGGCTCCGGGCGGTGTCCAGGTTATAGTCGTACTTGGGCGCTCCGGCAAGATAGTTCCGCCAATCCTGGGGCCTTGTACCGTAGAGGCCCTCTCCCTGGGGAAGCACGGTGGCGATAGTTCCCCCTTCTTTGATGATGTTCCGGTGCAGGGACTCCAGATCGAGGGCATGGTAGATAGCCTTTCGTATATTCACGTCCGTAAAGGGCGCCCGCTGAGTGTTGAACGCGAAGAAGACAACGCTAAAGCTCTTGTAGTTGACGGTGGCCAGGTTCTGATCCGCGTTTATTACCGGAAGCAGATCCAGCGGCGGATTTTCCATGTAGTCAACCTCGCCGGTACGGAGGGCCGTAACCCTGGTGTTATCATCGGGAATGATCTTGTACACGATAGTGTCAAAGTAGGGGCTTATCTGCTTGTTCCAGTAGTTGGAGTTCCGTTTGAGCGCGATCTCCTGGCCGCTGGTCCAGTGATCAAAGATATACGCGCCGGTAGCGAGGATTCCTCCCTTGGCGGTTCCAAAATCGCTCTGGTGCTTCTGGTAATACGCCTTGGAAATAACGCCCCCCGCCGTGGCGAGCACATGAGGCCAGCTTGCCGAAGGGCTGTTCAGTTTCACTGTTACTTCCAGATTGCCGGTTTGGGTAACGCTTTCCACCGCGGCAAACATCCATGCGACATAGGATTCTTCCTTGCGGGCATTTTCTATCGAGAATACCACGTCGTCCGCCGTAAGAGGCGTCCCATCGGAGAATTTCACATCCCCCCGGATCTTGTACACATAGGTAAGATTATCCACCGCCCGCCAGCTTTCCGCGAGATACGGAATAAGGTTGTTGTTTGCATCGTAGGTCAGCAGGGTTTCAAAAATCTGGAATCCTACCACATTAGACGAATAGTCGTATACATACGCCGGATCCATGGAGGTTATATCTCCATTTATCGCCACCGTAAACGTCTTTCCCCCGCTTTTTGCGGCGGAGTTGCCTGCGGCAAAGACACCCGTCACTGCGGCTATGCCGAGAATCAAGAGAACAAAAAATCTTTTCATACAATACTCCTTGTAATTGCGCCGCAAAACTCAAATTCGCGGCTAACGGACGTATGTCCGTAAAAAACGAGACCTTAAAAATCACCGGTTACCGGTTTCTATGACACGCTACAGAATGATCATCACCTCCTTCCGCCTGAAGCGACGGTTCTGAGAGACACCGGTCATCCCGTAAAGGACAACGCGGTGCAAAACGGCATCCAATCCACGCTTCCCAAGGATTCATCGAATCCGGCGTATCCACAGGATCCGGCGTATCCTTTGGATCCGGCGTATCCACAGGATACGGGGCTTCCCCATTCAGTTTTGGCGCGGAAGCTATTAAAGCGCGGGTATAGGGATGTAACGGACGGGTAAAGAGCTCCTCCACGCCGGCTATTTCCACCACGCCGCCCATGTACATAACAGCCGCCCGATCGCAGAGGTATTTAACGACCTGTATATCGTGAGAGATGAAGAGCATCGTCAAATTGAGGCGCCGCTTGAGATCGGAGAGCAGGTTCAAAAGCTGGGCCTGGACGGAAACATCAAGGGCGGACACAGGCTCGTCGGCCACGATAAAAGCGGGATTCGTGATGAGAGAACGGGCAATGGCAAGCCGTTGCAACTGCCCCCCGGAAAGTTCTTTGGGAAGCCGGGGAAGAACGTCTACGGAAAGGTTGATGTAATCGAGGAGTTCCAGAATTCGATCCGGGCGTTCCTTCCGGGAAAGGCCGTAAAACCGCGCCACTTCTTCAAGGGAAGCGCCCAGGGGCATCTTGGGATCAAAAGAGGCGAAGGGATTCTGAAAGACCATCTGCATGGAGGGACGGAGCAGGGCCATACGCCGCTTTGAGGCTGCGGTTATATCCTCGCCGTTAAAAAAGACGCGCCCCTCAGACGCCTCTATGAGGCGCAAGATAAGCCTCCCCAGGGTCGATTTGCCGCAGCCGCTTTCGCCTACCACCCCGAAAAATTCGCCTCGGCGCACGGAAAAACTCACCTTCTCCACCGCCCGTACCGTCTGCCCGGCGCCCTGAAAGAAACGCTTGCTCAGGCCGTTCAACCGCAGCAGGGTATCTTCGTTTTTCATAGGCCGCGTCCATCCCCAAAAGCCGCTGCCCCGGAAGGCCGGCTCCGGGCGCGGCGGCAGGAGACCTGGTGTTCCGGGCCGATTTCTTCCGGTTCGGGCATAACCGCGCAGTCCTCGCCGGCCAGGGAACACCGGGGGACAAAGGGGCATCCGAAAGGCCGTTCCCAGAGCCGGGGCGGGCTGCCGCCGATAGTCTTGAGCCGTCCGTCTTCGGCGCGTCCTCGGGGCATACAGTCCAGCAGATGCCGCGTATAGGGGTGAGCGGGAGCGGCCAGCAGATCCGGCGTGGCCGCGCTTTCCACAATTTTTCCGGCGTACATCACCGAGACGTGATCGCAGATCTCCGCCACGACGGCAAAGTTGTGGGTGATAAGCAGAACCGCCATGCCGTTCTCGTCCCGAAGCGAACGGAGCAGCGCCAGTATCTGGGCCTGGATTGTTACATCGAGGGCCGTAGTAGGCTCGTCGGCGATGAGGAGCTGGGGCTCGCAGGCCACCGCGCAGGCGATCATCACCCGCTGCTGCTGGCCGCCGGAAAGCTCGAAAGGGTACTGATCCCGCCGTTTTTCCGCCGGAAAGAGCTTTACCTTTTCCAGCAATGAAAGGGTTTTCGCCTGACGCTTTGTTTTGGAAAGTTCCGTGTGGTTGGTCAGCATCTCCTCAATCTGAGCGCCTATCTTCTCCAGGGGCGAAAGCGAGGTCATGGGATCCTGGAAGATCATGGAAACGCTCCCCCCCCGGAGCCGCCGTAGTTCCCCTTCGGCGCAATGGAGCAGATCCGTATCTCCAAACCGGACGTTTCCCGCTACCCGGCTGCGCTTTTTATCAAAGAGCCGCAGCGCGGCCTTAACGGTTACGCTCTTACCGCAGCCGCTTTCACCAATGAGTCCGTGGATTTGGCTCTTGCGAACCGTAAACGATGCGCCGTTTACCGCATAGACAATCCCGTTTACGGTCATAAGATCAACCGTAAGGTTTTCAATCGAGAGTAACGGCTCACCCCGCATCAGCGCCTTTCTCCCTTGCCTGTTTTAGGCGTTCGATTTTTTCAAACGAGGGAAGCGTCCGCTCAACCGGATTGAGGTACTGTTGGACGCCGTCACAGAAGAGATTCAAGGACAACACCGAAAGCACGGTAATCCCGCCGGGGGCCAGCGAAAGCAGCGGGTTGAGCATCAGGAAGTTCTTTCCCTCTTCCAGCATCGCGCCCCAATCGGCGGCGGGAGGCTGTACGCCGAGGCCGAGGAAGCTCAGGCTCGCCAGGCCCAGAATCGCGTAGCCGATGTCGAGGGTAAGCTGAACCAGGATCGTGGAAGCGCAGTTCGGCAGTATATGCAAAAAAAGGATACGAAACGAAGAAAACCCGATAGACCGGGCCGCTTCGATGTAGACTTTGTTCTTCTCCACAAGGGTAAGGGAACGTACCAGGCGCATAAGCATCGGTACATAGACGATGCCCAGGGCAAGCACCGCGCTCCCCAGGCCCCTTCCAAACCCGGAAACAAACACAAAAGCCAAAAGGAGCGTGGGAAATGAGAGCAGCACATCGCAGATTCTGCCCGCCGCCGCGTCAAACCAACCGCCGAAATAGCCGGAAAACAAGCCCAGGGGTATACCGATGATCGCCGACAACAACACAACGCCCAGCGCGCTGCTCAGGGTAACGCGCCCGCCGTAAAGCATACGGGTAAAGAGATCCCTGCCCAGCCGGTCCGTACCGAGGAGATGGGCGGCGGAGGGCGGCGCAAGAGACGCTTCCAGGTTCTGCTCGTTTGGCCCGTAAGAACAGATGAGGGGCGCGAAGAGACATCCGGCGATAATAAGAAACAATACCGCCCCGGAGATCGTCATTTCCGGCAGCCGGCACCACGCCGGTTTCATAGGCCGTCTTCCTTCCGTCTTTTACCGGCGCGGACGGCGCGGACGTTCATGCGGGCGCGGATACGGGGGTCGATAGCGGCATAGATAATGTCGGTAAACAAATTGACCGCCATAAAGAACGCCGCCAGCAAGAGCGTGATGCTCTGTACCACCGGATAGTCAGCGGCTTTAATTCCTTCTATTAAAAGAGCGCCTACTCCGCCCAGGGCAAAGACGTTTTCTACCAGAACCGCCCCCGCGATCATACCGCCGAACTGCATACCCCCGATGGTGATCACCGGAATCAGCGCGTTTTTAAGACAATGCCGCCCGATAATCAGCGGGAAGGGAGTCCCCTTGGCGGTTTCGGCGATCACATAGTTAGACTCAAGCTCTGTTATAAGCTGACTGCGGGTTATACGCCCGATAAGGGCGATCATGGAAAGGCTCAGGGCAATCGAGGGTAAGGCAAGGTAGTAACAGTTCTCCCAAAAGCCCCTTCCCATGCCGAAAGAGGGGAACAGCCGGAGCTTAAAGGCAAAAAGATACATAAAAACAATCGCCAGCAGAAAGGAAGGCGCGGAAGCGCAGATTACCAGAAAGGCGGATAATACCCGGTCGAGAGCGCTGTGTTTCTTTACCGCGCAGATGATCCCAATACCGATAGAAAAGATCGCCGCCAACGCCGAACTCATCAGCGTCAGGTGTATAGTCGTCGGAAGCCGCTCCGCCAGAAGTTCCGAAACCGGCGTTCTGTGTTGAAAACTGGAAGAAAGATTGCCCCGCAGCACGCCCCCTATCCAGGAAAGATACTGCCGGGGAAGGGATTCGTTCAGGTGGAACTCTTCCAGCAGGGCAAGCCTGGTCTCCTCGCTGATGTACCGCCCCTTAGTTAAGGAAGAAATAGGATCCGAGGGCGTAATGCGTACGATAAAAAAGATAAGAACCGACGCGGCGGCAAGAATGGGAATAAAAGACACTAGACGCCTTACGATGTATCGAATCATATCCTACTATTCTTATCGCTTATATAATCATTTGTCAACGAACGCTGCCGCAAGCGGCGGGAAGGGGTGTTTTTCTCAAAAATTTGAAAAAATGAACAAAATCCATTGACGGCTCCATCTTCATCTGCTATACTTCCCTTAAAGTTAAAGCCTGCCTCCGGGAGGAAAGACTCGGTAATGAATAAGAAAGTAATATGGATATTACAAAAGGCATTCCGCTATTGTTTTCCATATATTGCCGTCAACATAGCGCTGTTGTTGTTAAGCCCGGCGTTGCTGCTGGCGGTGAATATACTCAATAAAGATATGATAAACGAATTAGCGGCTCATATATCAAGCGGCGGTATAAGCGGCCTTTTCATCGCCTTGACCACATCCTCTATTTTGTAAGAAACGCCGGTGGTTTTTTGGAAGTTTTGGGAAAGAATTTTTACCGCTTCAAGGTAGATGAGTTTTTTCACAAGATGTTCATGTATAAAAGTTACACGACTCCGCAGGAGTTCTTTTATAACAACACCTTTATGGAACAATACTCGTTTCTGCGAGGAAGGACAAATCTGGTAAGCTCTTATATCGGGAATATATGCGGTATTTTGTTTTCGGAATTACCGGTATCGCGGGTATGCTGGTCTTGTTCGCGCTGTATAATCCGGCGCTTCTAGCGTTTATAGCGGTTCATATCGCGCTGTCTGCGGTAAATATTAGTATACTGAACAAAAAACAGTATGAATTAGACAAGAGACAATTAAAATGGCAGCGTTTTGCCGACTATTACCATGGACTCGTTGGCGGAAAGGGCAGCGCGAAGGAACTGCGTATTTACAGGCTAAGACCCTTTATCTTTGACCGATGGATTAAATTTTACGAAAAGCTGCGCCTTGAACGGCTTGATCTGGAGCTTGAAGGGACGCGGAATTTCAACCGTTATTCTTTGGTCAAATTTTTTTTGTGGGCAACTGCCCTGGCTGTCCTATTTTGGGGGATTTATAATAAGCGCTGCGACATCGGCGTGTTTGTTATGCTTTTCGGACTTGTTA
>JAIRPG010000122.1 GCA_031257105.1 Treponema sp.
TACTCCCCCCCGATCTCTCAAGTCTTACAGCCGTTTTTTCCTTTACCGATTTCTGTAATGCCCTTGGCTACGAGCGGGGAGGCGAATCCTATCGCATTTTTACCCCAGCGGGTGATGAGTGTATGAAAAGCGTCATCACCGTTGAAACCGAAAAGATAATAAAGGGTAAAAGAAAATGGGAAAAATATACCTGGTTTACCTATGCCAAATACGATGAAGAAACCGGAAAGGCAACCATGACCTTTTCATCTGAGTTGGCAGCCGTTCTTTTGGAGATAAAAAGACTATACGCCAAAATAAACCTAGCGGACGTGGGCAAGCTTCAAAGCAAGTACGCTATCCGGCTTTTTGAAATGGCTAAAAGCTATGAGAGCATGGCCGGAAAAGACGGCAACGAATCAGACGCCTGGTATTTTGAACGGTCCCTGAACGAATTCAGGGAATTATTTGGTATCGATTCTGAAGCCTATAAAGAAACAAGGGATTTTAGAAAAAAAGTTATTGAAGAACCAGTCAAAGAGATAAACCAGGCTGGAATAGGGCTAGAAATCAAAAGCGAGGGGATAAAACGGGGGAGAAACCTTGTGGCGCTTAGGCTTAACTGTAAAAAGGCCGCCCTCAAAGCCCCGGCAAAACGAAACAGAGGCGGGAAAAAAGCGGAAAGCCAGCTAGAACTTTCCGATCAAAACCCGGCCAAGGCCCGGCAAGAAAAGGAACTGGAACACCTCAAAGAGCTGTACCCCGATGAATTTACCGGCCTGTACGCCCAGATCCTTGAGGAACTGCCATATTTAGGCGGGGGGCCCGGGGAGCATATCCGACAAAGCGCCGCCGAACTCAAAGCCCTCGAAGCCCTGCGGGAACGGCACGGCATTGTAAAGTAAAGCGGCGCCGATCTGATAATCTGGATTCATTGTGCAAGCATCCCCTGACAAAGCGCTGGAACAAGCGGCCAAGGCTCAGAAGGCGCGGGAAAAAGCCGCCAGCCTCTACCCCAATGAAACCTGGGGGGAGCTTGAGGATCATATTTTTATAGCCAGGGCGCGGGAACCCAAGAGCAATAACCAGAAACGGGATTTAGAAAAGGAACTTGTCCAATCCCGTATCTTGACCGCTATGGGGAGTACCGTTTATCTCCTCCCGGAAGTGGGCGCAAGCAAACATCCTGATGCCGTGGTAGACGGTTTTATCATGGAGTTCAAAACCATAACCGGAAACGCTGACCGGGTTGAAGATCACTACCGAAGTTCCAGAAAAAAAGCTGACAGGATATTCTTCAAAATCAACAGCGATTTATCGCCGGAATCGGTATTGCGGAAACTTATTGACCGGATCAGAAAAGGGAACCATTCAGGGGGCCTTATCATAGCCCACTTCACGCATACCAATAAGACTTATTTTTGGGAAGAAGATCGGCTGAAATAAAAAGCCCGGCCTTATAGGTCGGACTGGCTGGCCGGGGAGGAACTTGAACCATCCATCTCTGGTTATCAGCTTTAGATAACCGGCGCATTTTCACTTATGCTACCCGCCATTTTTAGTATAGACTCATACCCTTTCCTGTCAATTCATTGCGCCGCCGAACTCAAGGCCCTCGAAGCCCTGCGGGAACGGCACGGCATTGTAAAGTAACGCGGCGCCGAGGCTTTGCGGGGCGCCGCCCCGCACCCCGCCGGGGAGGCGCGCCTCCCCGGACCCCAGCAAAAAAAACCTAGACGGCCTTCTCTTCGATGCGCATCTTGGACCGCAAATCGGCGTATTGCCGCTTTACCTCGTCCCAGGCCCCCTTCTGGTCTTTGAGCTTCTCCACCTTACAGGCGCAATACTTGTACTCGGGAGTACTAGATGAGGGGTCGAGCTTTCCTATCGTCAACTCGTTACAGGCCCCTATCCACCATTGATAGGTCATATAGACCGCTCCCCGTTTAACCCGGTCCGTTACGCTGGCCCGGGTAAGGACCTCGCCGCGCTTGCTGGATACCCGGACTATCTCGCCGTGGCTGACGCCCAGGGCTCCGGCGTCTTCGGGGTTGATCTCCACCCAGCCAGGCTCGTCTTCCAGGTTGCGGAGCATCCGGCAGTTACCGGTCATAGTCCGTACTGAGTAGTGGCCGACTTCCCGCACGGTGCAGAGGGTAAGGGGGAAGTCCTTGTTTTCCAGTTCCGCGGGCTCCTGGTAGTGCGAAGTTTTGAAGATGCCGATGCCGTCAGGGGTAGCGAACTTGCCCCCCGCATGGAGGAACATCGTCCCCTTGTCTTCCGGTTTTTCGTCCCAGCAGGGCCACTGAACCGAGCCCTGGGCCTCAATCTTTTCGTAGGTGGCGCCTTTGAACTTGGGCGAAAGGTTCCGCATCTCGTCCCAGATTTCCTTGGTGTTGTTGTACTTCATCGGGTAGCCCATGGCGGTGGAAACAAGGCAGATGATTTCCCAGTCATCCTTGATGTTGCCGGCCGGTTCCAGCACCTTGCGGATCCTCTGGAAGCCCCGGTCGCTGGAGGTATATACCCCGTCGTGTTCGCCCCAGGCCGTCGCGGGGAGTACCGCGTCCGCGTGGAGGGAGGTCTTGTTCCAGAAGATGTCCTGGCAAACCACAAAATCGATTTGGTCCAGGGTCTCGCGGATCTCTTCCAGGTCGGGATCGCTCTGGCCGGGGTCTTCGCCAAAGATGTAGTAGGCGTGGATCCGTTTGGCCGGGTCTTTTTCGTGGACCACCCGCTCAGGCACCCGGGTAAGGGCAAGCCCTACCTTATCGGAAAGCTTCGCGCCCCAGGCTTTCTCAAACTTCTCGCGGATCTTGGGGTCGGTTACGGACTGATAGCCGGGGTACACGTTGGGGAGGACTCCCATATCGCAGGTGCCCTGGACGTTGTTCTGCCCCCGCACCGGGCCGGTGCCGCAGGCGTAATGGCCGAAGTTCCCGGTCAGCATCGCCAGGCTGCAGAGGCTCTTAACGACCTCGACCCCTTGCTGGAACTGGGTTACCCCCATGCCCCAGGTAATCACGGAATGTTTACTGGAGGCGTATTTCCGGGCCGCCGTGCGGATGGCATCGGGGGCAAGGCCGGTAATCTGAGCGGAATGTTCCGGCGTGTAATCTTTGACGATTGCCCAGAAAGCGTCGAAGTCCTTGGTGTGGGCCTTGATGAAGGCTTCGTCCTGTAAGCCCTCGGTGATAATCACGTTGGCCATCGCGTTGGTGAGGGCGATATTGGAGCCGCCCTTGAGCTGGAGGTGCAGGTCGGCAATGCGGGCCGTTTCGGTTATCCGGGGGTCAGCGCAGATGATGTAGGCGCCCTTCTCTTTGGCCCGCACGATGCGCCGGGCCACGATGGGATGGGAGGCCGCCGCGTTATAGCCGATGTTAAAAATCACCTCGCAGTCCTCGATTTCGGGGATGGAGAGGGACATGGCCCCTTCGCCGATGGTCTGCATCGAGCCGGCCACGGAGGCCGCGTGGCAGATCCGGGCGCAGTGGTCGATGTTATTGGTGCCGATACAGGCCCGGATGAACTTCTGCATCAGGTAGTTCGGTTCATTCCCCGGGCCCCGGGCGCTGCCCGCCCCCAGGATCGCGTCAGGCCCCCACTGTTTTTTTACCGCCGTAAGCTTGTCCGCCACAAATTTGATGGCCTCGTCCCAAGTAACCACTTCCAGCGGGGAGTTCCGCCCGTTTTTGCGGATCATCGGCTCCCGGATCCGCTTGGTTATGATCTGCGGGTCATTCAAATAATCCCAGCCATACCAGCCCTTGAGACAGGCCTTGTCATCGTTTGTCCGCCCTTTTACCGGATGGACGTCCAGTATCTTGTTCGCCGTTTGATCCACCGTGAACAAGAGCTGGCACCCGGCCCCGCAATAACTGCAGGTGGTCTGAATTTCTTTTACCGCCATAGAATCCCCCATAAAAAAAAATTTTTTTTATTAAATGCTGAAAATATGAACCTTGTTCAGAAACTGACCTTGTTTCTGAACAGGATACGCCAGAGATATGTAACTTATAAGGTTACTCAAGTAGTGTATTGTATTACAAAAGCGCCGTAAAGCCTTATTTTTGAGGGAATCGCCCGGAGCCTGGCTGGATGGGGCTAAGCCTGATGCCGGACTAAAGTCCGCAATCAGCGCCGTTCTAGGAACCGTTCCGCCTGAGGACCTGGCAGCCTGCTTCACCGGCCTGGCAGAGGGATTCCCAGTCGATGCGGAGGCTCCGCAGCAGTTCCTCAAGGCCGCCGGGGCCTTCCGCGTCCATTCCATCCAGTTCGGCGGCGTAGCCGCAGGAGGAACTTAGGGATCGGGGGACCGGGATAAGCCGGCAGGGGATCCCCCGCTTTTTAGCCGCCGAGTCCAGCATCAAGGCAGAACTCACCGAATAAAACGTAACGAGGAGCCGCAGATCAGGCTTCCCCCGCTTTAACGCGCCAGCCCGTCTGGCCTAGGGGTTCCACCTGTACGGCCCGGCCCCGCTCTTCTAAAAACCGTTTTACGTTGTCCCGGGCCGCCGGGCTGGAGACATCCACGGAAAAAGCGGCGGCGCCGTATTCCTTGAGGGCCCCTTGGGTCAAGAGGACCGGTTCCGGGCAGGAAAGGCCGCAGGCGTCCACCCGGTTTTCCGCATTTCCGTTTTCACTCATGCCTTTACTCCGCCTTTCTGGTTGATATTGATCAGGGCTATGCCGGTGAGGACCGCGAATCCGATGATGCAGGCGATTTGGCCGTTCAGCGGAACGCCCTGGGGGGAGGCCGCGAGGCCGAAGTTGTGGCTTATGGCCGCGCCGCATAAGAGCCCGAGAACGCAGACCGCCCCGTCCGCGCTGCCTTCCCCTGCCATGATGGTCTGCCGCAGGGGGCAGCCGCCGAGCAAGGTTGAACCGTAGCCCGCCAGGGCCATGCCTAAAAAGTTCCAAAGGACGTCGCTATGGGCTATGGGCTGGCCGCTCATGCCGGGGTGAAATTTACCGGCTGCTAGGTTGGCGATAAGGGCCGCCGCAAACACCGCCGCATAGACCAGCAGCATCGAGGGGTTCTTGATGAGGATCAGGTCCCGGAAGCCCCCTGCCATACACATACGGCTGCTCTGGGCAAGCGCGCCGACGATGAGGCCGGCCCCCAAGGCTAGGATCACGGGGGCCCGCATAGAGCCGGGGCCGCTTTCGCTTAGGCGGATGAAGGCGGGTTTAAGCAGGAGAAATATCAGGAGGGCCGCCGCGAGGGCGGGCATTATCCAGCCTGAGGCCGCAGGCTGAGCATAGGACCGGCCCAGGGAAAAGCCCTTTTTCAGCATCAGGCTGCCCAGGGCAATGCCGGCCACGAAACCGGCCAGGCCAAACAGGGCGTTGAAGTCCCCTCCTGCCAGGCGCAGGACCATCCGCAGCGGGCAGCCCAGGAATACCAGCGCGCCGATTATAACAAACAGGGAAATGAAAAACCGGAGCAGCGGCGCCGAGCCGCCCTGGGCTTTGAACTCCCTGCGTCCCAGGGAGAGGATAAAGGCCCCGGCGATAAAACCCGGAATTTCAGGACGGATATACTGCACATTCGCCGCCCCATGGAGTCCCAGGGCCCCGGCGGTATCCCGGATAAAACAGGCTACGCAGAGGCCCATGTTGGCCGGGTTCCCGAACAT
>JAIRPG010000009.1 GCA_031257105.1 Treponema sp.
GTCTGTCCATAATGTAGACACATTATGGACAGACCACCTTAAAAAACGCATTTTCGTAGCCGTTAGGCGAGAAAATGCAAGGTCTGTCCGCAAAGTAACCGACTTTGTGGACAGACACTAATTAGCGGATAAACGCGGACGCTAACGCAGAGGCGCCGGGTACCATTTGTCCGGCCCTTTGCGCCGCGAACCGTCAGACCTCATGTCTGACGGTTCGACTCCCGTTTTGTGGTCTCCTTTATTCAGATACCATGAGCAGGGCCATGACCTTCGCATTTCCCAGGATGTTGGCCAGGAGCGCATACTCGTTGGGTTGATGGGCGGTGTCGTCCATGCGGCTCCAAACCACCGCAGCGATGTCCCGGTTACGCAGGGGCGCGGCTACGGTTCCTCCGCCTATGCCGATGGGCCGGGTATTCACGCCGTAGACTTCCTTAACCGTCCGGGAAAGGAGCTTTACCAGGGGCGTGTCCGGCGGCGTGGGCCGGGATTCTACCAGTTGAGGGGTGGTATAGCTGATCTGTACCCCGTGTTTGGCCTCCACCTCCGCCTTGATCCGGTCGATTTCGGCCAGAATATCCCGATTTGAATACCGGGGGAGCGCCCGTATATCCATACAGAACACATCTTCTCCGGGGATGGTGTTGATATTGGGGACATTGGCCTCTTTTTTCGTGGGCTGAAAGGTGGAATAGTCGGGCTCAAAGAGAGAATCTCGTGCATCGAAGCGCTCAGAAAGGCCGTAGTGGAGGCGAAGGGCCAGATCCGCGCCAGCCAGATGGGCGTTTTTCCCCTGATCGGGCCGGGAACCGTGGGCCTGCAACCCCCTGGTGACAAACCGGGCCCAGATCAGGTTCTTCTCGGCTACCTCGATGGTCTCGCCCTTAGGATCGCCGCCGTCGGGGATGAGGATCATGTCTTCTTTGTGGAACAGTTCCGGCATAGCCTTGAGGAGCCAGAGAATCCCGTAGGCGCTTCCTACTTCTTCGTCGGCGGCAAAGAGGAGTTTCACCGTATGGGCCGGCGTGATCCCCAGCTTAACCAGAGCCAGCGCCGCCAGCGCCGACGAGACCAAGCCCTGTTGATTATCCTCTACCCCTCGGCCAATGAGCCGGGGGCCGCCGCCATCCGCGCCGTCCGGCTTGCGTATCACCTGCCAAGGATCGCTCTGCCAAAGAGACGCCTCGCCGGGGGGCACCACATCCAGGTGGCTTATGATCCACAACCGGGGAGTGTCGTCCTTGCCGGGAATGGTCGCGATAAGGTTTGGTCTAACCCCTCCCTTGGCTCTAGGGTCGGGGGCATCGTGCCGCTCCAGCATAGTGACGCCATGAGCGCCCAGCCATCCCTGGAGAAACTCGCATTTGTCAAACTCCCCCTCGCCATCCGATTCGGGGGACACCGCCGGCCTTTTGCAGAGTTCCGTCTCTAACTCCACCGCCAGGGTCTCGCCGTTTTCTTCTATATATCTAAACAATTGTTCTTTCATGGTTATCCTCTACGTGCCTATGCTTATAGTAGAAATTGAAGGAAACGTAAAGCGGCGTGATGATTTTTAAGCCGTATTCGCGTACCGGAATTGTAAACAAGCTCGTAATTTGATAGGCTCCTCCTTGGAGGAAGCGATGATCGTCATGAAATTCGGGGGAAGCTCTGTCGCCGATGCTGAGCGGATTCGCCAGGTAAGCGAAATCGTCAAACCGCAGCTTACCCGGAAGCCCATTCTCGTTCTCTCCGCTATGGGAGACACCACCGATCATCTGTTGGAAGCCGCTGGGGAAGCCCTCAAAACCGGGGCCGTCTCGATCCGGAAGATCGAGGAACTCCACCGGCGGACGGCGCGGGAATTGTCCCTTGGACAGGCGGTTCTGGACGAGATCGAACCGCTCCTGGGGGAACTGCAAAGTCTCCTAACGGGTATTTCCCTGATCAAAGAGCTTACCGGCAGAACCAAAGACTACCTGGTTTCCTTTGGAGAACGGCTTTCCACGCGGATAGCGGCGGCGTATCTCCGCTCCCTCAAGATAGAGGCCCGCGCTGTGGATGCGTGGGATGCGGGTTTTCTTTCTGATTCAAACTTCACCGCCGCAGAACTCCTGCCTGAAAGCGGGAATTTAATAGTCCAGAACTTGCGGCCTCTCGTTGAGTCGGGACTGACGCCGGTGGTGACGGGGTTCATCGCCAGGGACGCGAATGGTAATATCACCACTCTTGGACGGGGCGGTTCCGATTTGAGCGCCACGGTTATCGCGGCGGCTTGCGGGGCCGAGGAAGCCCAAGTCTGGAAGGACGTTGATGGAATCCTCACTGCGGATCCCCGGCTGGTAAAGAACGCCCGGCCTGTGGAGCAGGTAACCTACGAAGAAGCGGCGGAACTGGCCTATTTCGGCGCCCAAGTCCTTCACCCCCGTGCTATGCAGCCTTGTATAAAAACCGGGACGCCGGTATTGGTGAAAAATTCCTACAATATTAACGCGCCGGGAACCCGGATCGTCGCCAAATTGGACAAACGGAGCGGGCCGGTTCAGGCAATTACTTCCCGGAAGAACGTGACCCTGGTGGATATTGTGTCTACCCGGATGTTGGGCCAGGCGGGATTTCTGGAAAAGGTGTTTTCCAGCTTTGCCCAATACGGCGTCTCGGTTGACATGGTTGCCACCAGCGAGGTGTCCATCTCGCTCACCTTGGATGCGGCCCATGACCTTGAGGCGCTGAAAAAAGATCTGTCCCGGATTGCCGGCGTTGATATTAAGGCCGGTAAAGCCATCGTTACCATCGTGGGAGATGTGGGGCGGTCTTCGGAGATCCTTAGACGGGCCTTTGGAGTCTGTGCGGATCTGGATGTGCAGGTGGAGATGGTTTCTCAAGGGGCCAGCAAGGTGAATATCAGCTTTATCGTCGATGATACCCAGACGGAAAAAGTAGTTGCCGCGCTGCACCGGCACTATTTTGAGTAGAAAAAAGGAGCGGCATATTGAATATCGCCATCATCGGATACGGTAAGATGGGGAAACTTATCGAGACAACGGCTCTGGCCCGGGGACTCCGCGTTACGGCGGTGGTTGACCCCTCACCGGTGGGAATTCCGCCGGGAAAACTGAGCGTTTGTGGGGCGCCGGTTTTTCGTTCTATCGCCGAGGCGGGCGATCTGGGCGGAGCCGAGGCGGCCATCGAATTTACCAGGCCGGATACAGCGGCATCCAACCTGCTCGCCCTCGCGAAACGGCGGCTCCCGGTGGTGACAGGCACCACCGGTTGGCTGGAACGGCTTGATGAGGTAAGCCGGGCGGTAGAGGCTGCCGGTTCATCCTTGCTGTGGGCTTCCAATTTTTCCCTTGGGGTAAATCTCTTTTATCGGATTGCCGCCTACGCCGCTGCGCTGGCCGATCCTTTCCCGGAGTACGATGCGGGGGGGTGGGAAGCGCATCACAACAAGAAGGCGGATAGTCCCTCCGGTACCGCCAAGATGCTGGCGGAGAAGGTGCTGTCCCAGATGACCCGGAAAAAACAGGCCGTTTGGGAGGTTCTGGATAGACCTCCAGCCCCGGAAGAGTTCCATTACCCCAGTCTCCGGGTAGGCTCAATGCCGGGAATCCACACCCTCATCTTCGATTCCCCGGCTGATACTATTCAGATCACCCATACGGCGCGAAACCGGGAAGGTTTCGCACTGGGAGCGCTGCGGGCGGCGGAATGGCTCCTGGGCTGTTCCGCTCCCGATGGGGTTCCCGGCGTGGCGCGGCGAGGGGTCTTTACCATGGATGATGTTCTCCATGACGTACTTCAAATTCAGTGAGGAGATGCTATGCAAATGCTGCGAGGAACTTTTACCGCGCTTATCACCCCGATGAAGGAAAACGGCGAGGTGGATTACGAAGGCTTCCGCAGGCTTATCGGCTTTCAGCTTAAGGCGGGTATAGACGGCCTCGTGCCCCTGGGAACTACCGGGGAAACTCCCACCTTGGAGGAAGAGGAGGAAGAGGAGCTGATCCGTATCGCCGTAGAAGAAGTGGGAGGCGCGGTTCCCCTGATCATCGGCGCGGGTTCTAACGACACCAAGTACGCTGTCAAGTACGTCAGACGAGCGCGGGATCTCGGCGCGGACGCGGCCCTGGTGGTAACGCCCTACTACAATAAGCCCAACGACGAAGGGCTTTATCGGCACTTTGAAGCAACCGCCAAGGAAGGGCTTCCCATCGTGGTTTACAACATTGCTTCCCGGACAGGACGAAACATTCCTACGGTGTTACTGGAACGGATCGCGGGAATTCCGGGGATCATCGGGGTAAAAGAAGCTTCCGGGGACATTAATCAGATGGGAGAGGTAATCGGCGCTATTGCCGCAAAACGACAAACGCGGGACGGCGGTTTTGCGGTTCTCTCTGGAGATGATGGGCTTACCCTGCCCCTCATGGCTCTGGGAGGCGATGGCGTGGTGTCGGTTATCTCCAATCTGGCTCCCGCGCAGACGGCTGCTCTGACTCGCGCTTGCCTGGCGGGAGACTTCACAGAGGCCCGGCGGATTCACTATGAGCTTTTACCACTGATAAAGGCCGTTTTTATCGAGACGAACCCCGTCCCCATCAAGGCGGCTATGACCTGGGCCGGACTTCCCGGCGGTCCTACCCGGCTGCCCCTCGGCCCCCTGGCGAAAGCCGGCGAAGGGCCCCTGCGGGCCGCTATGGAAAAGCTGGCTCTACAAACACGGTAAGGAGAAATAGATCATGGCAAAAATTCCGGTAGGTATTCTTGGGGCGACAGGCATGGTTGGACAGCAGTATATTGCGTTGCTGGCGGATCACCCCTGGTTTGAGGCGCGTTACGTGGCGGCTTCTCCCCGAAGCGCGGGGAAAAAATATGCCGAAGCCGTCGCAGGGCGTTGGCAGCCAACGCGGGAATACGCGCCCTCTGTAGGCGGTCTTGTGGTGGAAGACGCCAATGACGTAGCCAAGGCGCTCGCTGCTTTTCAACGGGGGGACTGCGCCTTTGTCTTTTCAGCTCTGGAGATGGGAAAAGACGAGATTCGCTCCTTGGAGGAAGCTTACGCCGGCGCGGGGATTCCCGTGGTGTCTAACGCCTCGGCCCACCGCTGGACTAGCGACGTGCCCATGCTCATCGCCGAGGTGAACCCCCAGCACACGGACATCATTCACGCTCAACGGAAAAACCGGGGCTGGGATCGGGGCTTTATCGCCGTTAAGCCCAACTGCTCCATTCAAAGCTACATGACCCCGCTTTTTGCCCTCGTTCAGGCGGGGTATGAAGTGAAGCGGCTCATCGTAAACACCATGCAGGCCGTTTCCGGCGCGGGTTATCCGGGGGTGGCGAGTCTGGACATCATCGACAATGTAGTACCCTATATCGGCGGCGAAGAAGAAAAAACCGAACGGGAACCCCTCAAGATCCTGGGTTCTATCGCTGGGGGCGCCATTCAGAACGCCGAAGAACCGGTGATCAGCGCCCACTGTAACCGGGTTCCTGTAGTGGATGGCCATACCGCCTGCGTCAGCCTGGAATTCGGCGCAAAAAAACCTTCGCTCGATGAAGTAAAGCGGATCTGGACGCAATTCCGGGCGCTGCCCCAGGAGTTGGAACTTCCCATGGCGCCCAAACAACCCATCATCCTTCGGGAAGAAGCGGATAGGCCCCAACCCCGGAAAGATCGGGACGCCGGTAAGGGTATGGCGGTAACGATTGGCCGCATCCGGCCCTGTAATATTTTTGACCTGCGCTTTGCCGCCTTGTCCCACAACACGATCCGGGGCGCCGCAGGTGGAGGTATTCTTAACGCGGAATTGCTCAAGGCGAAAGGATTCGTCGTGTATTGATAAGAGTTCGGGCAGGCAGGAAGAGGAGATTACTGTCAGAGAGAGCTTTCAGAAGTTGATAGACGGCGGCGGCGTTGACTTAAACGCGCTCCTGTATTCTTTCGCCGCCTTTTTTTTCACTCATGCTTCCATCCGTCAATAGAGTTGTTCAATAGGTATTGAACAACATCCGCAACAAGTCTAATTTGTTTGATTTTTTAAAAACAAAATCGTCATTTTATTTGAAACAGGTGTCAAAATTATTCGCCGCCGCTTTTCATGATTTTGCCCGTTTTTCCCTTTCCCTCCTGAAAAGCCCAGTCAGAGATATGGCAAATCGTAGAGTAGACAGAAGGCGCGTTACCGCCGGCGTGTGCTTTATCGGGCGGGAAAGGGTGTGCGAATGGGTGAAAGCGTCCGTGAAATAAAAAACATTCTCGTAACGGGGGGGGC
>JAIRPG010000010.1 GCA_031257105.1 Treponema sp.
ATTTATTTGCCTCCTTTTTCCTGTTTGGCCAGTTTGCGGAGTTTTTTGCCAAGGCCCTGCAAATCCATTTCTTTTTCCACGGATTTGTAATAACTTACAACATTATCCACAATCTTATCGAGCTTTTCCTCACCCATGCTATCGAAGTATTGAAGCAATGCTTCCCTTTTCCTTTTTTCATATTCCATCATTTTTCAGTTTCCTTCATCTGTTCTTCCCCCTTGTCCATCATTTTGTCCAGTGTTTCCCGCATCTCCTCCAGTTCCGGCAGCATGGCGCCGGCCATTTCCTGCCACTTCCGATCTACCTCCGCCTTCTCCGCATCCGTCATCCGCGCCTCGGCGGCGGCCCTCGCCTTGGCCAACTCAGCCGATATAATTTCAAACGGACTCAGATTCTCCGGTGTATGTGCTTCTCCCTGCATACCGTCCATCCCCATATCATCCCCCTATTGGTACTTCGCCAGATTATCCCGCGCCGCCGTGTTATTCGGGTCAAGCTGCAGGGCTTTAGTCCAGTCCGCCCGCGCCTGCGTTCTGTTCCCTTTCATCCAGTACACCGCACCGCGTTCAACATACGCATCGGCATAATCAGGGCGTTTCCCTGGAGCCGGTTATGGGTTTGTTCAAACCCGTCGAGACTCAGGGTCAAGCCGCCCATGTATGTCCGGGGTATAGGCGTAGCCGTTGGTTACGATACCCCAGCGAAACCCATGCTCCCGCAGGGTTCTTCCACGTTGGGGAAGGTCTTCGCGCAGCAAAGGTTCTCCCCCGGTTATCGCCACGGTTATATTTTTATACACCGTTTTTAAGGGCAGAATCGCCTGGAAAAAATCCTCAAAGGGCATATCATGAATCCTCGCGTTCCCGGCGCAATCGGAATTACAATCGGAGCCACAGTGCAGGCATCTCAAATTACACCGCCGGGTACATTCCCAAAACAGACAGGTCAATTCATGGAGCCTGACTTCATTCTTCTTGAATTGACTGAACAGGATTTGGGACAGTTTATTCGGCATCTTGTTCCGCTAATTCTACCGTTAATTCCGTCCCAATATTTGCCAGGTCAACAAACAGGCTTGTTCCCGCAAAAGAGCCGTTTTCTTCCCCGTCAATATCTTCAAAGGCAAGCTCGTACCGTTCCTCTTTCGGCGCGTATAGGTAGAAACAGCCCTGGCTGTCGGTCAGCTCAAAAGAGCGCATACCGGCAATGCCAACCCTGATCTCCGGAATCGTCCGGGTCGTCGCCCTGGATTTCACGCCCCCCGGATAGTTACATCGTCTCCGGTATCCATCGGCGGCCCGTAACACGCCTGAAACACCACGAATACCACGCCGCCCCCAATCCCCGAAACACGTTCCTTAAAACCCGGCGGGTTTTGTATGAAAGAATTTTCATCATAAAAACCTCCCTTATTAACGACTGACCGCGAGACCCATACGATAAGTCCCCGGCTCATACTCAATATAATCGTAAGTAACGGTAACAATGTCCCCGTTGTCCACGGTAAAACTTTCGCTCCGAAGGTGGAGCCATCCAATGAACGAGCCCCGGTAAATACTGGCTTTTACGAAATATTTACCCGCCGGCAGCCTGAACTTTTCAGAAAGGTTCCCCCGAATGCTTGTGGCCGCTAAATTATAGAGCGCCGCGTCACCGTCGTTGTCAAAAGCGGCGTTGACCTGTCCTATGCCAAGGATGGCTTTTTCCACATCTTCAGAGGTAGACAGAATTTTTACCCTGATGATCTCCTCACCGCCACCCATGTCCTCGCCTTTGACGAACAGGGAGGCGGGATATTGCGCGATCTTGTCCAGAATAAGCTCCGCATCACCGGTGACGCCTATCCCCATTAAGGCGAATTCGTGTTGAGCCATAATCTGTTTCAGCTTGGTTTTGTCTCCGTTGATGAGCAGATCATCGGCGTTAAGCAGGTGGTTTGCATACACCGTCTGCCGGGTCAGAAGGACATAGTTTCCAGGGATGTAACCGGAACCGGAGAGGGAATTTGTTATATAAGTCCACAGGCTGTCCTTGGTGTAGCCCGAACCGGAGTTGTCCGCCAGGATCGCGTCGAGGTAATCGCTATAATCAAATTTCAGGATGATTTCCGCGGAATCTTCCAGCCGCTCATAAATAATGGTGGCGATGATGCCGATGGAACCTTCGGAGAGCCCGCTTTCATCGTCACCCGCAAGCTCAAGCCGGGTAGTCCCCTCCCACACGCCGATCAGCTCGTTGACGGAACTTACCGGAGACCAGGTTGGCGCCGCCGGCTCAGGAGTCTGGGTCTCCGGCCCAGAGGCGGGATTAGGACAGCCGGCGGCCAGGAAGAGAGCGGTTATCGTTAGTATCAATACCACCGGTAACGCGAAACGGTTCTTTTTCATAAAATCCTCCTTAATAAAATAAAGCCGAATTAGAGCCAAATAACAACGCCGGCGCGGACGGCGCTTCCGTAATAGGAACCAAACCCAAAACTTGGGGAGAATTCCAGGGAGACTGCGGGAGCCACGTCTAAATACACGCTGAAGGGGCGGAATTCCATGGATACGCCGATGGGAAAGCGCAGGCCCCCGATAACATTGGTGATGCTATCCTTTTTTCGGTGGGGAAAGCTGAAATTGATAAAGCCCCCGGCCCCGACATTAAAGTTCAGTTCCCCCACCCTTCCTATGTTGCAGAATTTAAAAAGCCTGAACGACTTATCCAGGGTAGCGCCAATATCGGTCCAATTCCGCCTTATATTCCAGTCCACGGCGAGGTTCAGGCCGTTCCCGGAATAGACGAGCAGCGCGGGCCCGGTAACCAGGTCATCGTAGAACCGCAAGCCCCATTCGGCGCCCAGGCCGATAGCGAAAAGCCGCGTACCAAGACCGGCTAGCAGCAGAACCATTGCTAATTTCTTCATGATAAAACTCCTTAATACGTGGTAAATTTCTTTAAGTTTATCCCAAAGTGGAACAAAAATCCCAGCCTTACGCCCACATCTGGGTATATGTCAAGGCATAGCTGCATCTTAAAGCGCCCGTAAACAAAATTGAAGGGGATGCCGAGCCGGATATATACGGATTGAAGGTTCCTTTCGCTCGCCTCCGCGTCTACACCCTGGTTCCAGCCGACCCCGGCGGCAATACCGAATTTGGCGACACTTTCCCCATAGTACAGTTCCGCCATGCCGCCGTAGTAGAGGTTCGGCTTGTTGGGCAGGCCCCAATCAATTCCCCCATCGGCATAGATACCAAAGATGAATTCGTCATCGTCCCAATCGCCGAATTCCACCCCGAACTGCACATCCGCTCCCCAAGTCAGCGTTTGATCTCTGCCCATGTATAGGCCGGGATAGAGCTTAATCGTAACATCCGCGAATACCGCCCCCGCTGCAAGGAATAGCAAAGCGCAGAGGATTAGTCGTTTCTTCATATTCGCTCCTTTTGCCAGCCGTGCGGAGCAGTACCCCGCACGGTTAGTATGTTAGTAGTAGTAAATCTGGTAGTTGTAACTGTTCGACGAGTTACCATTGCGTAACTCCACAGTAACAAAACCTGTGGACGCGGCAGTAAACACTAGGGGATTGGTATATCCTCCCCTCGCGTGATATTCTGTATCCCCGAAAATCAAGGTACCATCATTTTGCCAAACAGAAATCCTGAACCACCAATCATCAGTGTTTTGATTGTTCCCATTCTGCCACTCTATGGTGTAGGAAGATCCCGCCGTTACCGCCAGACGGTAGTAGTGTTTGACGCCGGCCCCCAGAGATAAGGTCTGAGCGCCGCTGTATGGCGACAGGGCATAGTGAGGCGCGGCAAAGCC
>JAIRPG010000033.1 GCA_031257105.1 Treponema sp.
TGACGAGCTCCCCCGGCGGGAGGGAATATACCTGGCCTTCGATCACCGCCACACGGGCCTGGGGGGCGAGAACAGTTGGTCCCGGTGCATCCACCCGGAATACCGCATCCAGCCCGGCCAGTATCAGTACCGCGTTGCCCTGCGAATACTCCCGGAGCGATAGGAACCATTTTAGTACCCTGCATAATAGAGCCGTCAGGAAATCAACCGGGTTGCCGGACGGCTCAGGCTCATTCCCATGTATTTGCTTCTGTTTCTTTTGTTTTTATTAATGATAATTTATAATCGTCATAAGAAGATAAAGAAGGAAATTCCACAAAGAAATTTATTTCATTGGAATTGGCGATTATTTCTATTACGTCAGATTTTTTACACCAAATTGCATCACAAAAAACGATATGTTTTCCATTTTCTATTTCAAAAGATATAGAACTACCGTTCTGTATGTCTTTTACATGATTACCATCTATAAATATTTTGATTTTATATTTACCCCAACCAAATCGTTTATTACAATTTATCACAACTAATGTTTTACCTTCATTTGTTTTAATTAAATTGTTTGCACTTTTCCCCGGAAGTAATATACCACAGTATAAACAATAATTGCTTTCATCAGGTATTTCTTTACCACATTTTATACAAAACATAATCTCTCCATAGAAAAATGAGGAACAGGACTCCTGTTCCTCATTTTTTGAGCGCTGGGCGGCCTTTCGGCGTTTTACGCTGCTCGACTCATCATGTATAATCCGCCATCCATTTGCCGTGGGCGGCGATAAGATCGTCCACCATTTTTACAATGTCATCCAGCGAGAGTTCAGCTCCGGTGTGGGGCTCCATCATGGCCGCATGATAAATGTGCTCCTTTTTCCGCGTCCGGGCCGCCTCGATGGTCAGGAGATGTACGTTAATGTGACTCATGTTCATCGCCGCAAGCTGTAAAGGCAGGGGGCCTGAATAGCAGGGGTTCACCCCGTTCTTATCCACAAAGCAGAATACTTCTACGCAGGCGTCTACAGGCAGATTGGGGATAAGGCCTCCCTTGTTCAGCACGTTACCGCCGATCTTGAAGGGGGTTCCGGTGACCATTGCCTCCATGATATAGGAGGCGTACTCATGGCCCCGGTCGTGGGGCAATTGGCTCTCCTGGGAGATCTTGCTGTACTCATCTTTCCATCCGGCGATCTGGTTTACACAGCGGCGGGGATACTCGTCCAGGGGGATGTTGAACTTTTCGATCAATTCCGGGTAACGGCTCTTGATGTAGAAGGGATTGTACTCGGCGTTATGTTCGCTGGACTCGGTGCAGTAGTAACCCAGCTTGTCGATATAGTCGAAGCGCACCATGTCGCCGTGTTTTTCTCCGCCGTTCAGTGCCTTGCGGTTTTTCTCCGCCGCCCGCTTTCTAATCTCCGGGTAGAGGTCATTCCCGTCCTTGTCGGCAATTTCCAGGAGCCAGCCCATGTGGTTTATTCCGGCGATTTTGTCTTTCCGTCCCTCGATTTTATCGTCCATCCCCAGACCCTTGAGGAGCCCCCAGGAACAGACCTGCACACTGTGGCAGAGCCCCACCGTCTTGACCCCGGTGTGGCGGAGCATAAAACCCGTGAGCATGGCCATAGGGTTGGTGTAGTTGAGGAACCAGGCTTCGGGGCACACCGCCTCCATATCCCGGGCGAATCCCTCCATCACCGGGATAGTCCGCAGGGCCCGCATGATCCCGCCGATACCCAGGGTGTCGGCAATGGTCTGCCGCAGGCCGTACTTTTTCGGTATCTCGAAGTCGGTGATAGTGCAGGGATCGTAGCCCCCCACCTGGATAGCGTTCACCACAAAGTTGGCCCCCTTCAGGGCTTCGCGGCGTTGTTCCTGCCCCAGGTAGCTCTTAATCCGGGCCTTGTTCCCCTTACCCCGGTTGATGGCCCCCAGGATCGCCTCGCTTTCCTTGAGCCGCCCCGGGTCTATATCGTAAAGGGCAATCTCGCTCTCCGCCAGACAGGGGGTGCTCATGGCATCCCCCAGGACATTGCGGGCAAATACCGTGCTGCCCGCACCCATAAAGGTAATTTTTGGCATGACAAACTCCTTCTACAAACCTAACGCTGGACTTTAGCCGACAATCAGCCTTTCTCTTGTATAAATTATTTTTTGAATAAATGATAGAGTTAAACGAAAATTCAATAACGCATAAACGGAGACTATTATGACACTACAGCAGGGAGAGCATTTTGTTTTAGGGTTAGATTATGGTTCCGATTCATGCCGGGCGGTGATAATCGATGCGGCGAATGGGAAAGAGACCGGTGTGGCGGTGATGTACTATCCCCGTTGGACAAAGGGGCTCTACTGCGACGCCGCAGCCAATCAGTTCCGCCAGCACCCGCAGGATTACATCGAGGCGCTGGAGGGCGCCGTCCGGGAGGCTGCGGCCAAGGCCGGGAAAGAGGCTGCGGCCCGAATCCGGGGCATCGCCATCGACACCACCGGCTCCACCCCCTGCGCGGTGGACAAGACCGGAACACCCCTGGCCATGAAGCCGGACTTCGCCGAAAACCCCAACGCCATGTTCATCCTCTGGAAGGATCATACCGCCGTGGAAGAGGCGGGCCGTATCAACGCCCTGGCGAAGTCCTGGGGCGGCACGGACTTTACCCGGTACGAGGGGGGCGTCTACTCCACCGAGTGGTTCTGGTCAAAGGCCCTCCACATCCTCTCGGTTGATGAAAAAGTGGCCGCCGGGGCCTATTCCTTTATCGAGCACTGCGACTGGATGACCGGCCTTTTGACAGGGGCCAAGGATTTTGCCGCCATCAAGAAGAGCCGCTGCGCCATGGGTCACAAGGCCATGTGGCACGCCGATTGGGGCTATCCGTCCGGCGAGTTCCTTGCCCGGCTGGATCCCCGGCTGGTTCCGGTTCGGGACGCCCTGGGTACGGATACCTACACCAGCGATACCGTGGCGGGGCTCCTTACCCAGGAATGGGCCGCCAGGCTGGGGATTCCCGCGGGGATTCCCGTGGCGGTGGGGGCCTACGATGCCCACATGGGCGCGATTGGCGGTGGAGCGAGGCCTGGCTGGCTCATCAAGGTGATGGGGACTTCCACCTGTGACGTAACCGTCGCGCCCAAACCATCAGGCAAGGAATCGCTGGTTCGGGGCATCTGCGGGCAGGTGGACGGTTCGGTGATCCCCGGTATGCTGGGCTACGAGGCGGGGCAGAGCGCGTTTGGCGATGTGTACGCCTGGTTTAAGAACCTCCTTATGTGGCCCCTGGAGGCGGTGCTTCCGGCTGTCGAGGGGGTGGATGCGGAAACCAAGGAAAAGATAGCCCAAGCGATCTCCAAGAAGCTCATCCCGAAAATAGAAAAAGCGGCTTTGGCGGTTGATCCCCAGGTGAGCGGTATCATAGCCCTGGACTGGCTCAATGGCCGGCGCACCCCCGACGCGAATCAGCTCCTCAAGGGCGCCGTTATCGGCCTGACCCTGGGTTCCGATGCCCCCCGGGTGTACCGCGCTCTCGCGGAGGCCACCGCTTTCGGCGCGCGGGCCATTGTGGAGCGCTTTGTGGAAGAGGGGGTTGCCATCGACGGCATCGTGGGAATCGGCGGGGTGGCCCGCAAATCTCCCCTGGTGATGCAGATCGTGGCGGACGTGCTCAACAAGCCCATCGATGTGCTGGCCAACGATCAGTGCGTAGCCCTGGGGGCGGCCATGTTCGCCGCGCTCGTTGCGGGGCTTTACCCGGACATCACGTCGGCCCAGAAGGCCCTGACCCCCCCGGTGGAAAAGACCTACATCCCCGACCCAAAACGGGCGGCGGTGTACAATGACCTGTATAAGCGATACCGGGCCCTGGGAACCTTCGCGGAAGCCTGGGTAAAGGAACAAGTATGAGCGGCGATTTTCAATCAGGCGATTGGAAATCGCTGCGGGAAGAGGCTTTTGAGGCGAACTTAGAGATACCCCGGCGCGGCCTGGCTATTTACACCTGGGGGAACGTGTCCGCCTTCGATCCGGGCCGGGGGGTCTTTGCCATCAAGCCGTCGGGGGTGGCTTACGACGACCTGCGCCCTGAATCCATGGTGGTGGTAGACCTGGACGGGAAGATCGCCTGGGGAAAGCTCAATCCGTCGTCGGACACGGAAACCCACCGGGTGCTGTACCAGGCCTTTGCCGGCATCCGGGGCATCACCCACACCCACTCGCCCTACGCCGTTGCCTGGGCCCAGGCCCGTAAACCGGTGCCGGTGTTCGGCACCACCCACGCGGATCACGGCGCGGAGGAGATTCCCTGTACGGCGATCATGGGGCCGGAAGCGGTAAAAAACAACTACGAGCTTGAAACGGGGAACCTCATCGTGGAGACCTTCCGGCAATCCGGCAAGGAGCCGCTCCATTTACCCATGACGCTGGTGGCGGGTCACGGCCCCTTTACCTGGGGGGACAGCGCCGCCAAGTCGGTGTACCACGCCGCAGTGCTGGAAGAGGTCTGCAAGATGGCGCTCCTTACCTTGAGCATAGCTCCTGACGCCGCGCCTCTGCCGGAGCACATCATCCGCAAGCACTGGGAACGCAAGCACGGCCCCGGCGCGTATTACGGCCAGAATTCGTGTCTGTCCATAATGTAGACACATTATGATGCGGGGATACCTTTTTCTTTGTATTCTTCAATTAAAGAAGTAAAAAGTTCCCCGTATTTTTCTAGTTTTACTGAGCCTACGCCGGAGACCGCTAGAAATTCCTCTTCATTCACGGGCAGCTTACGGCACATATCCCGCAAGGATGCATCAGAAAATATAATATAAGAAGGAACTTGGGCTTCTTGAGCCAGGCGGTTCCGTAGATCCTTTAGGCGGTCAAAAAGCGTGTCGTCCATGGACGGCTCTATCAGCTTTCCAGTTTTTTTGATCTTTGGTTCTTCCTTGGGGAGCATCATGAAGAGGGATTTTTTCTCCGTCACAATCTCCCGTGAACGGGGAGAAAGCCGGAGTACTGGGTATTCGTCTCCTTCAACGGCAAGGTAGCCTTCATCAACAAGAAAGTCCATGATGGTACGGATGCGGTGGATATTCATATCTTGCATGATACCGTAAGTGCTCAGCGTATCGAGGCCGGCGCTTTTTATCTTCGCGCTGTTGCTGCCCTGGAGTACATGGATCACCATGGCTTTGCCAAAACGCTTTCCCCGTTGTTCCATACGGTACACGCAGGAAACGATTTTCTGTGCCGGGATAGTAATATCACTGTTCTCGAAGGTCTGCTTACAGTTAGAACAGTTTCCGCAGTAAGCCGGCGCGGTTTCGGCGAAATAGGAGAGGAGTCGATAGCGAAGGCAGTCGCTCGTGGTGGCATAGAAGGTCATCTGTTTGAGCAATTCCAGGTTATGTTCAACCTGAACCTTATCTTTTTCTTCGCCTTCATCCTGGTTTGTAATAAGAAAGGTGTTGATTCGTACGTCCTGAGGGCTGTAGAGGAGTATGCAATCAGCCTTTTCTCCGTCCCGTCCGGCCCGCCCAGCTTCCTGATAATAGCTTTCGATATTTTTAGGCATATTGTAATGAATCACGAAGGAGACATTAGATTTGTCGATGCCCATACCAAAAGCGTTGGTGGCGATCATCAGTGGTTTACGGTCGTAGATAAAGTCGTCTTGGTTTTCATGCCGCTCCCGATCCTCCAGGCCCGCATGATACCGGGTCGCGGCAAAACCACGCCGGTTCAGGGCGCCGCAGAGTTCTTCCACCGTTTTTCTGGTTGAACAGTATACGATCCCGCTTTTATTTTTGCGGTTTTCTAGACATTTCATCAGGGCGGTATGTTTATCCAACGGGCGCTGAACCTCAAAGTAGAGATTTTCCCGGTTAAAGCCTGTGATAAGGATGAAGGGATCTTCCAGCCGCAAAATATGAACAATATCTTCCTGTACTTTACCGGTTGCGGTTGCGGTAAATGCGGCGGTAATAGGTCTGGGCGTGATATTTTTAATGAACTCGCTGATCAAAAGGTAGCTGGGCCGGAAATCATGGCCCCATTGGGAGACGCAGTGGGCTTCATCGATTACCACCATGGCGAGACGCCGGCTTGATGTTGAGGGATGGCTTGTCAGACGCCGCAGATCTTCCCGTTGTAGGCGTTCCGGCGCAATGTAAAGGATGCGGTATTCCCCCTGAACTGCCCGGTTGAGGGTTTCCGTATATTCGACCGGCGTCAGGGAACTATTGAGAAAAGCTGCCGCGACTCCCGCATCCCTCAATGCGCTCACCTGGTCTTTCATCAAGGAGATGAGCGGCGAGATGACTACTACAAGGCCCTCCATCATCAAGGCAGGGATCTGGTAGCAGAGAGACTTTCCCGCGCCGGTGGGCATTACCGCCAGTACATCCCGGCCCGTAAGCAGGTTATCTATAACCGCCTCCTGGCCGGGCCGGAATGCAGTATAACCAAAGTAGGTTTTGAGAACTGTTTGTTTATCCTGCTTCATTAATGATAGAGCATACCATAGAAAAGCCGGATGACACTATAGTAATATAATTGCAACAGCCTATACATCGAACCAAAGGTTCACACTAACCGTGTTTTGTACAGGCTCAGGAGTTTACTATGCAAAGTCTGCATACACTTATTGATGAGGCGCATATCACCAATCTCATAGTTCCCCGATTTTTACGGTATGTCCAGGTTTGTACCACGAGTGACCGCCATGTGGAAGCTACCCCCTCCACGGTGGAACAGTGGGATCTGGCGAAAATCTTGGTGGAAGAAATTCGCGCTCTGGGTATACAAGATGTGGAATTGACCGGATCGTGCTACGTTATCGCCCGGCTTCCCGCTACGCCGGGGAAGGAGAAGCTTCCAGCCGTTGGATTTTTAGCCCATCTGGACACAGTGAGCGATGTTTCCGGCAAAGATGTGAAGCCTCAAGTGGTTGAACGGTACGATGGCCGCCGGATTGAACTAGCGGAAGGTCTGGTGCTGGATCCTCTCGTGGAGCCGGGGTTAGCCGCCCAGAAAGGCAAAACTATCATCCATACCGATGGCTCTACGCTTCTGGGGGCGGATGATAAGGCAGGAATTGCGGAGATCATGGCCGCTGTGGAGTACCTTTTAGCTCACCGTGAGATTGAGCATGGGCCGGTGGAGATTATCTTCTCTCCTGATGAAGAAACCGGGAAAGGGCTGCCTGAATTTCCTTTGGATACTATCAAGTCCATAGCCTGTTATACCCTGGATGGCGGTCCGTTGGGGGAGTTTGAGATCGAGTGTTTTAACGCATACATGGCGACTATTCAATTCCAGGGAAAAGTTATCCATCCCGGCGCGGCGAGAGGTATTCTGGTAAATGCGGCCCTTATGTCGGCGGTTTTTGCGGCAATGCTTCCCCGGACGGAAAGCCCTGAGGCAACCGATGGCTATTACGGTTACTACTGCCCGATGACGATCAATGGGGATCATGAACAAGCCTCCTTGGAACTGTTAATTCGGGATTTTGACCAGAATGGTATTCAAAGGCGTATTGACGCGCTCGAGTATTTTGCCCGGGCTGTGGAAGCCCAATTCCCCGGCGGCAAGGTCACGGTCAATACAAAGCGGCAGTATGTGAACATGAAAGAAAAAATCGATGCCCGGCCAGAAGTGCCGGCAATACTAAAACAGGCCGCCGCCAACCTGGGGATGGAATTTCGGCTCAACCCGATCCGGGGCGGCACCGACGGCTCACGACTTACGGAACTGGGGATTCCTACCCCGAATATCTTTACCGGCGGACGTAACGCTCACAGCCGAATCGAATGGGCGGCGGTTTCCGAGATGACCGCATCATGTCTGTTGGTCATTGAACTTATCCGCCTTTGGGGTGAGAATCTTTTAATTGACAGGCGATTATAGCCGCAACTATACTATACGGTAACGATGGAAACTATAAGAACCCTGAATTCAGCTTTTCAGGCCATTATCAAACAGGTAATGTCCTTATCTTCAAAAACAGCTATGGTGATTACAGAGCATAACGTCTATCAGGAAGGGTTTACCCCTGTAGTACCCTTTCTGGATAAGATGATTAGCAGTGTAGTACTTCCCGGTTCCGGGATCAGCGGTATGGAATATCTTAAAGAGCTCTACGAGAAGGCGGAGTCGGGGAAATCCTGTTTGTTGCTGATGGAACATTATAGTAATATGGATTTGCCCCTCTTATCTTACCTTTTAAGGAAAGAACCGCCGCCGGGAAAGGCTATTGCCAAGTCGTTGGTGGCTATTGCGGGGATGAAGCTTACCGAGGAAGATCCCACCGTGGCGGCCTTTGCGAGGGCATACACGCGGATCATCATCTATCCCAGCCGTTCTCTTCAGGGACTTGATCCAGAAAAAAACCGGGACGAGATAATCAGGAGTAACGCGATAAACCGGGCGGCTATGAAGGCGCTGTTGGATATTAAAGATAAAGGCAAGATCATCCTGGTATTCCCGTCGGGAACCCGTTACCGGCCTTGGGATCCCAGTACAAAGAAAGGTGTTCGGGAAATCGATTCTTACATCAAGTCATTTGATTATATGTGCTGCATGGCCCTTAACGGCTCCATACTCAAAATTGGCAATGGAGATATGATGGATGACATCGTTGACCGTGATGTGATCCGTCTTACCGCTGGCCCGGTTCAATCCTGCGCTGAATTCCGCAATGCGTCGCGGACCAAAGCCGATGTAGACGGAATAGAAGATAAAAAACAAGCGACAGTAGACGACATCATGCGGATCCTAGAAGAGATGCATAACCAGGTTGAACCTGAGCGGGAAAAACTATTGTCTAATGAGCCTAACGCAAAACGCGATTAGTTTATGCCGTTGGTAACAACGCCGTTGGTAACAACGCTAATACCTTTGTTGGACACTTAGATACACAGACGCCACAGGAAACGCATAGGGTATAGTCTATCTTGGGTATTCCATTTTCTATAGTAATGCACAGTTTAGGACAGCTCTTGACGCAAAGTCCGCACTTTATGCACCCGGCTTCACAAGTTTTTTTCACCAGCGCTTTTACCGGGTTGCGATTAGAACAGAGCGCCAGGGCTCCTTTCCGGTCTCTGGGCGCTTCTTGGAGTAATCCCTGAGGACATTCTGTCATACAGAGTTTACATCCGGTACATTTGTCCCGGTTTATCCGGGGAAGCCCATCCTTGTCCATGCTCAAAGCCTCGAACCGGCATATAGCCACGCAGTCCCCGAATCCAAGACAGCCCCAGGCGCAGAGCTTGGTACTCCCCGATGCGAGTTTCGCTCCCCGGCAGGTCAAAAGTCCCCGGTAATCACCCCGGTTAGGCGTGTGTTCCCGTGAACCCCGACAGGCTAATACCGCAACCACCGGAACCACATTGGCGCTTATGCCCAAAATTGCCGAAAGCTTATTGGCCGTTTCCTTGCCGCCTACCGTGCAGCCCCCGATGCCCGTCTGTCCTTCAGCCAGCGCTGCTGCATACCCATCGCACCCTGGATACCCACAAGCCCCGCAGTTTGCGCCGGGCAGCGCATCTCGAATTTTTCCCTTCAATGGATCTTCAGCTACTGCGAAAAATTCCCTAAAGAATCCCAACGCTGTTCCCAGCGTAAAAGCCAACGCCGCAGCGAATACCGCAGTTAAGATGATGATGTTCATGCTCTCCTCACTTGACCAAACCTTTAAACCCCGTGAATGCCAGGGATAGCAGCGCCGCAGCCACGAACAGAATAGGCGTTCCCTTCAAAAACGGAGGAATCGGGCTGGTACGAATTCTCCGCCGGATTCCCGCTAACAAGAGTAGCGACAACATAAAACCCAGGGCCACCCCGAGCGCATACACCAAAGATTCCAGGAAATTGTAGCCGTTGGAAATTACATCGAAAGTAACCGCTAATATGGCGCAGTTAGTAGTAATCAGCGCCAAGTAGATTCCCATAGCGCCATATAGTCCCGGCGCCATTTTTTTTAGATAGAACTCTACCAATTGCACCAAAGAGGCGATAACGAGGATAAATGTCAGCGTCCTCAAAAACACCAGATCGTGAGGCTCCAGAATGAACCGGTACAACGGCCAGGTTACTGCGGTGGCCAGCACCGTTACAAAGGTTACCGCCAGCCCCATACCGATAGATTTATCCTCGTCGGTACTCATTCCGATGAAGGGACACAATGCCAGGAACCGCATCAACACCACATTGTCAATCAAAAAGGCGGAGATGAATATTTTGAAAAGGTTCACGCCTCGCCTCCTTCCGCTTTGGCTGGATTTTGTTTACCAGCAGATTTTAAGCGGGATTTGATAAAAATATTGAGACTTATAAAAAGGGCGAATACAAAGAATCCTCCTGGGGGCATCGTAAAAAACAGAATAGGCGTATAACCTTCCGGCATTAAAGGGATACCGAGAATAGCGCCATTTCCCAGCAATTCCCGGACTGCGGCAATTCCCGTCAATACCCAAGTGTAGCCTATTCCCATTCCCAACGCATCGGGGATCACGTTCCGCACAGGTTGTTTGGACGCGAATCCCTCTACCCGCCCCATGATGATACAGTTCACCACGATAAGTGGGATAAATACTCCCATAGCCTGAGATAGAGCGGGAAACCACGCCTTGAGGATGTATTCGATCACGGTGGTAAAGGCTGCGATGATGATGATGAATATTGGTATCCGTATTGCGTTCGGAATTTGGTTGCGGAAAATGCTGATTACTACTTCCGACATAAGAATCACAAAGGTCATGGACAAACCCATGCCGATCCCGTTGACTGTGGCTGTGGTCACCGCTAGAGCTGAACAGAGTCCGATCATCAACGTGAGTAAGGGATTTTCCCTCACCAAGCCGTTGCTGAATAATGTAACCGCTGTACTCCTCATTCCGCGCCTCCTGCTCTAGGCATCGCGGCCAGCCATTCGCCTACCGCTGTCCCGGCGGCTTTTACCGAATCGGCTACCGCCCGGCTTGTGATGGTAGACGCGGTTATCGCGTCTACATCATTTTTTACTTCAAAGGGGTCCCCTACCGATTTTCCGGCAAATTGACCGTAAAACGTTATTTTTTTCGGTTTGTTTACATAATAAGTTTCAGAAGCCGCATTGGCCCCCAACCCTGGTGTATCCTGATGGGAGAGTATTTTTACTCCGCTAATTCGGCCATCCGCGCTTATACCGGTCAAAACGGTAATAGGGCCGCCATAGCTTCCCCGGGAAGAGCGAATAGCCGCCCCTACAATGTCCTTATCCCGGTACGCCGCATACTGTTTCTCAAAGGTCACCAGCGGATCAGGGCTGGAAATGGTTCCCGTTATATCTTCAAAGCTAATACCGGAATCTGAAAACAACCCCTTCAACGCCGCATCTAATGCTTTCTGTTCATTTCCGGAGATAATATCTTTGGTAGCTGCGTATACCAGCGCAAGCCCTACACAGGCCGCCGTAGCATAAATTGCCAGTACCAATCCCATTTTTAGTATTCCTTTCATTATTTCGCCCTCTTAATTTTAGGGACAAAGCCATATTTTCTGTTCAACAAACGGTTCAGAAAAGGACTCACCGCATTCATTATCAAAATTCCGTAGGTAACCCCTTCGGGAAAGTCCCCCCACTTTCGAATCAGTACGGTGATCATTCCGGCTCCAAAGCCGAATACCAGCCGGCCTTTGCCGGTTACCGGCGTGGACACATAGTCGGTAGCCATGAATACCGCTCCAAACAGCACACCCCCCGAAAGGATGCTGATCAAAGGATTCAATCCCAACGCAAGGGATGCGACTATAACTGCGGTGATCATGGCTGCAGGAGCCCGCCAGTCGATAATTTTAGTCACCAGCAGGTAGAATGCCCCTGCCAGAATCAGCAGTATCGAGGTTTCACCAATACAGCCTCCGTGGTTACCTACGAACAATGTCCAGGCCGTGTGCCAGAAATCCGCCGAGGAAGCCAGGTGATTGTTGAGAAAATCTTTCCCCAGATCTGCCGCCGTTCCGTTAAATTTAAGAATATTCAAAGGCGTGGAGCCGCTCACTGCATCTGCCAAAGATTCGCTGAACCCTACAGGTTTGTGCCAGGTTGTAAGCGCTGCGGGAAAACTCATCAGAAGAAAGGCCCTTCCCGACAATGCCGGATTGAACACATTGGCGCCGAGACCTCCGAAAAATTCCTTAGCCGCCAGTACCGCGAACAGCGCTCCTAGGGCGCTCATCCACAGGGGCGTGGAAGGAGGCAAGATCAGGGCCAGCAGGAGCCCTGTTACAATCGCCGAAAGATCCTTCACCCGAATGTCCTGTTTGGTGGCATACCGGAACAGATTTTCCGCCGCTACCGCCGCCGTTACACAAACCAGAATGGTCAATAGGGCATTGAGCCCGAAAAGAACCACCCCGAACACAGATACCGGCGCTAATGCAATGATCACATGCAACATGATCTGCCGAGTATGAACCGTTGATGCAATATGGGGACTCGATCCCAGCAGAGACCCCCCAAAGCCTTTTTCCCGAGTCTCATTTTCCGCCATGGGTTCCTCCTTATTTTTTTACCGCTTCGGCAGGTCTTTCGGCTTTTTCCCTCATCGCTTGCTGTGCGTTTCGTATCCGTAACCGCTGTTTTCCTACTCTGAACCGCTGAACCAGCTTGATCCGGGCAGGACATACATAGGTGCAGCTTCCACACTCGATACAATCAAGAAGCCCTGCCGTCACCGCATAGTCTAGATCTCCTGCTTCCAGAGACTGGTTCATAAGCACCGGGGCAAGTCGGCAGGCGCAGTTCTTGATGCATCGTCCACAGCGAATACAAGGGCTTTCGAGATCCGCTGATGTCTCCTCAGCAGTCATCAATATGATCCCCGATGTGTTTTTTTGAATCGGAATCGCAGCGCTGGGTACCGCTGTACCCATCATGGGGCCTCCAAAAAGGATCTTTCGCAGTTTGTTGTAGTCTATATCCATAAATTCAGGAGGCATATCAGTCAGCAAAGCGCCAATCGGAGCCCTGATATTCTTAGGAAGCTTACATGCCCCGCCGCTTACCGTGAGATCCCGATCTATCAGAGGCTTCCCTAAGGTAAAAGCCTCGGCTATGGCCACCAGGGTTCCTACATTCTGCACGATACAACGGGCATCCATGGGAAGACCGCCGGAAGGCACTTCCCGCCCTGTCAGAGCGGTGATAAGCATCTTCTCTCCTCCCTGGGGATAGCGGGTTTTACAAAGCCCTATCCGTATGTCTTTACCGTAGTTCCCCACCCGGATCTCTCGTTCAAGCATGGGAATGAGGGAAGCTTTGTTGTCTTCCATACCGATGATGGCCTGATTTACCCCAGTGATCCGCATCACAATGGCCAACCCCAATACCAGAAGGTGGGGCTTTTCGGTCATTACCGCTTCATCGGTGGTAAGGTATGGTTCACATTCGGCTCCATCCGCGATGATAATATCGATGATTTTTTCCGGCGGCGGCGAGAGCTTCACGTGGGAAGGAAAACCGGCGCCGCCCATGCCAACGATTCCCGCCTCCCGAATCCGATTCAGAGCTTCTTTGGGGTCACACGCCAGAGGATTCAGGAGAGGCATAAAAACTTCCTCCGGACTACCGTTTTCTGGTTGGGCAACCTCGATGACAATGCACATGCCCTCAATATTATTGGATTGAGTCCGAGGTTCAATTTTTTTGACAATGCCGGTAATGGAAGCGTGAACCGGTACCGTCATGGGACCAGGATTCAAGGCATCAGCGATTTTTTGACCCCGGATAACCCGGTCGCCTGTTTTTACCAAAGCCTGATTCGGCGCTCCAAAATGCTGATTAATAGGAACAACCACCTGCTTTGGTGGAGGAACCAGTTCTACAGGCTTCCCTTCGGTGGCCTCTTTTCGCGTCGGCAGTCTCAGACCGCGTTTGAATGTACTTACTGTCATTAAGTTAATTATATAGTATAGGACTATATAACGTACAAGCGTCTTTGGGCATCAGTTATCATTCGCTATTACATCCAACGGGATCGGCTTAGGAGAATCGTTTTCTCCTTCTACTTTGGCTAGTTCTTCCATGAGCTCTTTACCTCGCCGAGATAGTTTGGCGGGTATCTGTACCATAAGTTTGATATAGAGATTGCCCCGATAGCCGCTTGAGGGGACGCCTTCATCCCGAATACGAAGCATTTTTCCGTTTTGGATGCCTGCGGGGATTTTCACCTTGATATTTTTTCCATCCAGGGTACCTACATAGATCTCCGCCCCAAGACTTGCCTGAGTTATGGAGATAGGAACCGCACAGTACAAATCCAATTCCTGACGTTCAAAATATTCGTGAGGTTTTACCCGGATAAACACATACAGATCCCCTGGTGGTCCGCTATTAGGCCCAGCGTCTCCCTGCCGGGGAATGACTACCCGTTTACCGTCTTCTACTCCTGCGGGTATAGTAACCATGATTTTCTGTCGCTTCTTCTGGGTTCCCGAACCGCCACATTCTTTGCATGGATGCTCGATGGTATAGCCTTCGCCGCCGCAATTTGGACAGGTAGAAGCTACGGAGAAAAAACCTTGGCTGCGTCTGATTTGTCCGGAACCACCGCAGGTGGGGCATACTTTTTTGCCTGAGCCGCCAGCAGCCCCTGTACCTTTGCAAACGGTACAGCTTTCGTTTCTGGAATATTGAATTTCAACCTTGGTGCCAAAAACCGCATCTTTAAAGGGAATTTCGATGTCATAACGGAGATTCGCGCCTTGTCGTATTCCGCTGGAACCGCCTCCGGAAGATCGGCGTCCACCCCCAAGAATAGTATCAAAAATCCCCGAAAAATCTCCAAAAATATCCTCAAACCCATGGAAAGCGGAAGAATAATCCCCTGACTGACCCATGCCCTCTACACCGGCAAAGCCAAACTGATCATAAGCCGCCTTTTTCTGGTCATCAGAGAGAATCTCGTAAGCTTCGGTCGCCTCTTTAAATTTTTCTTCCGCCTCTTTGTTTCCAGGATTTTTGTCTGGATGATGCTGGATAGCAAGCTTTCGATATGCCTTTTTTATATCATCTTTAGAGGCGTTTTTTTGTACCCCGAGTACTTCGTAATAATCACGCTTTGCCAAGACAATACCCCTTCATCGAAGAATGGGGTTGGGGAATAGGCATTGTTTTTGCTTGGCGCAGCTTCTTTAAGCAACAATCCTACTCCCCACTCCCTTATTTTTTGTTGTCATCCACCACTTCGTAGTCCGCATCTTCAGCGCTTTTGGTATTTTCACCGCCTCCTGAACTACTCCCGCCCGGGCTGGCGCCAGGATTTGCGCCTTGTTGTTGAGCGGCGCTTTGCTTGTACACTTCTTCGGCTATTTTGTAGGATACCTGCTTTAATGCCTCTGTCTTGTCCTTGATAGTTTGCGTATCCCCAGCTTCCAGCGCCCGACGAAGGTTAGCAATAGCCTCTTCCGCCTTGGCTTTGTCCTCTGCATTAACCTTATCTCCCAAATCTTTGAGGTTTTTCTCGGTACCGTAGATCATGGTATCCGCTTCGTTCCGAGCTTCGGCCTTTTCTTTTTCCCGTTTATCCTCTTCAGCGTGGAGTTCCGCTTCCTTGACCATCCGATCGATGTCGGTCTCGGAAAGCCCCGATGAGCTTTCAATGCGGATTTTTTGTTCTTTCCCTGTACCGAGGTCTTTAGCGGATACATGGACGATACCATTGGCATCAATGTCGAACGTTACCTCGATTTGAGGAACACCCCGGGGCGCCGGAGGAATACCTACCAGATCGAAACGACCAAGGGTACGGTTCTGGCTGGCCATTTCCCGTTCACCCTGCAAGACTTGAATGGAAACCGCCGTCTGACCATCTGCGGCAGTGGAGAATATCTGGCTTTTTCTGGTGGGGATGGTGGTATTCCTGGGGATGAGCTTAGTCATTACACCGCCTAGTGTTTCGATTCCCAAGGAAAGAGGGGTTACATCCAGAAGGAGCACATCCTTCACATCACCGCCCAAGATGCCGCCCTGAATAGCTGCGCCGATAGCCACCGCTTCGTCAGGATTGACACCTTTATTAGGCTCTTTTTTGAAGAGATCCTTGACGATTTGCTGTACCGCTGGAATCCGGGTGGAACCTCCCACAAGGATTACTTCATCAATTTGATCGGCGTTAAGACCCGCATCGGAAAGGGCTTTCTTGCAGGGTTCTTTAGACCGTTCCAGGAGATCACTTACCATCTGCTCGAATTTTGCTCTGGTTAAGTTTTTTTGCAGGTGCTTTGGTCCGCTCTGGTCGGCAGTGATGAAGGGTAGATTCACTTCCGTAGTCTGCATGGCGGAAAGCTCGATTTTAGCTTTCTCTGCCGCTTCTCGTAGCCGCTGCAAGGCCATTCGATCCTGTCCCAGATCTATGCCCGTATCCTGCTTGAATTCGGTGATGAGCCATTCCATGATTCGCCGGTCAAAATCGTCGCCGCCCAGATGGGTATCGCCATTGGTAGACTTTACCTCAAAGACCCCTTCCCCCAGTTCCAGGATGGAAATATCGAAGGTGCCGCCACCCAGGTCGTAAACGGCGATAGTTTTTTCCTTCTTTTGATCCTTATTGAAACCGAAAGCCAGCGAAGCGGCGGTGGGCTCGTTGATTATTCGCTTAACCTCAAGACCGGCAATCTTACCCGCGTCCTTGGTGGCTTGTCGCTGGGCGTCATTGAAGTACGCCGGAACGGTGATAACCGCCTCGGTAACAGATTCACCCAGATAGTCTTCAGCGGTTTTCTTCATTTTCTGGAGAACAAAGGCGGAAATTTCCTGAGGGGAGTACTTTTTCCCATCGATGTCGACTCGGACATCATCTCCCTGTTCTACCACTTTGTAGGGAACCAGCTTCATCTCATTAGTAACCTCGGAATACCGGCGGCCCATAAACCGCTTAATCGAATAAATCGTGTTTTCCGGGTTGGTAATCATCTGGTTCTTCGCGGGTTGACCTACAACCCGTTCCCCTTTACTGGTAAATCCAATAATCGAGGGAGTTGTCCGTCCTCCCTCGGCGTTCTGAATAACCACCGGCTCACCGCCTTCGAGGACAGCTACGCATGAATTGGTGGTACCCAAGTCAATACCGATAATTTTTCCCATTTTATACCGACTCCTTTTCATTTTTCGTGGTTACGGTTTCTTCTGTATGATTTTCTCCCGGATTCTCGGGCATGAGTACCTTTACCTTGGCGCTTCGTATCACCCGGTCTCTCAGGGTATAACCCTTAATAAAATCCTCTCGTACTATCGGTTCGGTAATTTCGGCGGATTTTTCCATCATAATCGCCTCATGCCGGTTCGGATCAAAGGTCTCGCCAGAGGAATCAAAGCGTTTGAGCCCCCATTTGTTTTCCAACTGGGATACCAGCCGCTTTTCAATCATGCTGATCCCTTCGTAGAGGGTCTTAAAGTCTTTGGACTGGGTATCTAATGAGTTTTCTGAAGATTTTATAGCCCGTTCAAAGTCATCAATGATTGGAATAAGGTCCAAAAGCAGGCTTTGATTAGCAAAATCGATAGCTTCCTGTTTTTCCCGGTTCATTCGCTTGCGGAAATTCTCAAAATCAGCAGCTTTTCTGAGGTACTGATCGTTTAAGTCCTCTATTTTAGCTTCTAGATCGGTGATTGTTTCTTCCGCGCTTTTAGGCGCCGAATTTTCTGTGTCGCAAACGGTTTCTTCTACCGTATTCTCTGTTGCGCTCTGATCGAGTTCTTCATTCCGCATAGTAGTGTCATCACTCATATTACATTCCGCATGGCTCTTGTTGAATTAACTTGATTAAAAAATACTTATCCGGAGGTATAAAGGTCAAGAGAATTCGTTTTTCCATAGAATGTTCACAAGAAAAGCAGCGCCGCAGAGCCGATGGTCATAACATAGACCAGGACGCGAAAGACCCTTTCCGAGATTTTCTTTACGAGAATAATCCCTAGAACCGCGCCAACTAAGACTGCGGGGATCATGGTTAGGTCAAAGAACAGGCTCTCCATGTTGATATTATGCCAAATGAAAATCTGAAGCGGCAGTTTGAGGTAGTTCACGATAAGGAAGAACCATGCCGCTGTACCGACAAAGCTTTTTTTGGGAAGTCGTACTGAGAGGAGAAACACCGACATGATGGGGCCCGCTGCGTTGCCGATCATGGTAGTGAATCCCCCAATGATGCCGAAAAGAGCTGAAAACCACCACGCCGAAGGCACAGCCGCATTTTTCCCCCGGCGATCATTCCAAAACATGATTACCAGTCCGGCGAAAACGCAGATACCAATAAGGCTCTTGAAACCCCTGGGTGGAATCAGCGCATCTACCAGCAAGGCCAGGCCGAAACCTGCCAATGCCCAGGGGATAAGCCGGATGATGTATTTCCACTCAGCGTGACGGCGATAATAGAAAACTGCCAGCAGATCGGCAAAACAAAGCAAAGGCAATACCACGCCGGTGGATTCCTTCCCCCCAAAAATCAGGGCAAATAGAGGAACCGCCACGGTAGATATGCCATTTATGCCGGTTTTGCTCATACCGAAACAAAGACAACTGAAAATAAGAGCTATCCATTTCCACGGGAGAAGGTCATAAGGAAAAAACAGAGCGAAATTCATCAAAGGCCGCCTTTTTAAGTATGTTCCAGGTCCTTGCATCCCGAAACAACTTAGAAGAAAATATGGCTCACAAACTGATCCAGCAATATCAAGATACCCAAAACCCCTGTATATACCGCGAATCCCCGGAGAGAGTGCTTCCGAACTATTGTAAGCATAAACCTTACCGCGAAGAAGCCCACTAGTGCGGCGGTAAAGGTTCCCGCGATGATCGCTGTCAGGCCACCCTCTCCGCTCAGATCCGCAATATGGTTTTCCATTTCCCCCGCTTTCCGGGCGCCAAGCAGATCTTTTACTTGAAAGAGTAATGCTCCCAGAATCGCCGGAATCGACAAAAGAAAAGAAAAACGGGCGGCAAAATCCCGTTCCAGCTTCCGGGAAAGAGCCCCCGAGAGGGTAAGCCCCGACCGGGAAACCGCCGGCAGAATAGCAACTCCCTGGCATAATCCAATGACAAGGGCGTCAATCCAGTTCATGCGCTCCTCTCCCCGGTCAATATTGCCCGAAAAGCCTGGCCTTCGAGCTAATGCCTCTGAAACGAGGAGAGCCGCTGTGGTAAAAAGGTAAGCATATCCCAAGAATGCTCCGGATTGGAAAGCAGTTTCTATTGTATCCTTGAAAGCCAACGCGATAATTACCGTTGGGATAGTGGACAGAATCAAAAACCCCGTGAGTCGCTGAATTGGCCGTTGAAGCAGTCGCCAAATATCCTTCCATAAAACCACGAAGACCGCTATCAGGGTGCCCACATGAACCATGGTATCGAAGAATAAAGCAGGCTCTGATATACCCAGGATTTTTTGAAGAAGCACCAGGTGCCCCGAACTGCTAACCGGCAGAAACTCGGTTATGCCCTGAACCGCTCCTAAAAGTACCGCCTCAAATATGCCCATACCCCCTCCTTTTTTCTCTGGAGCTTAACCAGTTCGGCGAATCTATACAAGCATATTCAGAGGCGATCTATTTAGTGTCTGTCCACAAAGTTGGTTACTTTGTGGACAGACCTTGCATTTTCTCGCCTAAAGGCTACGAAAATGCGGTTTTAAGGTAGTCTGTCTATAATGTGTCTACATTATGGACAGACTCTATTTACCTTAGAATGTGTGAGCGATGATACCGCCGCTCGTTGGTTATCGTGTTTTTTTAGGCACAGTTGTAATAGTTGATATTATATGATATACTATTATCATCGAATTCATATATGCGGCTCCTTGAGTAACCGCAGACTAGACAAGCCTGTTTCGGCGGCGGTTTGGTTGTATCAGTGCCCTAATGAGTTATATGAGGGTATCATATATGCTGAAGGATACATTTCAGGCAGTATGGGTGAAATTTGTCCATGTGGGTGAAGAATGGTATGCCTCTGAAAATAGGTTCTCGATTATTGGCCCCGTTTTTTATGGCGGCCATCTGGTTTTTTTCGTCCCATAGTACGCTCCCCGATATAAAGGGAATTATTGGCTGGGATAAGTTTCAACATCTATTTGCATATATGGTTTTGGCCTTATCTGTAGGGCTCTGGTTTTCCTTTGAGCAATGGCGGACTCGGCGCTTGTTATGCCTTCTGGTTTGTGTGGGCATTGTTTCGATTTATGGGGGGATTGACGAGATTCATCAATACTTTGTCCCTGGCAGGGATTGTAATGTATGGGACTGGATTGCCGATACGATAGGAGCTTTTTTGGGAACGCTCGTTATGATACCTGCCGCCAGCTTGTTAAAAAGTAAAATGTGCAAGGTGGAAAGGAACGGGAGGGAGGATTAGCGGGAGTTGGTCAGATAACAAGCCGTATAAAATTGTGGTTATTGCAAATTGAAGTTTTAGGCAAGTCTATTGAAAATAGCCTGAGTGGTGTGAAATCGTAGAGTAGACAGAAGGCGCGTTACCGCCGGCGTGTGCTTTATCGGGCGGGAAAGGGTGTGCGAATGGGTGAAAGCGTCCGTGAAATAAAAAACATTCTCGTAACGGGGGGGGC
>JAIRPG010000047.1 GCA_031257105.1 Treponema sp.
AGCGGTCGAATTTCTGCCAAAGTCATACCCTTCGGCATCTGTGGCGTAATCAAACTTGTAGGCCCTAGACGGACGGGTGAGAATGACATACTCCACCCTGTCCAGATTACTACCGTTAAAAACGAGAGTCGCATACACATCCTGGGTGCTAAACAGCGTATACCGGTACCAGCCAACTGGAGATGTTATCGGTATCTCGTAGTTGCGCTCTTCTGTTCTTGAGAAAAATGTTGTGAATACTGTGCCATAGGTGTTTCTAATTTTTTCCTCTGTCACCACAGTCTGACTGTTGGTTTGGTTCCAATGCGCTTTGATTTCTCCTTCAAGTTTGGCTGGACCTGCTCCGAGTGTTCCCGTAACTCTTCCCTCTACGCCGTAATCGGTAACAAGAGAGTCGGTTACGGTCTTCGCTTTTGTTGTTTCGATGCTGCGCTCTTCGGTAAATGCAGTAGATTGCGTTTCCTCAATACGGTGATGGGCAGCATTAACTCCATCATTATACAGCGGAGGGTCATACAGAACAGGCACATTCTGGATTTCTCCCAAATACGCGAGAACATATTTTTTTCCCAGGTAGGTATACGCCTTCACCACTACCGGCGCGCCTGGCGCGGGAACCGGGTGATACCGTGTAATAGAAGCCGACGCACGGGGTGTCAAGGAAATGCTCCCAGGCGCGCTTCTGTTTCCGTTGGTGTCAACCGCCTTGATAGTAAAAGAATATTGCTGGTTGTTCGTAAGCCCCGTGATGGTCTTGCTTGCTCCGGGTTTTGGAACCGTATAGGACGCAATACCTCCGGCCGCCGGCGGGGTAAAAGTAATTTCGGTATAGTCAAAATCCGCATCGTCCGGGTTGGACCAATACAGCGTTACAGAGCCGCTCGCCATATTTGCGGTAAGATTATGTACCGGCGCAGGCGGGATAGTATCCGCCGCCATGCCTGCGCCCTTTATCCGGTATGTGCCAGTCCGGGTGGGGTTAAATGACGTTACCTTTATATAGTATACCGCGCCGGGCGTTACCGCATGATAAACAGAAAGGCTGTTTTTATACAACTGCGTCCGCCCTCCTGCTACGATGCCATCACTGTCGTACACTACCACATCTACGCCTTCTGTTTCTAACAGTGTACCGCTAAACTGGGCGCTTGCGTTCAGATAGGCCGCTGTCGCCGTAAACTTATACCAGTTCTCATCATCACCGGACACCAAATTCCCGTCCGCCCAGATGTTTTCGGCAAGCGTGGTCATGGCGCTGAAATCGGTATCGACAAAGACCACCGGCTCGGCTTCGGTTCCGTACTCGCTGGCAAGTTTGTTGTAGATATGCACCACCTCGTTTTTGCCTGCGGCTTTGCCGTTTCTTTCCAGCATCACCGTTACAAAGTAGTAACCGGCGGGAACATTGCTCTTTGTTCCGGTTATTGTGGTTACGCCGCCTGCGGTCGCGGTGGCGGGGGCCCCCAGAACCACGCTGTCGGTCAGTTCGGGAAACTTGACCAGGGTAAAACTGGTTACGGTTGCGCCATCGGGATATTGGATGCGGTATTTGAAGGTTCCCGTCCCCGCTTCCGTCACGCCCGCCAGTTCCACCGCGACAGTCTGAGTAGCCGCGTTTACCGTAAAGGTCGCCGCGCCGCTTGCCGCAAGGTTGGCGTCCGTCTTCGCGCCCAGCCAGGCCCGGACTTCCACCGTCCACTCGCCATATTCCAGGGTAAAACTGCCGCCCTGGGGCTCAAGCGTTTGCGGCTCGCCGCCTGTTTTGGTAAAGGTGTAGCCGTACACCAGCCCCGCGTGGCCGGGGTACACTGTGCGGCCCGCCTGCCTGACGGCGCTGCCCAGGTCTATGGTTACGCTGCCAAAGCCCACAGGCGCGGAGCGGCTCGAAGTATCCGCCGTCTTCGGCGGCTCCAGCGGGTTCTGGCAGCCGGCCAATATCAAGGCGGCTGCGGCCAGTATCATTTTCAGCAATAATGTCCGTGTCTTCATGATTGTTTCTCCTTAGTTTGTTACCGTTACGGTAAATTCAGCGTAGTAATACGCTCCGCCGCCTGACACGCGGAGCCCGACGGTATACCTGCCCGGCGCGTGTTCCGCACCCCGGAAGACGTAGGTCGACTGTCCCGCCCTGGCGGCGTCTTCTACCCCGTTAATGAACCAGCGCTGCCCGGTATAGCCAAAGCCCTGGGCGGCAACCGTGACGTTTTGCGTCCGGGGTATGCTGGCCAAAGGAGCGCTCAAGGTCATCTGGTTTTGCTCGTTTACCCAGTAGTAGACAAAGGTAGTGTCGGGGGGTACAGCAGGTGTGCTGGATGTGGAACGGCTCCATTCGCTGCCACGGGGCTGGCGGGTGTATGTGCCGGCTCCCCCGTTTCGATACGCCGTTTTCAGGTTGTCGTTGGATGTTGATGCGGCAGGGAATGCGCTAGAGCCGAAATTGGCGCTGGATATGCCGCCGCCTTCAAAGGTTACGCGCACAAGATTCGTGCAACTGCCGAATGCGCGGTCGCCAATGGAAGTGAGGCCGGCGGGCAGGGATACCTGTGTCAGATTTGTGCAGCCGTAGAATGCGCCTTTGCCGATGGAAGTGAGACCAGCGGGCAGGATAACGCCAACCAGTTTGTCTTTGTTCTGCCCGGCGCTGCTGTCGCTTCCGCTGCCGTTAAAGGGTATTGCCGTGCCGGTGCAGCCGGAAAGGTCAATACAGACATACTTACCGTTCAAGGCGTTGAACAGCGCGCCCAGGGGGGCGTAGTAGCCGTTCATGGTGGCGCCCAGGCTTGAAAGAGCAACACCGGTAAGCGCCACCCGGTAGGCTGCTGCGGCGGTGTTTACCGGCTGGCTTGCAAGCCATGTGGACAGGGTGTATACACTGGTAAAGCTGGTAAAGGCTGCTGCCGTTGGCAGACTGACGGTAACCGCGCACATTGCCGTCATACCGCCTTCCGCCGTGGTTGCGGTAATAGTCGCGGTTCCTAGTCCCACAGCGGTTACCGCGCCACCGTTCACCGTCACTACGCCCATATTGCTGGATGTCCAGGTTACATTCCGGTTCGTCGCGCCGGTGGGATTTACCGTGGCGGTAAGCGTCGCCGTTTCTGTTACTCCCATCAGAAGGGTCATGCTGTTGGTATTCAGGCTGACGCCGGTTGGGGCGACCGTAAGGACGGTAACGGCGCAATCGGCAGTGTAGCCGCCGTCCGTGGTTGTCGCCATTATCACCGCGCTGCCCGGAGCGCGGCCCGTTACCATGCCGTTCTGGGCAACCGAGGCCACATTTCCATCGGTCGAAATCCAGGTTACCGCCTGGTTCGCCGCGTTGCTGGGGCTTATCGCAGCGGCAAGGGGCGATGCCTGTCCCACGGTCAGACTTAACGCGCTGCGGTCAAGGCTGACGCCGGTAACGGCGATAACGTCCGCGCCGCCGGGGGCCGGCTGGGTTACCGTGACCGCGCAGGTAGCCGTCCTCCCGCTATCCGCGGTGGTTACGGTAATGGTTACGGTTCCGGCGGCGAGGGCGGTAACCGCGCCGTTCTGGTCAACCCGCGCCACGCCGGGGTTGCTCGAAGACCAGCTCACCGCCTGGTTCGTGGCATTGGCGGGCGCGACCGCCGCGACCAGGGACGAAGTTGCCCCAATCGCAAGGTTCACGGTGTTTGTATTAAGGGAGACGCCGCTAACCGGCTGAGTCACCGTAACGGCGCAGGTAGCGAACTTGCCGCTGTCTGCGGTGGTTACCATTATGGTGGCGGTTCCGGGGCCGGCGGCTATGACAACGCCGTCACTCACCAGGGCCACGGCGGGATTGCTCGATGTCCAGTTGACCGCCTGATTGGTAGCGTTGCCGGGGCTTACTGTGGCGGCAAGGGGCTGCGTTTCGCCCACAACAAGGCCGGCGCTGCCCGGACTCAGGCTGACGCCGGTAACGCTTACATTGCTGGGAACGGATTGGCTGACGGTAACCACGCAAATCGCCGTCTTCTCGCCGTCTTCTGTGGTTACGATAACGACCGCGGTTCCCGGCGCAACCGCGGTAACCGCGCCGTGTTGGTCAACCATTGCCACGCCGGGGTTGTTCGATGACCAAGTGACGGCCTGGTTCGCGGCGTCGGCGGGCGTAACCGATGCGACTAGGCTTGCAGTCGCCCCAACCGCAAGACTTACGGCGTTGGTATTGAGGATGACGCCGGTAACGGCGGCGTCCGCCCGGGTTACGGTAACGGCGCAGGCCGCGTGCTTTCCGCCGTCTTTCGTCGTTACCACGATGGTAGCGGTTCCGGGGCCGGCGGCAATGACAACGCCGTTGCTTACCACGGCGACAGCGGGATTACTCGATGTCCAGGTGACGGCTTTGTTGCCCGCGTTATCGGGGCTTACCGTGACGGTAAGGGGCTGCGTTCCGCCCTCAACAAGGCTGACACTGCCCGGCTGCACGCTTACGCCGGTTACGGATGCGGCGACTTCCGGGCTAACCGGGTCTACGCACCCCGCAGGCGCAAGCAGCGCCAACGCCGCCGCCAGTACCGGGGCGACTGCCGCCCCAAAAATTCGTTTCTTCATCTTAATTATTCCTCCTTTATCAAGTTCTCGTTTAATCCGGTAGTTTCGCGTTCCGGGCTTGTACCCCCGGCAAGAGCGGTTCCCGCATGGCGGGCTGAAAATCAAAGGCGGCTCGGTCCAGGTAACCCCTGATGTACGCCTTATCGGTAGTGGAAAGCAGCGCAAGCTTTTCCTCTACGGTCATGGTTTTCACTCTTTCCAAAAGTTCCGTATTGTCCACAGAGAGCTCCTTTTATTAACCCATTGTAATATTTTTACACTAGGTTGCATAATAATGTCAAGATGATTGACCCGGCGGAGGCCGGGGGGTATACTTTACCTGGTGAAAAAGACGTTAGCTGAACGGCTGGAATTTCTGCTTTCTAACCTGGGTATCAGACGGCGGGATTTTTCGGAGCGGGTGGGCTTTACCCAATCCTACTTATCCATGATTCTGAATGGGACGAAGAAAAGTCCCAGCGCGCGGTTTTTTGATGCGGTTGCCCGTGAATTCTCGATAAACCCGGACTGGCTGCGTTCCGGCGAGGGGGAGGTCTATACGGTTCCGGGCTTTGCCCTTGCGCCCGCCGATGCGGAAATTATAGCCCGCTACCGGCTGCTGCCCCCTGCGGAACAGGCGATTGTGGACGAGATTATCAACGCCCTGCTGTTGAAGTCGCTGGGAGGGAACGCCCCCGAAAAGTGAGTGGTTCGCCGCGACCACTAGACAGAATTGTTGGTTGCTTATATCCTAGTAAATACGTATAAATTATAGGATATGGAGGAATCATGTTTACGCTTACAACCGTGTGGGTAGTGTTATTTCTGGCAATTTTTGCGGGGCTTCTGGGGATCTTGGCGTTCATCAGAAACAAAGCGGGGTTTACCGTCCGTGTAACCCTTGCGCTGCTCCTCGGAGCGGGATTCGGCGTCGTCCTGCAGTTGGTTTTCGGCGCAGGTTCCGCCGGCGGGGCGGGGCCTGAAATAAAGAAGTGGATAGGCATCGTGGGCAGTCTTTTCACCAAGTCTCTCCAGTTCGTGATAGTGCCGCTGGTGCTGGTATCTATCATCAACGCGAGCGCAAAGTTTGCGAGCGCGGGAGACGGCGCGAAAAAGGCGGGGAAGATCGTCGCCTTTCTGCTGGCGACAACCGCGGTTTCCGCGGTACTGTCTATCGTTGTGGTTAAAATCTTCGGGCTTCAGGCGGATCACCTTATCAAGTACACGGAATCAGACGGTAAACCCGCCGATGTGGCGGGAACCATCTTGAATCTTATACCGAATAATCTGTTCGCCGCCTTTTCGTCAAACTCGGTACTGCCCGTCGTCTTTGCCGCCGCGGTGATAGGCGCCGCGTATCTTGCGCTGCGGAAAGAAGAGCCGGAAATTGCGGCGCGTTTTGAGGGGTTCCTGGAAACGGCGTACGCCCTTGTCTTGAAGGTGGTGCATTTCGTGATACGCTTTACGCCCTATGGCATCCTTGCCATCATAACCGGGCGAGCGGCTTCTGGAAACGGGCGGTTTATCGTGCAACTTTCCCTCATCATCACGGCGTCCTTTGTGACGATGGCGCTCGTATTCATCATCCATCTGATCATCGCACAGGCGGCGGGCGTTTCTCCCGCTTCATACCTGAAAAAAACCGCGCCGGCCCTCCTCTTCGCGTTTAGCTCGCGTTCAAGCGCCGCAACCGTGCCGCTTACCATCGAGGCGCAGCGCAATCTGGGCGTGGGGGAGGCTCACGCGAACCTCGCCGCGGCTCTTGGAACCTGCATTGGACAGAACGGCTGCGCGGGAGTATATCCTACCATGGTTGCCATACTCGTGGGGCTGGTTCAGGGGTATAACGTCTGGAGCGTAGCGTTTCTCGCGCCGCTCGTGCTGTACGTCGTCATCGCGTCTATCGGTACCGCGGGGGTAGGCGGGGGAGCAACCAATGTATCGCTGCTTGTGCTGTCCCTCATGGGGCTCCCCGTGGAACTGGTGGGTATCCTTATTTCCGTGGACTTTATCATCGATATGGGGCGGACGCTGCTCAATGTAAGCGACAGCATACTGGGAGGGCTTTTCGTCAGCCGGATCGAGCAAAGCCCGATAGCCCGATAGGCTCCTAGAGGGGGCCGAGAAAGCCGCCGAGTTCCCGCAAGTCCCCAATCCGGGGCGGCGGGTAATCGGGGTGCGCGTTTTTTTCATCAAACAAAACGCCCTGTCCGCCCAAGGCGCGGTAGCCGTCTACATAAAAAGGATAATCATCCACAAAGAGCGTTTCCGCCGGGGTAACGCCGAGCGCGTCCAGAACCCGCCTGAACGTTTCCGGCGCCGGTTTTCCCACAAAGTTGTTCCGGCGCATATCAAAAATATGGGTAAAGCAGTCCCGCACGCGGAGTTTATCCAGAATTCGGACGGCGTGCTCCAGCGGCGCGTTGGTAAGGATCGCTTTTGGCAGCGGGACGCCCTCAAGAAAATCCCGCAGGGCCGGATCGGGCTCCAGGGCGGACGCTTCTCCTTCGGGGTGTATTTCGGCGTAGTATGCGTCCACGCCGGTAAAGCCCTTTTCGGCCATAAGCCATTCGAGGGTAGTGCCATGCTTCTTCAAGGCGATCCGCCGTTCCCGCGCCGCTTCCGGAGCCGGTACGCCTAAGTACCGCGTTAAAAAAGCCAGAATCCGGCGGCTTACGGCGTCTTCTAAACCGTAACGCGCCGAGTACAAGGTATTGTCCAGATCAAAGAGTAGGTATTTGAGCATACCTCATTATACCCCTTGTACCGGGAACTATCCCATAGTATCGTCTCCCTATGGAGCTTTCGATTATTGGGTATGATCCCGCGGGCGCTTGGCGCAAGGCCGCGGCTACCGTGGATGAACTGTTAACGTATCGCAATTCCGCCGGCGTCACCTGGATAAACGTGGACGGCCTTGATAACCCGGACGCGATCAACCGGCTTGCGGAGATATACCATATTCACCCGCTGACGGTAGAGGATATTCTCAACTTCGAGGAACGGCCCAAAGTGGAGGAGTTCGAGCAGTACCTCTTCATTACCCTCAAAGCGATACGGCGGCAGGCCGGGGGAGAGCCGATCATCGATCAGATCGGTTTCGCGCTCCTTGAGGACACCTTGATTACCTTTCAGGAGATCCCCGGCGACACGTTTGACGGCATCCGCCGGCGTATTCTCTATACGGGCGGCAAAATACGGCGTATGGGGCCCGATTACCTGGCCTATATCCTCATCGACGCCATAGTGGACGAGTATTTTCTGGTTATCGATGCGTTGGAAGCGCGTATGGAGGATTTTGAAGACCGGGCGCCGGACGAAAAAGACGCCCTCTTCATCACGGATCTCCAGAAGCTGAAGCAGACGCTCATACGGGTGAGGCGGGCCGTGTGGCCCCTCAGAGAGAGCCTTGCCGCGCTCATACGGATGGACTCATCGAAGATACATGATGATCTGGATCCGTTTTTGAGGGATCTCCAGGGAAACGTCATCCAAGCCGCCGAAGCGGTGGAAACCACCCGTGAACTCATAGCCGGCGTACTGGAAGTCCGCTTCTCGACCACATCGATACGGACGAACAAGGTTATGTCGGTGCTCACCATCATCTCGACCATTTTTATTCCATTAACATTCATCGTCGGCGTCTATGGTATGAATTTCCAGTATATGCCGGAACTCGCCGCCCGCTATGGCTATCCTATTGTATGGGGCTGTATGATCCTCATCGCCCTGGGGATGCTCTTCTTTTTCAAACGCCGCCGCTGGTTTTAGCATGCGCTCGCTCAAGGCGGATGACGCGGCGGTGCGGTTCGCCGCGGAGATCCTCAGCAAGGGCGGGCTGGTCGCCTTCCCCACGGAAACCGTATACGGCCTGGGCGGGGATGCCTTGAACCCCTCCGCACTGGCGCGGATCTTCGAGGCTAAAGGCCGCCCCCGCTTTGATCCCCTTATCATCCACATCGCGGGCTTGGAAACCCTGGAGGAGATAGCCGATCTTGGCCCGCTGGATTCCCGCGCCCGGCTCCGGCTGGAAACCCTTACCGCCCATTTGTGGCCCGGCCCCTTAACGCTGGTTCTTCCCAAACAGACGCGGATTTCCGGTTTGGCTACCGGCGGCCTCCCCACCGTGGCGATCCGCTTCCCCGCTCATCCGGTTGCCCAGGCGCTCATCCGGCTTTCTTCGGGCGCCGTCGCCGCGCCGAGCGCCAACCGTTTCGGCTGTCTAAGCCCTACCAGGGCGGAACATGTTTTGGAACAGCTTGACGGCAAGATTGATCTTATCTTGGACGGAGGCCGCAGCCCTGTGGGGGTAGAATCTACCGTGCTGGATTTGAGTTCAGACCCGCCCCGGCTACTCCGTCCCGGCGGCGTTTCCCGTGAGCGGCTGGAAGCCTTAATCGGCCCGGTATGCGCCGGCGACGGTTCCTCTCCCCGATCGCCGGGGCAGCTTACGAGTCATTACGCCCCTCGCGCGCCGCTCTCCTTGTACGCCGGGAAAGCTCTGGCCGCCCTGGATGATAACCCTCGTGAGGGATTTCTCTTTTTTTGCTCCTCCACCTGTAACGCGTGGCTTGAGGGGCTGCGGGCCCGCGGCGGGAACCTCCCCGCTTTACCGGTTCCCCGGATCCGGACGCTCTCGTCCCGGGGAGATCCCTGTGAGGCTGCGGCCAACCTCTTTGATACGCTCTATGCGTTGGACGGTCTGGGCCTTACCCATATCAGGGCCGAAGCGGCCCCGGAAGAGAGCCTCGGCCCGGCGATCAACGACCGGCTTTTTCGAGCGCAGGGAGCGCTATAGAACATTATGGGACTTAACGATACCCCTTCGGCCAACAGGCCCCACATCGGCATTTTCGGCAGGCGCAACGCCGGCAAATCCAGCGTTATCAACGCCATCACCGGCCAGGAAACGGCCATCGTCTCGGAGATCCGGGGAACCACCACCGATCCGGTGTACAAAGCCATGGAGATCCTGCCCCTGGGGCCGGTGGTGCTCATCGACACGCCGGGGATCGACGACGAGGGGAGCCTGGGCGAGCAGCGGGTCAGGCGGGCCAGGCAGGTGCTGAACAAGACCGACGCGGCGGTGCTGGTGGTGGACGCCTGTTCCGGCAAGACCGGCGCCGACGAGGAGCTCTGCCGTCTCTTTGAGGAGAAGGGGACGCCCTACCTCACGGCCTACAACAAGAGCGATCTGCCGGACGCGGCCAATCCCGCCGGGCTGGGCCCCGGAGACATCCGTATCAGCGCGAAAACCTTGCACAACATCGGGGAACTCAAGGAGCGGATCGCGGCGCTCATAAAAAGCGACGAGCCCAAGCTCAGGCTCCTGGGGGATCTCATCAACCCGTCGGACTTTGTGGTGCTGGTGACCCCCATCGACAAGGCGGCCCCCAAGGGCAGGCTGATCCTGCCCCAGCAGCAGGTTATCCGGGACGTGCTGGAAGGCGACGCGGCGGCCATCGTGGTCAAGGAGTACGAGCTGCGGGAAACCCTGGAAACCCTGGGGAAGAAGCCCAGCCTGGTGATCACCGACAGCCAGGTCTTTGCCAAGGCCGCCGCAGACACGCCGCCTGATATACCGCTTACCTCGTTTTCCATCCTCTTTGCCCGCTACAAGGGAACCCTGGCCGCCTCCGTCCGGGGAGTCAGGGCACTGGATCGGCTGGAGGACGGCGACCGGCTCCTCATCGCCGAGGGCTGCACTCACCACCGGCAGTGCGACGACATCGGCACGGTAAAGCTGCCCCGGTGGATACGGAACCACACGGGAAAGCAGCCGGACTTTGCCTTCTGTTCCGGCGGCGACTTCCCCGAAGACCTCTCCCCCTTCCGGCTGGTGATCCACTGCGGGGGCTGTATGCTCAACGGACGGGAGATGCTGCGCCGGGAAGCCCAGGCCCAGGAGCAGGGGGTTCCTTTTACCAACTACGGCATCACCATCGCCCATATCCAGGGCATCCTGAAGCGGAGCGTGGCCATGTTCCCCCACATCCTCATGGAACTGGAAGGAGACTGACGTGCGCCTTGAACGGGACTTTCTGGGGGAGGCGGCCCTGGACGACGACGCCCGCTACGGCATCCACACCTGGCGGGCCCGGGAGAATTTCGCCCTGGACTACAAAAAGACCAGCCTCCGCCTTATCTACGCCATGGTAAAGGTGAAGAAGGCCGCGGCCCTGAGCTACCTCAAGGTTGGGGAAGGCGGGGATGGGGAAACGTTTCAGGCGATAGCGGCGGCCTGCGACCGGCTCCTGGCGGGGGAGGCGGCGGATCAGTTTGTGGTAGACGCCCTCCAGGGCGGGGCGGGCACGTCCACCAACATGAACGTCAACGAGGTGATCGCCAACACCGCTCTGGCCCTGCTGGGGAGGCCCTACGGCGACTACGCCCGCATACACCCCCTGGACGACGTGAACCGGGGGCAGTCCACCAACGACGTGTACCCCACGGCGCTGCGGATCGCCGCTATCGAGCTGCTGCGGGAACTCAGCGGAGGCTGCGCCGCCTTGCAGGAAGCCTTGCAGAAGCGGGAGAACGAATGGGGGGGCGTCAAAAAGCTGGGCCGCACCGAGCTCATGGACGCCGTTCCCATCACCCTGGGGGAAGAGTTCGGCGCGTTTGCCCAGGCTGTCGGGCGGGATCGCTGGCGGCTCTACAAGGCCGAGGAACGGCTGCGGCAGGTGAACCTGGGCGGTACCGCCGTGGGGCTGGGGGGCAACGCGGAGCGGAAGTACCGCTACACGGTGATCGAGGTTCTGCGGGAGCTCACCGGTATCGGGCTTGCCCCGGCGGAGTACCCCATGGACATTACCCAGAACAACGACGTGTTTGTGGAAACATCGGGGCTGCTCAAGGCCCTGGCGGTGAATTTGATGAAGATCGCCGGGGATCTCAGGCTGATGAATTCCGGGCCCCGAGGCGGCCTGGGGGAGATCCGGCTGGCGCCCCTCCAGGCGGGAAGCACCATCATGCCCGGCAAGGTAAACCCGGTGATCCCCGAGATGACGATACAGGCCGCCATCAGGGTCATGGCCAACGATCAGGCGATAACCATGGCGGCGGCCCACGGGGAGTTCGAGCTCAACAGCTTTTCCCCCCTTATCGCCGATGCGCTGCTGGAAAGCCTCTCCCTGCTCTGCCGCACGGTCACGCTGTTCCGCGTCAAGTGTATCGAGCGCCTCAGCCCCAGCGCCGAGCGGTGCCGTAAGCTGCTGGAAGATTCCTGCGCCTTTGCCGCCGCCTACGTGCCCCGCCTGGGCTACGACCGGGTGAGCGCCGTCATCGCCGAATACGGGGACAGACCGGAGGAAGCCCGGCGGGTTTTGGAGGAAGCGGCGGGGGAGCCGGCGGGGGAACCGGCGGGGGAACCGGCGGCTGTGCCGTAAGCGGCTATGCCGTATGAACCTTACCGTGGAACGGGTGTTGAGAAAAACATTGAAAAGAACTATAGTGAGACAGAGAGGCTTACCTATGAAGAAATTATTGTTAAGCGGTCTGGCGTTGCTGGTTTGTATAGCGCTGTTTTCCTGCAAAAGTACCCCCAGAGCCGCCGCGCCGGAAGATGTGCCGGTGACCGACACAAGCGTCTCCAATACGTCGGATATTACGATCAGAAGGCCCGGATCGGAAGAGCCGTCTGAGCCGGAAACCGCGGAAACGGACGTTTCGGGAGCGGAGACCTCCGGGGCGGAAGCGGAACCCCAGGTTGCCGAGGCGGAGGCGGAGGCGGACTCCGAATCGCCCGAAGAATTCATCGATTATTTTGAGTTGGGGAATCAGTGTTTCAGGGCAGGGCAATTCGTGGAAGCGGTGAGTAACTATACCAAAGCTCTTGAGGTAGAGGGAGAATTTGCCGCCGCGTATTACAACCGGGGTATGGCAAACCGCAACGCGGGCAATAGAGATCAAGCGCTTGCCGATTATACCGACGCGATTCGGCTCAAAGCGGATCACGCCAAGGCGTACAACAACCGGGGGAGGGTGTATGATGACAAAGGCGACTTTGACCGGGCGCTGGCGGATTACAACAAGGCCCTCTCCATAAACGCGAATTTTCCGGAAGCCTTTTACAACCGGGCGCTGACTTACCGCCATAAAGGGGATCTGGATAAAGCCCTTGCCGACTATACCCAATCGATCCGGCTCAAGGCCGACGCCGAAGTCTACAATAACCGGGGCGTCGCTTACCGGGACAAAGGCGACTTGGATAAGGCCATCGCCGATTATACCAACGCAATCCGGCTTGACGGGAGCTATGCGGAAGCCTACTTTAACCGGAGTCTTGCCTACGCTGGAAAAGGAGACGCCGCCAAGGCCCAGGCGGATGTAGACGCGGCGCTCAAGATCAATCCCGGCTACAAGGATGCCCAAGATCAGAAAACTCGGATTCAACAGACCCGGCGTTAACCCCTTATGGATAAAACGGCGCGGTGAAAAACGCCGCCCGTTTATCCCGATCCTGCGGAAAACATCCGCAAAATTTTCCATTGATGCTTTGGCTCTATTATAATCATAGTAATAAGAATACAGTCTCTACACTCAGGAATATATTGACTAATAGTCATAAGGAAATGGTATGGGAATAGTTGAACGAAAAGAGCGGGAAAGAGCCGAACGGCGCGCATTGATCATGAGCTGCGCCAAAGAACTTATCCTCAAGTACGGCCCCAACGAGGTAAGCATGGCGGAAATCGCGGAACGGGCCGAATTGAGCAAGGCGACGTTGTACCTTTATTTTTCCAGCAAGGATGTGCTGTACCGGGATATATGTGAAGAAGCGGCGAATACGTTTGACACGTATCTCCAATCCCGAATGCCGGCGAACGGGCTGAGGGCGCTGGATGCGCTCAATCTGTATTGGCGGTGTTTCCTGGATATATTCGGGGTGTCTGACGACATACTTATTTTTTTCAGTATGAAACGGTATCTGGTACCGGCGGCGCCGTTTATACCATTGGAAGAAGGCGTTTCTCCTCCGGGGGATTCGTCTTATCAGTTTTTTCACCGTATTCAGCGGATAATAACCCAGGGAATCGAAGAAGGCTTCTTTGAAGCGGACGCCGACCCCGCCATGGTTGCCCGGATGATCCTGTCTTCGTTTTCTTTCATGGTTGAGGACACGATGAAGCTGCCGAAGGAGCGGCGGGAATTCTGTTCCGTTATCGGGGAGATGCGGAATATGGTGCAAATCATGCTCCGGGGCATAGCCGGCAAGGGTATCGACAAGACGCTTATCAATCTGGCGCTGCCGGATAACCACGCCAAGAAACCGGGAGCGGAATGATCAAGATATTCAAGCATCCCCGGCTGATAGTGGCGGTTATTGCGGGTATTACGCTGTTTTTCGCCCTCCAGCTTCCCCGGGTCGAGTTGGATAACAACAACCTCCGCTTTGTGCCCGCCTCCGATGAAGCCCGCGTAACTTCCGCTCGTATTGACGATACCTTTGGGAGTTCCCTGTTTATCCTGATTGGTTTGGAGCGGCGCTATGGCGCCATCTTCGAGCCGGCGTTCCTGAACCGCGTGAGGGAGTATGTGGAATGGGTCGACGCAATCGAGATTACCGGTACGGTAGCCTCGATCATGAACAGCGACTACATAACCGGGGACGGCGATTCTATCATCGTGGAACCCTTGGTGAGCGATAGTTTTTCGGGCTCGCCGGAAGAAATCGAAGAACTCAAACGAAGGCTCCTCTCCTGGGATATGTACAAGCGGTCTCTGGTTTCCGATGACTATACCGCTACGCAGATCCTGGCGCCCCTGACGGTAACCGCCGAAAACGGCGGACGGCGGGAAGTGATAGATAGTTTCGTCTTGATCCGGGACAAGGCCCGTGAAATGTTCGCGGAGGAGGCTGCGGTCTATGTGACGGGCCTTCCGGTGATGACCGCCACGATCAACGAGGCTATCAAAGCGGATCTTTACCTGCTCATTCCCCTGGTGATCCTCGTCGTGGTGGTTATCGTCTTCATTCCCATCCGCCGGATCACCGCCACCGCCCTTTCCCTGCTTTCCGTGCTGGTAGCGGTAATCTGGTCTATCGGCGCCATGCCCCTCCTGGACGTTAAGCTTTCGATTCTGTCTACCGTACTGCCGGTGATCCTTATCGCTATGGGAAGTTCCTACGGCCTCCATATTATTATCCATTATATCGAAGATAGGGGCTTAAAAGGGAATATGACCGATGAGGAACACCGGGAACTGGTTCGGTTCCTCGCGGCAAAAACCGCGAAACCCATATTTCTCGCCGCGCTGACCACCTTTGTGGGGTTTCTTTCCCTGTGCTTTACCCAGGTGGTTCCCATCCGGGAGTTTGGTTTTTTTGCCTGCTTCGGCATCCTCTCATCCTTCATCGTCGCCGTCACGTTGATCCCCGCAATCCTCCTGATTCGCGGGCAGCGGCCCATGCGGGAGTTGGCGGTAGGACGGGGCCGGAAGGAAGGGGGGCGGGGCGGAGATCGCTTCGCCCGGCTATTGCTGTCCCTCGCTTCCCGAAAATACGCGGTCTTTACCGCCGCCGCCGCGCTGGCGCTGGTATCAATATACGGCGCGTCGAAGATCATCATCGATAACATTATGGTGGAGTATTTCCGGAGCGACACCGACATCTACCGGTCGGACACGTTTATCCGGGAAAAGTTCGGCGGTTCCAAGATCGTAAGCGTGATGCTTGAGGCGGAGGATACGGAAACGCTGTTACACCCCGCCTGCTTGTCCGCCATGGACGGGCTTAACCGGTACCTCGAGGAACGGGTTGAGGAAGTTGGAAAGGTCATGGGGTTTACCGATCTGATTAAGCGGATAAACCAAGTTTTTAACTCAGGCGAGAGTCCCGACGGCCTACGCCCGCTCCTCCGGGCGGAGTTCCCGGAAGAGAGCGGTTTTGGGTTTGGCGGCGGCGATCTTGACTTCGGGTTCGGCTTTGATGAGCCGCCGGAAGCGGGGGAGGGGAGCGGGTACCCGGATGTCGAAGCCGTCGGACATCAGTCGGACACGTACACGCTCGAAGAACTGGCCGGCCTTCTTGACCGGGCGGCGGGCGCCGGGATGAACCGTTTTATGAACGCCGGCGATCTGGTTCAAGAATTCAAGCGGCTGGTGAATTACGAAGGAGCGTCGTACTACGAGATCCCTACCATCCCGGAACGTTACGGTAAATCCGGCCCCGAAGAGTTGAGCCGGCTGGTTGCCAACTACCTGGTACTCCTTTCGGGGAACATCGATTCCTACGCCAACGATCCCCTGGAGCCGACGGCCGTCAAGACGACGGTTCAACTGAGAACGGTGGGGCAGCGGGACACAAACCGGGCGGTGGATAAGATACGGGGCTATGTTAACGCCAATTTCCCCGATAACGTGAAGGTGACCATCGGCGGCTCCGCCCTCGTTGAAAATTCCATCAACCGCCTGGTGGTGCAATCCCAGCTCATATCCATCGGCGTTTCTATCATCGCCCTGTTCCTCATCGTCAGCGTCTCGTACCGTTCGGCGGCGGCGGGACTGATCTGTACGGTTCCGCTGAGTATGCTGATCCTTATCAACTTTGCCGCGATGGGGTTCCTGGGCATCAAGCTGAACCTGGGAACCGCCATGATAGCCGGCGTGTCCTTGGGGGTAGGCATCGACTATACCATTCATTTTGTGGAGACGTACCGGCAGGAGTACCTCAATTCCGGGGGGCGGGGGGACTACCTGAGGCGAACCTATGAGGTGTCGGGGATCGCCATCATCTTTAACGCGCTCTCGGTGGGCCTCGGATTCGCGGTATTGATCTTCTCCCGTTTTAATATGCTTGCCCAGTTCGGTCTCCTGGTGGCCCTCTCCATGATCGCGAGCGCCGTCCTGGGACTTGTCTTTATTCCGGTACTGCTTAATGTGTTTAAGCCGAAATTCATTTGCGAAATTCATTCGTAAGGAGTGATTTTATGAAAAAATACGTCTTTGTACCCTTTCTGATGCTTGCTTCCATGCTGACGGCGTTGGGCGCGCAGGAAAACGCGCTTCCCGGCGCGCTGGAAATTATCCGATCTTCCCGCAACCGTATCAAGGCCGATACGATTTCCACCCGTTCCCGGATGACGATTACCGCCAAAAACGGCAATTCCTCTGAACGGGTCATCGATCAGTACTCAAAAGACGGCCCCCGGGGCGGAAGAACCGTTATCGTCTTTCAAGCGCCCGACAACGTGAAAGGAACCCGTTTTCTTACCCTGGAGAATCCCGGAGGCGCCGACGATCGCTGGATATACCTGCCGAGTCTTGGCAAGGTCAGGAGGATCGCCGCTTCTGAGGGAACGGGGAGCTTTATGGGGACGGATCTGTCTTACGATGACATATCATCGGCAAACCGATCCGCCGACGTGGACACCCACACCCTGCTCCGGGAGGAAGCCTTCAACGGGAAAACGTGCTTTGTGATCGAGTCCAAACCGAAAGATAACTCGTACCAGTATTCCCGAATGGTATCCTGGATCGATAAGGCCGACCGAATTGCGTACAAGCTGGAACTCTACGACCGGCGGAATACCCTCGTTAAAGTGCTGGAGATCCTGGAAGTGAAGGATGTGCAGGGCAGGCTCAGTCCTATCGTTACCCGGATGAGTACCGTCGCGGCGGGAACATCGACCACCATTACCTCGGAAATTCTTAAATACGATGATCGCATTCCCGATGGGGTCTTTACCACGTCCTACCTTGAGACCGGGAGGTACTGATGAAAAACAACCGCGGACGCTTTGCCGCCCCGCTTTTTTGGGCGGCGCTTCTTTTGGGGCCGGCGCTCCAGGCGGCGGCTCAAGACGATTTTGGTTTTGGGTTTGACGATGAAGCCGTATCAGGCGGTTCGGGTTCCGTTTTTGCCCTGAATGTCGGCGTAGGCGGCGAGGCCGCCGTGAAACCGGTCTGGTATGTCAATGAATTGGCTCATCAGTCGCCGGGCGCGCTCTTTTCAGGAAAGCTCAACTTCAGGGCCGCCGCGTCCATCGCCGAAGGGGTTATCAACCTTAACCTCAAGCCGGACGTGAATATTCCCGCTTCAATCGTCTCCTTTGATGAAGCCTATGTAAGAACCTCCTTCGGCGCTTTCGATGTCGAAGCGGGCATGAGGAAGCTCATCTGGGGCAAGGCGGATAACCTGGGGCCCCTCGATGTGATCAACCCCATGGACTACACCGACTTGACGGGTATGACCGACGTCCTGGGGAAAAAGATCCCCCTGCCCCTGATCCGCGCTTCTTACCGCGCCGGTTTGTTCTCCAAGGTGGAGGCGGTCTTTATCCCCCGGTTCGAGGCCGACCGGTTTGCCGGGAGCGGGCGCTGGGCGCCTTTTCAACTGACGGCGCTGCCCGCGTCCTTTGTTTCGGGGATCTTGGATAAAACGGATCCCGCGCTGCGTTCTATTGTAGCGGAACGGATAGCCGGTCAGAACCTGGTGAATAGCTTTAAAGTTGAGCCGCCCCCTACCGATACGCTGGAATACGCCCAGGGAGGGTTCCGTTTTACCACCACCATCGGCCCGGTTGATCTGGGCGCTCAGTACTACTCCGGCTTTCTATCCCGTCCGGCGGTGTGGATTCCCGGCATAGAGGACTACGCCCAAGCGGTGAGTGATATATTTGAAAAAGTTATGTCCGGGCAGATGACCCCGGAGGCCGCTGAGGAAGCGCTTGGAGCCAAAGCGCCCGTTCTCCTTGCTCCCCGCGCCGCCTATAACCGCTACCACCAGATCGGCGTGGATTACGCCCAGGTAATCGCCGGATTCAACCTCCGGGCGGAAGTGGCGGCGTTCATTACCGGCGATTTGGCCGGGGATGACGGCGGGGTCTACAACCCCTCCCTCGGCTGGTCGGTTGGCTTTGACCGGGATCTGGCGTGGCGGATAAACTTCAACTTCCAGGGCGGCGGTTCTGTACGGCTCTTCCACGACAAGGTGGACGGCAACCGCGCCGCCGATGTCGAGGCGGGATCCTCCGCTACCTCAACCAGGCTCATGTTCGTCCTTTCCAGAAAATTTTTTCGGGACGAGCTTGAGGTTCGCACCGCGGCGCTGTGGGGCATTGAAGACATGGATTGTTACATCATCCCCGCCGTCATCTGGACGAGAGGAGCGCTGGCTCTGGAACTATCCGGAGGTATCTTTGGCGGCAGTGAAGAAGGCGAACTGGGCCAATACCGTTCCAACGCCTTCATCAGAACCGCCCTGACCTACACGTTTTAATGAATATCCGCCGCGTTGATTCGTCCCGCCGCAAGGCCCCAGCGCCGTTCGACGTAATCCGAAAGGGCTTCCGCTTCCTCGGTAAAAACGCGCGCCAGAAGGGGCCATACGCCGCGCGCCTCATCTTTTGGGGGCAGCACCGTATAGCGCCAGGTGGAAGCTTCGATCTGCGCCGCGATCTTTTCCCCAAAGTACCATCCCGCCTGCGATACCGGCTGTTGTAAACAGTAGGCCATAAACTCGTTTACCACGAGGTATGAATCCTTAATGTCGTAATGCTGATAATCGAAGAAGGAGAGGAGAAAACGTTTGGCTTGGGGATTCAATTTCTCCCAGCGGGCGCGGCAGAAATGGTTAAAATCTTCGTCAATAAAGAAGATGCCGTGAAAACCCTCGTGGATCATAAAGAGCGAACGCGAGGCCGCTGAAGATTCCCGTGAGATGGAGACGACCGCTCCCTCGCCGGCCCGCAGCGTTTCTCCCTCCTGACGGAGGATGCCGGAACCAAGCAAGACCGCTTCAAGTTCCCGCTCTTCAGGAGAAAGGGGAAAAGAAGAAAGCCGGGCGGCCTCGAAGAACCGGGCCAGATCCTCCCCCCGGTAGTCGTGGGCGTTCCAGCCGTGGAGCCCTTCCATCTCTTTATCGGTGAGCAGACGGCCCCGGTAGCCCGCTTTTTCGATAAAAAAAGCGAGCCGTTTGAAGAGCCGTTCCTGAACCGCATAGTCGGCGGTATCAAAGATCAGAATGGCGGGGAACCGGGGCCAGCGAAATACCTCGTAGCGGCGATCCCGCCAGGTATCTTGCGGGTAACTCAGGACGAGCCCCGGATCGGCGGGAATTGGCTCCATGGGGAATGGACGGGTCGGCGAATCAGACAGTTCCAGCGCTGCGGGAAACGTCTCGGCGGAGATCGACAACGGCCATTGGAGGGTGGAAAGCAGCGCCGGGGGAATCCGCAGTTCCCAGGGCGGTGCATCGGCGGAGAAGGCGTGCTCTATCCGCGCTGCCGCTCCCGTAATTTCAACCCGGCTTCCCGCCCCGGCGAGGGTAAGCTCCACGGCGCGGACAGGCCGGTAACGGGCGGGCGGCTCTATGACGATGGTATTGGCGGCGGCGCCGTTATCAGAGGATACGAAAGGGGTCAACCGTACCGGATCCTCCCCGCCTGAGACGAAACCATACCACCGGGGGATCAGGGCGAAAGATGTTATCTCCAGGGAAGCGCCGGGGGGAAATTGCCCGCCGCCGCTTTCGGAGGGGGCTGCTTCGGAATGTGCGGAGAAATTCAGGCGAAAACGTTCCAAAGGCCCTTCGGCAACCGGCACAGCATAGCTTATCCCGGCGGGGGACGCCTGAAAACCGGGGAAGGGAGCGTCTTGCGGGAGGATCCAGGAATCGTTCCCTATTTCCAGGGTCAATACCGGCGCGTCCGCGCGCTTGCCGCCTGAGGCTGAAAAACCGGCGTCAAACCGGTAGATGAGTTCCAGCGAGCAGTCCTCCGGAACCACCGGGGGGGGCTCAAGCGCGTAGCGGAGGGGCTTCGCTCTGGCGGGATCAACGCCGGAAAGATCCGCTTTTCCCATGACGGCGTCCTTGGAAAAACCGTAGAGCGTCGTTCCGCCCAAGCCGTAATGGGGAATCTCCGCGATCTTTTTCACCTCGGCGCAGGAACACAGGAAGATCGGCAGGAAGAGGAACGCGCGCTTGAAGGTTCCCCAGGACAGGATGTTCATCAAAGGGCGATTATCCCCCGTGCGATAAGCTGGGCGAGGGAGTATTTCCGATCCATGGTGATCCCCGTTCCGCCCCGGAGAAAAGTCTCCAACTGAGCGGGAAACGATTCGGGCAGTTTGGGAAGGGCGATCACCTGTTTATAGTAAGCCCGATGGGACGGCTCAAACCGGCGGTTTATGCAGAATAAGGTCAAGCAGGCGTATTTTATGAATCCGGACGAAGAGATAAGGTAGTAAAAATCATCGCCTTGCACCATTGCGGCGCCTAAATCTCCCAGGAAATGTTCCATCTTCGATTGGCCGGCATCCCTCATTCGTTCCCAGAATTCGGTATCAATTTTTTGAAGCCGATTCCTTATGGCGTCGATCCAGCCCGTCCGGTTGAAAAGCACGTCTCCATGGGCCAGGCGGTAGAAGCCGTAGGTTCCCGAATCTTTGATAAGCCAGAGAGCGTCCCGCCGCGTGTCGGTAAAGGATACCAGTTCCTCTATACGGACGGCGGCCTTATACTCGATCCGCACCGGAATTTCCCCTACCAGGAAGCGATCTTTCCACGCTTGGCTGGAGGTTTCAAAGGCCGCCACATCATCGCCGAAAAGCTTGTTCCGCTCTTCGCTGCCGGGAATCGGGCCGGAATAAAACACGTCTAGAATTAGGGCGAAATAAGGATCCAGCGTATCCGGCAGGGCGGCCTCGTTAAGCGAAACGCACTCCACTCCCGGCCATTGGGATAAAGCGGATGTTAAGCGGTCGGCTAGGATTTTAGTCTTATACTTCATATCTCTTCCTCAGTTATACGGTTGATGTTAGTATAGGTGAAAAAGATAATGAAGGAAACCTGCCGGATGCGCCGTTTTGTCGTTCTCGTTCCACACCGGGATTACCGCCGGATCATGCGGGAATACCGCGCCCGGCTCTTTGCCGCCGGTCTTGCCGGAGCGTATTCCTTTCCTGAGATGGCCCCGTTTGCCCTCACGGAACGGCCCTGGACGCGGGAAGAACTCAAAGCGGCGGCCCGTTCCCTGCGGAGCAAGGCGGGAGCGGGCGGATTCCAAACCGGGCCGGGAAGGTTTATCGTCTGTCCCGGCGGCCCCCTGCTTTGGGGGCCCGCCCTCAATTTTTCCTGCCCGGATACGCCGTTCTCCCTTCCGCCGGGTTCCCGGCGGCTCTTCTCCCCGACGCTTTGCGCCGCCCTCATCCGCCCGGACGCCGGGTTAAACGCTGAAGACGCGGAAAAGAACGTCTTGGACGCGCTTCCTCCCCCGGTCTTCTCTTTCCAGGCCGCCGCGCTGGCCAATCTGATCTGGAAACCCCTGGAGAGGGGAGATCCGGACTATTCTTTCACCTGGCAAACGGGCGAACTCTGCTGGCTGCCCTCTCGCCGAGGGGAGCCCTCTCATCGAGGGTAGCCCTCTCACCGAGGGTTCACGCCGCCCGCCGCTTGTTCCACCGCCCCGGCCAATTGATCCGCGCAGGAGGTTTTTCGTCCGCCACATTCTATTCCTTTTAGACGGCTGACGAGTTCTTCCACGCGCATCCCCTCCACCAGCCGGGAGAGGGCCTTGAGATTACCGTTGCAGCCGTTGGTAAAGACCACTTCATGGACGACGCCGTCTTTGAGGTCAAAGCTGATTTTTGTAGAACAGGTTCCTTTGGTTTTATACTCAAACATAGGCCATTATACTATAATAAGAGGCTGTTGCAAAACCCGATTGGCGCGAACCTTCGATTCGGTGCACAGGCTATAAGGATTCCTTTTCCAAGCTGTTATTGCGTTACATACCGTATCTTGGAGCCCGTTCCTGATTTGATAACCTCTATCCGGCTGGGGATTCGGGATCGCAGTTCTCCCACATGGGAGATGACGCCTACCATCCGCTGATTCCGCAGTTCATCAAGAATAACGAGGGCTTTGTCCAAGGTTCCTTCATCGAGACTGCCGAACCCTTCATCGATAAAAACCGCGTCAAGGCGTATCCCTCCTGAACGGTTCTGGATGGAATCGGCAAGGCCCAGGGCCAGACTAATGGACGCCATGAAGCTTTCTCCCCCGGAAAGGGTGGCGCAGGGCCGGGTTTTACCGGTATACGCATCGAACACGGCCAGATCCAACCCTGTCCAGCCCCGGTTTCGTTCTCCTGAGTTATCTAAAAGCAGGGAATAACGGCCCTCGCTCATCCGCTCGAGCCGGCGGGTGGCGAAAAGCGCTACTTCCATGAGGTAACGACCCAAAAGCCATGCGTCAAACGGTATCTTTTGGGGATTCTTGCCTGAAAGATCGTCCGCCAGGGCGTTAAGGCGTCCGCTTTCGGCGGCGAGGCGCTGAAACCGTTCATGGGCTTCCTTCAGCGAAGCTCTATCCCGTTCGAGGGTAAGCAGTTCTCCCATAACCCGATCCCGCTCCGTTTCCGCGGCTTCTTGTTTTTTGGCCAAAAGCTCAATTCGCGCTTCTTCGCCGCCGGTATTCTCGCCGCCAATGTCGCCAACGGTGACGCCGGCGGCCTCCAAGCTTTGAGCGATGCGTTCCCCTTCCCCCCGAATACGGTCAAGGCTCCGCCGCAATTCGGTTTCCAGCGATTCCTGGCGGGAACGCTCCGTTCCCCAGCGGCGGATTGCGTCCTCCCAACGGGTTTCGGTTTCGCTGGGAAGCAGCGCCTCGGTAAGCGCTTCCTCTCCCGCGAAAGGGGAGGCCGCCAGAGCCTCTTTCAGCGCGCCGGCGGCTTCCCCATGCAGGGCCAGCCGTTCTTCGGCGTCCCGCCGGGACTGTTCCGCCCGTGCGGAAGCGGCTGCAAAATGGTTCCTCGCCGTTTCTCCGGCTTCACGGTAGTTCCGAAGCCGTTCTCCGATCTCTTTAAGCCGGCGTTCCAGATCCGCGAGCGCCGCCGCGCCGGGCCGCCCGGCGTTTAGAGATTCATGCCGGGTCGCGGCGCGAGAGATTTCGGCGGCCAGATTCCGGCGCTTTTCTTCCAGAGCGGCGTATTCCTTCTCCCGCTCGGTGCTGATGGCCTGGAGACTCCGCTGCTCCCGGTAGAGGCCGGTAAGCTGGGTCAGCGCCCGCTGGGCGTCGCTTTTTCTGGCGGTAACGAGGTTGAGCCGCTCAAGCTGGATTGTATGCGCTCCGGCAGCCTCGGAAAGGGAAGGAATGAAGGCGTCGTCCGCCGGCATTTCCGCCGGCATACCGTCCCTTCCGACCGCGTTAAAACGATCTTTCAACGCGGCCAGACGTTTTTCGAGACGTTCATACTCCTCCCTCCGGGATTCCCCCTCTGCGTTCCGGGCGGCAAGGCTTCCGGCGGCGTCCTTGAGGGCTCGTTCCTGCGCGCCGATCCGCTCGTCGAGGCCGAATACCGGAGCCGCGGCGGCGGCGGGCAGGGGATGTTCACGTGAACCGCAGACCGGGCACGGCTCGCCGGATTTCAGGCCGGCCCCCAAGCAGGCGGCCATATCCGCCTGTTCTTTCTGTTTTTTTTCCTCTTTGAGCCTCCTAAGCTCTTCTTCGAGGATAGGAATGCGGCGCGCAAGCTCTTTACCGCTTGAGCCTATCTCGTCCAGCTTCTTCTCCAGTTCTCGCATTTCGCCGTTCAGGACTTCCGCCTCGCCTGAAATTTTTTTTAGTTCCCCCAGACGGTCAAAGATGAGCCGTTCCCGTTCCCACCGGGCGTTGAGTTCATCCGCTTCGGCGGCCCGCGTTTGCAGCGCCCGGATCTCCTCTTCCTTCCGCTCAAGAGCCGCTTGCCGGGTGTTTTTTTCTTCCAAAAGACGCTCCAGACGGGAACGCAGCGTTTCCGCTTCCACGGTATCCCGGCGGAGCTTTTCTTCTTCCTCTATCGCCGCCAGAAGGATAGGCCGTTTTTCGGTGAGGGCGCGGGATTCTTCTTCGAGGGCGCCCATGAGCGGAGATTGTTCTTCCACCCGGCGCAGCGCGTCATGGGCCAGGGCCTTTTCTTTTTCCGCGGCAATCCGTTCCGCTTCCGCCTGTTCCGCCTCCGTCTTTCTTGTTCCGGCAAGGATCAGGTGATGCCGCAGCGGCTGAGCCTTGCGGGACAAGGCGAGGCGTTCTTCCTTTTCCCGTATCGCGGGCGCCTCCGCTTCAAGCCGTTCCCGTTCCGTTTGGGACGCTTTGAGCCGTTCAAGCGTCTCCGTTTCCTGGCGGCGCAGAGACAGGAGTTCCCGCCGCCGGACGATTTCTCCGGAGATATGGGCGATACGGGATCGGGCTTCTTCCAGCGCCCGTTCAGCGCGCAGGTGGGCATCGTCGTAGGTATCAAAGGAGACCCGTTTGCCGATCTCCAAGAGGGCGCGCTCGGCCTCCCGGCTTTCCAGGGCGGCTTCTCTGGCCTTCTCCTGGGCCAATTCCCGAATCCGGACGGCCCGGTCTACGGGGAACAGCTTCCCCAGCACATCCCGGCGCTCGGAGGTACTCTGCCGGAGAAATTCCGCGAATTCTCCCTGGGGGAGCAGGACGATCTTAAAAAATTCCTCCGCTTCAAGGCCGATGAGAGACCGGATCCGCTGATCCACCTCGGATTTTTTCGAGACGGGATTCACCGCCTCTCCTCTGATGATGTCGTAAAGAACCGCCGCGCCGGGATCGGTTTTACCCTTCACCGCGCCGCTCACCGCGCCGCTCACCGCGCCGCGTCCTTTCGGGCTCCGGTCGATACGGCGCCGTTTCTCTCCAATGGAAAATTCCAGGGAAACAAAACAGTCCGCGCCGTCCGGGGCATAGTCGCTTCTCAGGCGGGATAGATGGTTCCGCCGGCTGCCGGGAACCGACCCATAGAGCGCGAAGCAGAGGGCGTCGAAGATCGTGGTCTTTCCCGCGCCGGTTTTTCCGCTTACCAGGAAGAGGCCGTCCAGGACGCTGAAATCGATAATTTCCGTGCCGGTAAAGGGGCCGAAATTCCGCATCGTGAGCTTTTCGGGCTTCATAAATCGTTCTCCGCTCCTTCTATCTCCCGGAGTAGTTCCTGGAAAAGACGTATTTTTTCCGCTTCATCGCCGGCGGCGGTGTCGGCGCCGTATAGTCCGGAGAGGAAGTCCCTAAAATCTTGACCGATCCCCCCCTCCGCCTCTAATTTCGACTGAAAGGCGGCTTGAGCCAACACGGCCTGGGCCGCTTCCTGCTTTATCGATAGGATGAAAGGAAAACGGGGGCGGAGCAGCGCCAGAGGGTTTTCCGTCAGTTCTTCTCCGGTTAGGATGATTTCCAGGTAATCTTTCGCCGCCTCCGCTAAAACCGGATCATCCTTGTTTTCAAAGAAGTAGCGAAAGGAACCCCGGAGGCTCCGCAGCTTTTTTTGGGGAATAACCGGAAGAGGCGTAACCTCGGCGCCGCTTTTTTTTAGTTCCACCGACAGGAAAACTTTTTCGTACTTCCCCTCGTCAAAGGAGTACGCCAGGGGGCTTCCGGCGTACCATGCGTTTTTACCGGCTTGCTGCGCCCGGTGCAAATGCCCAAGGCCCACATAATCAAAGCCCTTAAAGAGATCCGCCCTTACCCGCTCGGCGGTTCCCAGAAAGACCCGCTCCGACCCGGATTCAACGCCGCCTGAGGTAAAAAGATGGGCTCCCAGAACCGCGTAATCCGCCCCCCCGGCAAGCGCCGACATCCGGGCTTTTTCCAGCCGCGCCGCCGCCACTTCCGCCAAGGCCGCCTGGGATCGAACCGGCTCTCCCGCCGGCTCCCCCGCCGATTCTTCCGCCGGCTCCCCCGTCGGCTTCTCCGCCGGTTCCCGGAGGCTGCCGGGGTTCAGAAAGGGAAGCAAGAAAAACGCGCAGCGCTCTTCGTTGCCGGCGACCGGGACAGGTTTTACCGCGTCTTCGGGATCGGTTATAAAGTGAATCCCCAGGGCGGAAAAAAGGTCTCTGCCGAAACCGAGCCGGGACGCGGAATCGTGGTTCCCCGGCAGGATAAGAACCGTCAAATCCGGACGACGCCGCTTGAGCTCCCCCAGAAAATCGCTGAAAAGACCCACCGCTTCCGCCTGGGGAATAGCCCGGTCGTATACGTCGCCGGAGATAAGCAGCGCCCGGTACGATGCGTCTTCCAGGATCGCCGCCAGTTGATCCAGCATATACCGCTGATCTTCGGCAAGAGAACATTCATGGAAGATTTTCCCCAGGTGCAGATCGGCGGTATGGATGAATTTCATGCGGCCCGCGGCTTCCAGCGCTTGGGCAGCAGTAAAAGGAGCGTCACCAGCAGCGTGATGGAAACCGGCAGCGTAATGATCGCGCTTACGGCGAGGCCCAGAGGCGCGGCGGCTCCGGCGATGAGGTATCCCACAAAACAGACCGCCGCCACGGTGAGGGCGTAGGGTATCTGGGTGGAAACATGATCGATATGGTTGCACCGCGCCCCGGTGGAGGAGAGGATCGTCGTATCCGAGATGGGTGAACAGTGATCGCCGAATACCGAGCCCGCCATGACCGCCGAGAGGGAAACAATCGACAGGTGGGGCGCTACAATGTCGCAAATGCTGATGGTGATGGGGATGAGGATGCCGAAGGTTCCCCAGGCGGTTCCGGTGGAGAAGGAGAGGGCCGCCGCGATAAGGAACATGATCGCCGGAATCAGCGCCACCGGCATGGACGAGGCTTCCACCAGGGCCGCGACGTATTTCCCCGTGGAGAGCGAATCCCGGCAGATGCCGCTGATGGTCCAGGCCAGGGTCAAGATGATGATGGCCGGGGTCATGGACTTTATCCCCGCGCCCAGGGTGGAAAAGAAATCCTTAAAACCCACCAGGCCCCGGGGCACAAAGAGCAGAAACGCGATGATAAGGGCGCAGAAGCCCCCTAACGCCAGGGCGTAACCGGCGGAAGTGTTCCCGAAAGCGCCGGGAATGTCGCGGTAGGTTTCGCCGCCTTTGTCCCAAAATCCGCCGTACCAGAGCATAGCAAGCACGCAGAAGATCACGAGGAAGGCCACGGGGATGATAAGATCCGGAACCGAACCCTTGGCGGAAACCTGGAGCCGGTCAAGCTCATTGACCGTTTCCGCGCCATCACCGGATGGGGAAAGGGCGCCCTCTTTGATGGCGCCCCCTGCTTCGGCCCGGCGTTGTACCCCGGCCATGGGCCCGTAGTCGCCCGTTTTGCGGATAGCCATCCATATTACCATGAATATCGTAAGCACCGCGTAGAGGTTCATCGGGATGGAACCAACAAAGGCCTGCATTCCCGTGATGCCCGTTTCGGTGGGATAATAGGAGATAACCGACGCGGCCCAGGACGATATGGGCGCGATAACGCACACCGGAGCCGCCGTGGCGTCGATGATGTACGCCAGCTTTTCCCTGGAGATCCGGTGCCGGTCCGTTACGGGGCGCATAACCGTCCCCACGGTAAGGCAATTAAAATAATCGTCTATAAAGATGAGGAGGCCCAGAAAGGCGGTGAGGAGCCCCGCGCTCCGTTGGGACTTGATCTTTCCCGCCGCCCAGACCCCGTAGGCGGAAGATCCCCCGGCCCTGGTAACGACCGCCACAAGCCCCCCCAGCAGGGCAAGGAAGATCACCATGGCGGCGTTATCCCCGTCGGCCAGCTTGGCTATCATGGTATCGATAGTAACGGTAAAGACGCCGACGGCTCCCAGGCCGGTCAGGACGCTGAAGATCAACGCCCCCGACATGATCCCGATGATGAGCGAAAAGATTACTTCCTTGGTGATAAGGGACAGGACGATGGCCACCAGAGGCGGTACAACCGACCAGATACCGGCGTGAACAAACTCAGACTGCATAAAATCCTCCATAATATTGAATCGACCGTTAGTAGAGGCTCAGTATAAGGCAAGATGGGAGACAGAGGGAAGCTCGGCACAGCCGCTTGCTAAAGATTTTTCGCCGGAGTATAGTTAACGCATGGTAAATATACCGGACGGTCCAAGAAACAGGATAGGGCTCCTTCTCTTTATAGGGATGATGGCGTTTTTTGCCTTTTTCGCGGAAATTATTATCGTAAGCCGCCTTGACCATGACTGTACCGGTGAACCTTGTCCCATCTGCTTAGAAATAGGAAATGCCCGGGCCTTGCTGGAAGGCATAGGACGCGCCTGCGCCGCGGTTCTTGCGGCGGGGTTCGCCGTTTCTTTCCGGAAGGCCCTTGTCAGGCTTTTTCCGCCCCTCTGCTTTTTTCCCCTAACGCCGGTTGCGTTAAAAGTAAAATTGAGCTTCTGAATCGATCTTCCTCTCTGAATTTTCGATGGAGGATGGTAATGAAAAAGAACGCGGAAAGTTTAATCATCTGCGAAAATGTCTCATTCGGCTATAATGGATATGCTGTTGTGAACGGCATTTCCCTTGTAATAAATTCAGGTGATTATATGTGTGTCGCGGGGGAAAATGGTTCCGGCAAGACAACCTTTGTAAAAGGCGTTTTAGGACTCATCGAGCCGCTGGGAGGCGGCATACAATTTTCAGTCGATCTTAAAGGAAAAGGCGCGGCGTATCTTGCGCAGCAGACCGCCTTAAAAAAAGATTTTCCCGCCAGCGCTCAAGAAATTGTTCTATCCGGAATGGCGGGCGGTCTGAGATTTCGTCCGTTTTATTCAGGCAAAGAGAAAAGCGCCGCTTTGGAAAATATGAAGCTGCTTAACATCGCTGACCTGAAAGATCGCTGTTATAGGGAACTATCAGGCGGGCAGCAGCGGCGCGTCCTCATAGCCCGCGCTTTATGCGCGCTGCGCGGTATGCTTGTGCTGGACGAACCGTCTGCGGGGCTCGATCCTCAAGCGGCGGCGGAGTTGTACGCGCTCCTCGCAAAATTAAACCGGGAGATGGGTATTACGATAATCATGGTCTCCCATGACATAGAAAACGCGCTAAAGTACGCTACCCGCGTATTACATATAAAAAACCACCACGGTATTCTTACCGATACCGCCGGATATTTACAATCCGCGCGGGAAAACGAGACGTGTTTCATAACCAGTGTCTGTCCATAATGTAGACACATTATGGACAGACCACCTTAAAAAACGCATTTTCGCAGCCGTTAGGCGAGTAAATGCAAGGTCTGTCCGCAAAGT
>JAIRPG010000051.1 GCA_031257105.1 Treponema sp.
GTGTCTGTCCACAAAGTTGGTTACTTTGTGGACAGACCTTGCATTTTCTCGCCAAGGCTACGAAAATGCGGTTTTAAGGTAGTCTGTCCATAATGTGTCTACATTATGGACAGACTCTAAATAACTCACGGGGGGCCGGGGTGAGACGGAATACGGATTACCAGAGTCCCGGCCCCGCCGCGCCTTATTTGTGGTTGGGCTGATACGAACGGACTATACGGAAGCCTACATTACTGGCCCGAAATTCCGGTTCCACATCGGTAAACCTTGCTGTTGTCCGGTGATTATCTTCGTTACTGTCCCAGCCGCCGCCACGCCTTATGCGTTGTGTACCCGAAGAAGGACCCAAGGGATCTGTCTGTACATTCTTGCTATAGTCGCCGTACCAGTCCCAAACCATCTCCCAGACGTTCCCGCTCATGTCGTAAAGGCCAAGCCCATTCGGGGCTTTCTTTCCTACTTCGTGTGTTCTGCTGTTACTGTTCTCGTTATACCACGCAACCGCATAAATATTATTGTTGCCGGCATACCGGTAGTTCCCTGGGGATCCGGCTCCTCCCCGCGCTGCGTATTCCCATTCCGCCTCGGTTGGCAGCCGGTATCCATCCGCATCGGGGATCCTGGTAATGCTGGTTCCCTCCACTGTATACGCCGGGGTTAAGCCTTCCTGTTCACTCAGCCAGTTGCAGTACGCCGCCGCGTCATACCGGCTTACCAGTACCACCGGGTGTTCGTCCGTCTGCCTAAAATAATAGGGGTTTTTCCAGTTCGCGACGGTCTTTCTTTCCCATTTGCTCCCGGTATTTACATCGCCTCCTCTGCCGTCAGTTTCCGCTGTTGTCACAAATCCTGTCGCTTCTACAAATGCACGAAAGGCTCCTACCGTTACCTCATACTTCCCGATATAAAAAGCGCTCAGAGTTACCGTATGTTTGGGGCGCTCGTTAGCATTGACGCCTCCCATAAGAAACGTCCCGCCAGGAACCAGCGCCATTTCTTTCAAGTTCCTCGGCCCGATATTCGCCGGCATTGTATCCACGCTGACGTTTTGTCCACGCGCGCTCTGGCAGCCTGCCCCTGCGATTACCGCCGCTATGCAGACGGCCCGCAGTATCATCAAGTTTTTATTCATATTTACTCCTCTGTTAGATATAAAATTTATCTTTCGGAGCCGTCAATTTTTTTGAACGCGCTTTGCGGTAAGAAATAGGTGTTTTATTCAAAGAATGATAGATTTATAAGGTTATTTGGCTTCTATCTTCTACTGTAAAGTCAAATGTGGTGAGGTTGCGAACATCCAGCGGATCGGTTACACTTATACAACAATGAAAGATATATCACTCATCCGGAATAAAAAAGCGTTTATCATTGATATGGACGGGGTTATATACCACGGAAATCAACTGCTTAAAGGGACGGTAGAATTTGTAAACTGGCTAGATACCAATAAAAAAGCCTATATCTTCCTTACCAATTCCAGCGAGCGTTCTCCTCTGGAACTTTCCCAGAAGCTTGATCGCCTGGGGATCAAGGTAGACCCGCAGCATTTTTATACCAGCGCATTGGCCACGGCGGGCTTCCTTGCGTCGCAGCGTCCCGGAGGTTCGATCTTTGCTATCGGCGAACCAGGACTTATCCAGGCCCTCTACGATGCGGGGTTCACTATGAACAACGTGAATCCCGATTATGTCGTGGTAGGGGAAAGCCGGGGCTATTCACTGGAAAGTCTAGAACGGGCGGTACGGCTCGTCATAGGCGGCGCGCGGCTTATCGGAACCAATCCCGATCTTACCGGCCCTACGGAAACGGGAATTGTTCCGGCCTGTGGTTCATTGGTAGCCCCCATTGAACTATCCACCGGCAAAAAAGCTTACTTTGTGGGAAAGCCGAACCCCCTCATGATGCGCCATGGTCTGCGCTGCCTCAATGCCCGCCGGGAGGAAACGGTGATCATCGGCGACCGCATGGATACGGATATAGTGGCCGGCGTCGAGTCTGAGATAGAAACCGTGCTGGTGCTTTCGGGGGTTTCACGCATCGAGGACATTCCCCTTTTTCCCTATCAGCCCAAACATATACTCGATGGGGTATTCGAGATCCCCGAATAACGGTTCGTATAGCTGATTATTTCGTTCAAAACAGTTATAGTTGCATATATGCGTATAAAGAAACATTCTTTCCGTACATTCTTCGGCGTGGCCGGTATCGTGGTATCTCTGATTCCGGCCTTTATTTTGACTGCCTGCGCGTCCGGCGCCCGGCAGGGAGACCTTTACGGCGGTTTGGGACAGGGAAGCGAACTTGTACCGTTTATGACCAGTGTCCGGCAGGGAACCCTTCCAAATGGTCTCCGCTATTATATCCTGGAGAACACCAAGCCCGAAAACCGGGCCTTCCTTACGCTGGCGGTAAACGCCGGCTCGGTGCTGGAACAAGACGATGAACAGGGGCTGGCTCACTTTGTGGAGCACATGGCCTTTAACGGTACCGCCCGCTTTCCCGAGGCGGAACTGCTCAACTACCTCCGTTCCTTGGGGATGCGTTTCGGCGCTCATGCGAATGCCTACACTTCTTTTGACGAGACGGTTTACGGCATTGAAGTCCCGGTAGAAAGCGACGGCGATGGGGTAAAACGTATCCCCGAAAAAGCCTTGGCGGTAATCGACGACTGGAGCCATGCTATCACCTTTGAGCCGAAAGACGTGAATGATGAACGTCCGGTTATTATAGAAGAATACCGTTCCAGGCTGGGCGCCGGTGAGCGTATTCAACGGAAGATGCTGCCCATCATCTTCCAAGGATCCCGTTACGAGAACCGGCTCCCGATTGGACTGCCGGAGATTATCCAAAATTCCCCTGCGGAAAAATTGGAGAACTTCTACAAAACCTGGTATCGGCCAGATAATATGGCGCTGATCCTGGTGGGAGATTTTGACGGCGCGGCTCTAGAAGCGGAACTGGCCTCTCATTTCAGCGCCCCCGCTTCTCAAGAAACGCTGAAGCGGCCTTACTATGAGCTGCCGCCGCCCCGGAAGGGCAATGTGGATGTAGGTATCTTCACCGATCCTGAGTACCCAAATATCAGGATAGATCTTTACTACAAGCGGCCTCTCAAGAAATTAGATGGTACTATCGCATCTTTCCGTCAGGGGGTAATCGGCGAGCTTATCGACCGGATGCTTTCTTTCCGCTGGAATGACGCTGTTGCCAAGCAGGAGAATCCCTTTACCGCCGCCGGCGCGGGGGAGGTTCGTTACGGGAAGGAGTCCCGTTATTACGTCATGGTTGCTATCGCAAAACCGGCGCTGGCTCAAGAATCGCTTCAGGCGCTGCTACGTGAAAAAGAATCTATCGCTCGCTATGGTTTTACAAACACCGAGATTGAGCGAACCAAACGAGCGCTCATTTCGGATCTGCGGCGCATGGTGTCCGAAAAAGACAGGCAGAATTCCAACAGCTATGTCAGCGCTCTTACCCAGCACTTTTTAGAAGGCCAGGCAATGACAGATATTGAATGGCAGCTCGACGCAGTGCTCAAGCTGCTTCCAGGGATCAGCGCTCAGGACATAGCCGCCGCCGCGAAAGACTACTTTGCCTCGGACGATCTGCGGGTTTTCATAAGCGCCCCGGAAGCGGAAGCGGCAAATTTGCCATCCGATGAAGCCAGCGTCCGCCGGTTGGTAGCGGCAAGCCGGCGGGAACGCATAGCCCGCCCCCAGGAGGCAAAGCAAGATGACGCCCAGCTTATAGCGCAGCCTCCTCTGCCGGGGGTTATTACCGGCGAATTGGTGGATGCCGATACCGGGGTAACCCGCTGGGAATTGGACAACGGCGCGGTGGTACTCCTCAAGGAGACCCAAAACCAGAATAACGAGATTGCCTTTTCCGCTATAGCCAGGGGCGGAATTACCAGCGCGTCTCTTGAAGATATTATTTCCGCCCGGCTTGGGGTCGATATTATGAGCCATTCCGGGCTTGGATCTTATTCCCAGCCGGAATTAATGAAGAAACTGGCGGATAAACAGATCGCTATCTCTTTACGGATAGAAAATTACCAGCGGGGCTTCGAGGGCGCGGCCACCAAAGAGGATCTGGAAACCTTCTTCGAGCTTCTTTACCTAAGCTTTACCCAACCCCGGATCGACCAGGACGCCGTAGGGGCCATACTGGATCAGTACCGGACGCAGCTTGCCCAACGAAACGAAAACCCAGAAGCGTACTTTTCCGACGAACTGCTCAAGACGGCTTATAGCAACAGCCCCTGGTTCAAACCACTGGAACTGTCCGATCTCTCCAAAATAGATGTGGAACATTCCCTAGCCTTTGTTAAACGGGGCCTCAATCCGGCGGATTACACATTCGTATTCACCGGAAACCTGGATTTACCGGTGCTGAGGGACTATGTAGAGACCTATTTGGCCTCTATACCCCGTACAGAGACCTGGAATACCTGGTCTGAACCCGATTTTAGCCGTCCCGTCAATAAGGAACAGAAACTCTACAAGGGCAAAGAAGACAAAAGCATGGTGTTTCTGGCATGGTTCCTGCAAGATGCGTACACTGAACTCAAAGAAACTCAGGCGGCGGTCTTGAGCGAATATCTGGACATCACCTTGAACGAAGGAATTCGGGAAAAGCTCGGCGGCGTTTATTCCATCTTAATCAATGTTTCCCAATCTTTACTGCCCGGATCGGGGGAACTTATGATGCAGAGCTATTTTATCTGTGAACCTCGCCGGGCTGAGGAACTCAGCGCCGCCGTCGTTGAACAGATCCGGCGTATCGCCAGGGGAGACATCAATGGAGATACCTTTACCAAAGCGGCGGAGGCTCTCAAAAAGCAGTTTGAGCAGTCCATGGAAAGCAACCGGTTTATCGCCCAGCATTTGGCGTCTAATGCAGCGTTCTACCAAGCGCCTCTCAGCCGGCTTACCCAATGGCCCGCCCTCTACAGCCAGGTTAAACAGGCCGATATACAGGACATGGCCCGGCGTCTTCTGGAGCGGAGCGGCATGACGATGATCCTCTACCCCGAAGGCTGGATCCGGTAAGAGCAGCCTGCCGTTGGTATGAGGGGGTGATCGCGTAATGCGGTCACCCCCTTTTTTAGTGTCTGTCTATAATATGTCTACATTATAGACAGACACTTTTTAGGGGAAGGCGGATGAATTTTTGTATAATCTTTGCATTAATAGAACGATATTAATATAATGGTAAAAGGTTGTCGTATATTCTCAATTTCAGCAGGGAAGATCAGAGCTTTAGGAAAAAGGTGCTTATTTAAGGATGAATTTGAAATTTTTCGCAGTGCCATTAATAGCCTTTTTCCTGTATGGCGGAGGACTCTGGGCCCAAGACAAAAAATCTATCGTATCCACCGTGCCATTCCGAGGATCGCCCCAGAATCTCGTTGACGATTACTTTTCCGTTTTAAGCAATATTTTTACTTCCGCCCTGCCCGAATTTACCCCGGTACCGGTAGACATGAATAACCTGCCTTCGGACGTGCCCGCCAATGGGCAGCCGGCTTATGTGTGTCCCAGCCCTTCCTTGACGAAGGAGGCTCCCTATGCTCTTACCGGAGAAGTCACCCTCGGGGAAGACGGCCAGTACCATCTACGGCTCTACCTGTGGGACACCACCGATCAGCGGCTGATTTTCTCCGATGAGGTGGTCGCCCAGAACCGGCAGGAATGTGAGGATTACCTGCCGGGGGTGCTGAATTGGATTTTTTCATGGCAAGCCAAAGAGAAAGAAAAAGAGAAAGAACTGGCGGATGCACTGGCGGTTGAAGCTCCCCCTCCTGTCGTTGTTGCCGCGCCGGTCAATGAGCCGAAAGAAAAATGGCTCTACCTGGGTCTGCGGGGCGGCGGTTCCCTTCGGTTAAGTGCACAGTCGTCGACTCTCTTTTGGGAAGATCAGAGCATATCGTTTCCCTATATCACGCCTCTCTGGGATTTTGTCAATATGAACGCCGCCTTCCACATCGCGGTTCATCTGTTCACCTTGGGAAAGCTTCAGATAGATGTTCAGGCGGAAGCAATTTTTACCACCGACCATGCTTCATTTACGTGGCTTGATAATGGAAATACCGAACAGAGCCCCTTCAAATCAATGTCCCTGATGTTTCCCCTGCTCGCCCGGTTCAGCCTTCGGGAGAATATCCTATCGATGGGAATTCAGGGAGGGGTTTACTATACGCTGCCCCTCGGCCAGATGGAAAACAAGGCCTTAGTACAAGGAAGCAGTTTTGACTATGCGTTGGATCTGCCGCTGGGTTATACCGCCGGCATCTATTTCGGGGTTAAGGCGGGACCCGGTTCCCTTTTCCTGGACGCGCGCTGGGCCGACGATCTGGGGGAATTCCAGAATAACGCCGGAGAACCCCTCTACCATCGAAGCATGATAATCGTCAATTTTGGTTATGAATTGGGCATTATTACCAAAACGAAAAAGGAAAAAGCGCAGAAGAACGCTTCCGGCAACGAACCTTCAAGCGGTAAAGAGAAGTAAGTTCCTCATTCCCTAATCTCTCAAAGAGAACTATCATTGGTTTATGACAGAATTTGTTCATCTTCATGTTCATTCAGATTTTTCCCTCCAAGATGCCGCTGTTTCGGTAATGAGTTTAGCCGACAAAGCCGAACAACTGGGAATGACACATCTGGCCCTGACTGATCACGGTAATATGTTCGGGGCCATGGAGTTTCTGGCAGCCTGTGAGGAGACTATCAACGAAAAAGGCCAGCACGAAAAGCGAAAGAACCCGCTCAAGCCCATCATCGGCTGCGAGGTCTATGTATCTCCCGGCTCCCGGTTCGAGAAGAAGGGATCCGAAAGCGACAACAAGTACTATCACCTGGTTCTTTTGGCCGCCAACCGGGAAGGCTACCTCAACCTGGTAAAGCTGTGCTCCTTTGCTTACACCGAAGGTTTCTACTACCGGCCCCGGATTGACGAGGAACTTCTGGCCAAATACCATGGAGGGCTTATCGCGCTGTCGGCGTGCGTCTCTGGGGAGATCCCCAAGCTCATCCTGGCGGGAAAGCTGGAAGACGCGGAGCAGAAAGCCTGCTACTACCGCGATCTCTTTGGAAGCGATGCGGCGGGGAACCCTAACTTTTACCTGGAGATTCAGGATCACGGCATACCCTCGGGGGCGCTTAAAAATAGGGCGCTTTCTCAAAAAGACATAAATAAGATAATTGCCGAAATCTCCCGCAAGACCGGCATCCCTCTGGCGGCCACCAACGATGTTCACTACCTGAACCGGGAAGACCACGATGCCCACGACATTCTCCTCTGCGTGGGAACCGGCAAAGTACGAACCGAGGAAAAACGGAAGAAATACTACGGCGATCAGTTCTACTTCAAAAGCGGTGATGAAATGGCCGCGCTCTTTTCCCAATACCCCGAGGCAATCGCCAACACGGTAAAGATCGCCGGGCGGTGCGCGACCGATGTCCCCCGGATAAAGACCAAGGATCTGCCCAACTACCTGCCGGAATTCACAATGCCTGCGGGTTTCCAGGACGCCGGCGCATATCTCCGGCATTTGACTGGGGAAGGGCTCGCCAAACGCTACCCCAAGGCGTACGCCGCCAAAGGGGACGCCTGGGAAGAAGTTCAAAAGCGAGGGAAGTATGAACTGGACACAATCATCCAGATGGGCTTTGCGGGGTACTACCTTATCGTTGCGGACTTTATCAACTGGGCCAAAGAACATGGCATCCCCGTAGGGCCGGGCCGGGGTTCCGGGGCGGCGTCTATTGTAGCGTATGCCCTGCGTATCACCGATATTGAACCCCTCAAGTACAACCTGCTTTTTGAGCGCTTCCTCAACCCGGAACGTATCTCCATGCCCGACTTTGACGTGGACTTTGCCAATGAAGGCCGGGATCGGGTGATAGAGTACGTTACGGAAAAATATGGCCGGGAACAGGTGGGGCAGATTATCACCTTCGGAACCCTGGGGGCCAAGGCGGTGATCAAAGATGTGGCCAGAGCGTTGGGCATATCTATCCCCGAATCAGATATGATTACTAAGCTCATCCCCAAAGACCCAAAGATCACGCTCCAAAAGGCCATTGCCGGGGAGTCCAAACTGCGGGAACTGGAACAAGACCCCCAATACAGCGAACTTTTTGCCCTAGCCCGGAAGTTGGAAGGACTGAATCGTCATTCGAGCCTCCACGCGGCGGGGGTGGTGATCGGCAAAGAAGCGCTTCACAACTTTGTGCCCCTCTATCGGGACTCTAAGACCGGCGGCATCGCCACTCAGTATGATATGAACCATCTGGAAGCCTGCGGCCTTGTAAAAATGGACTTTCTGGGACTCAAGACGCTAGACGTGATTAAACGAGTCGAAGAATTGATCCGGCTGCGAGGGGGGAGCTATGCGGATTTTAGCATGGAAAATGCTCCGGAGGACGATGAGGCCGCTTTTAAGATGTTGGGTGAGGGTAAGAGCTTCGAGGTCTTCCAGTTTGAATCCGAAGGGATGCAGTCGATCCTAAAACAGGCCCGGCCATCTTCCATCGAGGATCTTATCGCATTGAACGCCTTGTATCGGCCAGGCCCGATGGACAATATCCCCCAGTTTATTGCCTCTAAGCATGGCCGGCAGGCCATCAGCTACCCGGATCCCAGTCTGGAAAACGTCCTTAAAGAGACCTACGGGGTTATCGTGTACCAGGAACAGGTGATGCAGGTGGCCCGGATCGTCGCGGGTTACTCTATGGGTCAGGCCGACCTGCTCCGCCGGGCTATGGGTAAAAAAAAGAAGGAAATTCTCGATAAAGAAAAAATTCCCTTTCTGGAAGGAGCCAAAAAACAGGGCTTTTCCGAAGCGAAAGCCGGTGAGATCTACGATATTTTGGTTCCTTTTGCGGGCTACGGCTTTAATAAAGCCCACGCTGCGGGTTACGCAGTGGTGGCCTACCATACGGCCTACCTAAAAGCTAACTTCCCCGCAGAATTCATGGCCGCAAACCTAACCAACGAGATCCACAGCGCCGACAAGGACAAGCTTTCCGAGTGCATCAACGAAACCCGGAAGATGGGAATTGAAATCTCCCCCCCGGACATCAACCTTTCAGATAAGCTCTTCGCCGTGGTGAATGGCCGGATCATCTACGGGTTCTTGGGCATCAAGGGCTTGGGAGAAGCTTCGGCGGAAGAGATCGTCAATCAGCGGCAAGAAGGTCCTTACAAAAGCTTTATGGACTTTATGGATCGGGTAGACATCAAAACGGTTGGCAAAAAGGCGATAGAGTTGCTCATCCAAACCGGGGCTTTTGACCAGTTCGGCGTCTCCCGGGAAACCCTGCTCGGCAACTTTGAACGGGCTGTAGAGTACGCCCAGAACAAACAGAACGAAAAGAAATTCGGCCAAACCAACCTCTTTGATGATTCGGATAAAACAGAATACCCGGATTTCGCGTTTGATAAATTCCCCGAAAAAAGCCGCATGGAACGGCTTAACATGGAAAAACAGCTCATAGGCTTTTACTTTTCGGGTCATCCCATGGATGAATACAAGGAGCTCTGGCAAAAAACCGTAAAGGCCGACCTCGGTCGTCTCGAAACCATTATCCCCGGAACGTATATCCTCGTGGGGCTCGTCAAATCCATTAAAACCATCACCACCGGCAAAGGCGGAAAAATGGCCTTCGCAACGCTTGCGGACTACAACGGCGACATAGAGATGACCTTTTTCCCCAAAGTATGGGAGATCTGCCAAGACAAGATCGCCGAAGACCAGGTTGCCGTCATCAAGGGGAAGATCGAATACCAAGCGGACAAAGATCGCTACACCTTTCTGGCTGATAGCTGCGTGGAGCCCGGGGAAGCGGCTACCCTGGCCGAGCAGGAAGAAGCGCTCTCTGTGCAGATGGAAGAATACCGGGATGTATGGGAACAAGAAGTGACGTTGAATCTCGCCCGCCCGGACGAAGCGGATCCAAAAGAGGAATACCTCCTTATCGGTATCCTGAAAGACCTCCGGCCTTTTCACACGCAGAAGGGCAGCGATATGGCCTACGCAACCCTCGCCGACTACCGGGGAGATATGGGAGTTACGTTCTTCCCTAAGGTGTGGGATGATCTAAAGGATAAGCTGACGGAGAACACTATCACCGCCTTAAAAGGTAAAATAAAAAAAGATTCTTTCAAAAATCGCATGGTTTTTTATCCCGATACCATGCCGAGCCTTAAACGGCTCAAAAGCAAAGCCGCGAAGTCCCTGACAAAATCTGTCCCGGCGGCGGATAAACCGGTGGATAAACCGGCGTACCAGGAGATACATATCCGGCTGAATGAGCAGGCGGCCAAACGAGAAGAGGCCCTCTACCTGTTGCGGGACTATCTGGAGGGGAATTCCGGTTCCTGCGCCGTGTATATCCATGTTCCCGCACAGACAGGCGAAACAGTTATCCGGGCAGCTCCCCAACTCAACGCCGCTGCGGACGCCGCCTGTCTGAACGCGCTGACCCTTTGCGAAGGGGTCGCTAACGCCTGGGGAGCTTAAGGAGGTAAATACCATGAATACCATTATGCGAATTTTAGGAGGGCTCACGAGCCTATACCTGATTCTGATCTTCATCAGGGTCATGCTTACCTGGTTCAACGGGGCCGGTTATGGCCGCCCGGCGGAGGTTCTCTGCCGGATAACCGATCCCTATCTGGATTGGTTCCGCCGTTTCCGTTCTCTGCGGCTGGGAGCGTTGGATCTTTCTCCCATCGTCGCCATGGCCGTGCTTTCGATAGCGAACAGCATCTTTATCACCCTGGGACGTTACGGCGTCATTACATTGGGGTTGATACTGGCCCTGATCCTCCAAGCGGTCTGGTCGGCGGTGTCTTTCTTGCTGGGCTTTTGCGCCATTGTGTTGGTTCTCCGGCTTATCGCTTATTTGACCAAGCGGAATGTGTACAGCTCTTTCTGGGGAATAATCGATTCCATCTCCAGGCCGGTACTCTACCGGATCAACCGGATATTCTTTCGGAATCGTCTGGTGAATTACCTTACGGGACTCTGCCTCGCCATTGCGGTTTTCGTGATTCTCTGGCTGGGGTTGAGGCTCGTCGTGAATATTGGAATGTATTTCCTTACCCGGTTGCCCCTTTAACGAGTGTCTGTCTATAATGTAGACACATTATAGGCAGACACTAACTATTTTTTAGCGCAATTACGCCGATGATATAAAAAGATGGCTAGGAAGCGTATGGATGAACGGGAATTTCAAGGACTGGAACATATACGGAAACTCCTGAAAGACAGCGCTGTTCCAAATCTGGAAGGGGAACTAACGGAGATACCGCTTATGCGGGAGCTCCACGAGGACATTACGGCAATCCGGAATATTGCCCATTCTTTCTCTACCGGCGATATTTCTCCCACGATCCAAGCAAAGGGCATCATCTCCGGCTGCCTTAAAACATTCCAGACCCGCCTTCAAAACGAGGTGTCCCAGCAAAATTCCATGCTGGAAGCCCTCCAAAAAAGCGAATCCCGGTTTAAGTATTTGGCAAGTCACGATCCACTTACTGGGGCGCTGAACCGCCGTTCCTTTTTGGAGCGGGCAGCCGGAGAACTTCAGATAGCCGAAACCCGGAACATTCCCTGTTGTCTGGCTATCATGGATATAGATCACTTTAAGCGTTTTAACGATACCTTCGGCCATGTAGCGGGGGACGAAGCTTTGCGCCATACCGTACGGGTTATCTCCGCGATTCTTCGGAAAAATGACTTTATGGGCCGCTATGGCGGGGAAGAATTTGTCCTGCTTTTCAACGGCGCCGATAAAATAATGGGTTTTAATATTGCCGAGCGGGTCAGGTCTTCTTTGGAAGCCAGCCGGGTAAGCATTGATACTGGGGAACAGTCCATTACCGCCAGTTTCGGCGTCAGTATGGCGGGGGAAACACCATACCGGAACAGCGAAGATCACCTTCAGGATCTGATCAATTACGCGGACATTGCCTTATATCATGCCAAACAAACAGGCCGGAACCAGGTAATCTGCTACAGGAAAGAAATGGATCAGCACAGCTTTAATTCACTATCTATCATGGCAAAATGAAGCTTCGCGCAGGTGGAGGACTTATGGTGGCGATAGGCGCCGCGCTGTGCGCGGTACTGCTTATAGCGCTGGGTATATTTTTTTTCGCGCCCCGCTATTTCTACCATGTTGCAGTTGAGCGTAAGGCCCCTCTGCCCGGAAGCGTGGCTTTCCTCAAGGCGGAAGCGCAGAGACTGATCAAACAGCCCCGTCTCTGGGTTGATGAACAGAACTATGAGCGGGCCGTTATCGTTTCTCACGATGGCCTTACGCTGGAGGGGCTCTTTGTGGCATCTCCAGCCCGGGTTCAGGATGACGGTCAGGGTACCGTCCGTGGCTGGGCCGGCACTGCCGGAAGATCTCTCAGCGCCGATACGGTGATCCTTGCCCACGGTTACAACGGAGACGCCAGGCAGCTTAGCGACTTCGCCCGGAGGTTTTACGAGCGCTTTGGTTATAACGTGCTGCTTCCCCATGCCAGGGGGCACGGGGCATCCCAAGGGGACGCGATTGGTTTCGGCTGGCCGGATCGGCTGGACTATCTGCGGTGGATCGATTGGGTGATACGGCGGACGCGCTCTCAAACGGAAACGCCGGTTCGCATCGTTCTCTTCGGCGTATCCATGGGAGCGGCCACGGTACTTATGACCGGCGGGGAAGAAGCGCTGCCCCCAGATGTTAAGGCTATCATCGAGGACTGCGGCTACACATCGGTGGAAGAGGAGCTTCGGTATCAACTGAACCAACAATACCGCCTAAGGAGCAAATGGCTTTTCGATGCCACTTCCCGGCTCACCCAAAAACGGGCAGGGTATCTGCTGGAAGAAGCTTCGGCCCTTACCCAGGTAAAGAAAATTAAGGTTCCCACTTTGTTTATTCATGGCGATGCGGATACTTTTGTACCTTTTAAGATGGTATATGCCCTGTATGAAGCTTGTACTGTAGAAAAGGAACTTTTTGTGGTTCATGGCGCTGGTCATGGCATGGCCTCTGAAACGGCGGGAGAGGAATACAACGAGCGTATTGCCACATTCCTTGAAAAATATCTTCCATGATTGAGAGAACTCAGAACAGCTATGGAGCGGCCTTATGAAAACTGAAATTTTTACATTTTGCGATTTTGCTCAGGAAAACAGCGGTAAACTTACCATTGTGGGAACCTTTGACACGATTATTGCCCGGAATTTTCCCTGTATTCATCCCCAGCTTTCCGTTGTTATTCGGCTTCGCTTTGATCTGTGGGAATTTTCGAATCACAGCTTCCGGATAGAGACCCGTGCGCTGGACAACGAGATGAATATGGACGCCATATCCGGCAATATCGAGGTAAAGGGGGTAGGGAACGCCACCGCCGTGTCCCATCTCGTGTTTGCCATTTCCAACCTGCGGTTCAGGAGCAGCGGGGTGGTTAATTTTGTACTCTACATTGATGAAAAAGAACTAACCTCAATTCCCCTCTACATCAGAAAGGGCTGAATCCGCTGGACATCTTAGGGTTACAGTGCTTGCAAGAAAAACCAAAACAGACAAATATAAAAATATGAACCATCCGATGCGGAGACCAACCGGTGAAACGCGGCATTTTATATACGCCGATTACAAGAATTGGGAACTGGACGAAGGTGAGCGGTATGAGCTGATTCATGGTACAGCGTATGCCATGGCCGCCCCCAATGACGAACATCAGGCAATAGCCGCTGAATTGACAGCGCAATTTGTCGTTTTTTTGCGCGGAAAACCCTGCAAAGTCCGCCCCGCTCCCTATGATGTGCGGCTGTTCTATGCGGAAGACGAAAGCGACAGTACCGTGGTACAGCCGGATATTTCCGTGATATGCGGTGACGATAAGCGGGGGCCGGAAGGCGGACGGGGAGCGCCCGCGCTGATTGTGGAAATTCTTTCTCCCTCAAATACCAGCGAGGAATACGTACACAAGTTCAACCTCTACCTGGAAGCAGGGGTGCGGGAATACTGGGTGGTCTCTCCCCTGCATAAAACCGTCCTGGTTTTTTTGCTGCAGGAGGGCGCGTACCGGGGCACGGTTTTCGGTTCAACGGCAACGATTTCTGCAACCGTGCTGGAGGGCTTAACTGTCAATCTGGGTGAAGTATTCACGCATTGAGTGGATTTAGGCTCCTTAGCGTTGAACCCGCCCCGACGCATCACCGCCAGAGAGCTTTTTTACTTCGTCCACCGAGACGCAGTTAAAGTCTCCCTCTATGGAGTGCTTTAGGCAGCTTGCCGCCACAGCGAATTCCAAGGTTTCCTGGGGCGGCAGGCCCTGACTGAACCCGTAGATAAGCCCTGCGCCGAAGCTGTCACCGCCGCCCACCCGGTCTACAATGTGGACGGGGTATTTCCGGGAGAAAAAGTAATCCTTGCCATTGTAAAACAGAGCCGCCCAGTTATTGTCGTTAGCGGAGATCGATTCCCGCAAGGTGATAGCCGTTCCCAGCTTAAAGCCAAAGCGATTCGTCAGCGCCCCGGCGACTTCCCGGTAACCATCCCGGTCTATCTCACCGGCGGTAACGTTTGTGCCGGAGGCCCGGATACCGAACACATCGGCGGCGTCTTCCTCGTTGGCAATGCAGAGATCCACGAAGGGCATGAGTTTCGCCATCATTTCCCCCGCCGCTTTCCGGCTCCAGAGGTTTTTCCGATAGTTCAGGTCGCAGGAAACGGTGATGCCCTTCTTTTGAGCGACTTTGCAGGCGCTATAGCAAATTTCAGCCACATTGTCCCCCAAGGCCGGCGTAATGCCCGTAAAGTGGAACCAGGAAGCGCCGTTGAACAAGACATCCCAGTCAAAGTCCGCCGGAACAGAGCAGGCGATGGCGGAACCAGCGCGGTCGTAGATCACCTTGGAAGGCCGCTGAGAGGCCCCTTTTTCCAGAAAATAGATGCCTACCCGTTCCCCGCCCCGGACTATCCCGGAAGTATCCACCCCGAAAGCCCGGAGCCTGTTCACCGCAGATTGTCCGATCTCGTGATTGGGAAGCTTGGTTACAAAAGCGGCGTCTAGGCCGAACTGAGCTAGGGACACCGCCACATTCGCCTCTCCGCCGCCATAGGTTGCGCCATAAGAAGCGGCCTGGACAAAGCGGTAATAGCCCTCCGGGGCAAGCCGCAGCATGATTTCACCAAAAGTAACGATCTTTCCCATATTCTCCTCCTATTTTTTCTGAACCAGGTGTACCGCGAAACCGGCGATTTCATCTTTCAGGTACATCAAGGTAAGGGCGCCTTTGGCGTCATATTTTGCGCTTTCCCGGTTGAGCGGAATCCCCTGCCGTTCCAGCCAAGCAACAGCCCGGAAGACGCTGTTAGTTCCAATGGCGATGTGGCCTTTTTCACCTGGCCCCGGCGATTTCATAACTTCGATGGCATCCCCGGCGAAGATCGATTTGGCCCCATCCCGGTACGGAAACCCGAAGAGGGAGCGGAACAGATTTGCCGCCTTGTCCGCTTCTTCCGAACTTCCCGTGTTGATCCCCAGGTGAACCATGGAGAGGCCCAGCATATTCATCACGGCTTCCCGGCAGAGGGCGGCGATCCGGTCAAAGTCTCCGGCGTTTATTAAGTCGGCGCTCACCATCCAGGAGCCTCCGCAGGCCAAAATTTTTTCGTAGGCGATGTATTTGGCGATGTTGCCGGCGTTGATGCCTCCGGTTGGCATGAATTGAACGGTGGTATAGGGGGCGGCGATGGCTTTGATGTACTCAAGTCCCCCGGACTGCTCGGCGGGGAAGAATTTCACCACCTCAAGCCCCAGTTCCAATGCCCGCTCAATGTCCGAAGGGTTGGAACATCCGGGGGTGATGGGGATGCCTTTGTCGATGCAGTAGGCCGTGACCTTGGGATTTAAGCCGGGGCTTACGATAAATTTCGCCCCCGCGCCGATGGCCCGGTCTACCTGTTCGGTGGTGAGTACGGTACCGGCCCCTAAAAGGATGCCCGGCGTCTCCCGGTTTATGCGCCGGATGGCTTCTTCACCCTGGGCTGTTCTAAAGGTCACTTCTGCGGCGGGGATTCCCCCAGCGATAAGCGCCCGCGCCAGGGGAACCGCCTTTTCCACATCATCTATCTTGATTACCGGAACGATGCCGATCTTGCCTAATTCTTCAAGGATTTTGTTCATATTTCTCCCTTCTTACAAAAAGTCATGGGGTCCAGTTCCTCAAAACCGGCATGAAACAGACGGTTCAAGAGCCGTTTGAGGGCGTTAGCCGCAGTGGTAAAGCGCTGGGCATCGTTCAGATCCGCCCGGTAACCCAGGTGGGGTTCTACGGAAAGCACCCCATCAAAGCCGCTTTCAAATGCGTCTTTGAGAATTTTGTCCATCCCTCCATCGCCCTCACCGGCGGGAACAAAGCGTTTCGGTTCGTTTGTGGCATCTTTGATATGAAAATAAGCAGTCCGGGACTTTAGGAGCGGCCAGGCGGCCCAAGGAGAAGCGTCATTCATAATAAAGTTACCCGGATCAAAGGCCATAACCAAGTTGGGAACCCGATCCAGCACGTAGACGCAGCGCTCCGGCAGGCTGCTGAATATCCCTGACTCGTTTTCCAGGGCATAGGCGACTCCCCGATCTTTGGCCCGCATAACCAGCTCCGAAACCCGGTAGACTACCTCGTCCGCCCAGCGCAGCGGGTCTGAATCACCAGGAATGTAAAAATCGAAGCCTCGGATATAGGGGGCCTTCAGAATTTCCGCCGCTTTGAGGACTTTTTCAAAGGAGGCTCTTACAAGAGAAAAATCAGCTTCGATGGGACTCTTTCCAATCGGGGAACCGATGGAGGAGACTGAAAAACCCCGGCGCATGAACTTTTCAGCTAACGCTTCAAGCGCGGCGTCATCAAGTTCCAGGATTCCCTTCCCATCGATAGAACGGAGTTCGAGCTGATGAATACCGTTTTTTTCCAGCACATTCATCTGCTCATCCGCGTCAATACCCGCTTCGTCGGCAAAGCCGCTTAACCGGAATTGGTACATGAACATCTCCTTATCGCTGGATCCGCGCTGATCCGCCTTTGGCGAAGGCTTCTACCTGATCCAGGCTTACCATGGAAGTATCGCCGGGGGTGGTGGTGAGTAAGGCTCCGTGGGCCCAGCCGAGCCGGAGAGCCTCTTCCGGGGATTTACCGGAAAGGAGACCGTAGAAAAGCCCGGCGGCAAAACCGTCTCCGCCGCCTACCCGATCGTAGACATCCAGTTCGGCGGTAGGGGCCTGGTAACTTTTTCCTTCCAGCCAGAGTACCGCGCTCCAGGAATGGCGGTTTGTGGAGTGAACTTCCCGCAGGGTCGTAGCTACCGCCTTGATGTTTGGAAAATCCTTGACCACGCTTTCTATCATGCCAAAGAAGGCGCTCGGATCCAGCTTGCCTTTTGCTTCCACGTCTTGACCCTTGAGACCTAACCCTTTCTGCAAATCTTCTTCGTTGCCCACCAGCACATCTACATGACTCACTATGCGCCGCAGGGTTTTGGCGGCGCCTTCGCTGGCCTGGGCCGCGCTCAGGCCCTGTTCCGCAGCGGCCACAGCCCAGAGTTTGGCCCGGTAGTTCAGGTCGAAGGACACCACCGCTCCCGCTTTTTTTGCGGCTTCTATAGCCTCAATAACCAATTCAGGGGTGCTGGGGGAGAGCGCGCTGAAAATGCCGCCGGAGTGGAACCATCGGATACCTGATGTTCCGCAGGAAGTCTTACCGAAGATCGCTTTCCAGTCAAAGCTCCCTGGTCCTAGCCGCTGAGCCGCCTCGTTAGACCGGTTGTAGAACACCACCGGCGCGCGGACTCCCTGCCCCCGGTCGCTCCAGACAATGGCCATATTGGGCCCTCGCACTCCGTCATGCTCGAAGCGCTGGTAATAGGGAGTTACGCCGGACTTCTGTACCGCGTTTTCGATCCGTTTACCGATGGGATAGTTGACCATGGCGCTGGCAATGGCGGTTCTCATGCCGAAACACGTGGAAAGGTTCGCCGCTACGTTGTACTCCCCGCCGGAAACATGGAGGGCGTACGTTCCGGCCTCGCTAAAGGGGATGATCCCTGGATCAAGCCGGGTTACCAGCGCTCCCAGGGCCAGAAAATCGTGTGTTGTCCCGGCTGCAGCCGGAATTGGTAATAATGGCATTTCGTTACCTCTTAAATGAGAGTAGAAAGAGCCTGTTGCAAAACTTCAATATTGCAACAACCTCAAGATGTTCTATTATAAGTTTTTTCGGGGAACAATGGAAGGTCTAACTAGTGTCTGTCCACAAAATTATAGACAGACACTAACTACAAAATCAAAAACTATTTGGGGAGTGGAGGATTCGAACCTTCGAAGGCTGAGCCAACAGATTTACAGTCTGCCCCATTTGACCACTCTGGAAACTCCCCAGATTTTAGCGCGCTTGCATATTTTTTATAGCATAGCAGCCTGAAAATTGTCAAGCGGCTTACCGCTGAACCACACAGAACAGATTGCCGCTGGGGGCCTCCAGAACCACCTAATGGCCCCCAGCTATTTCAACCCCCAAGCCGCGAAAGTCTCCGGCAGGCTTCCTCCATATCGGCGCGGTGGCCAAAGGAGGAGAATCGGATAAAGCTCTGTCCGGCGGGCCCGAAACCAGAGCCGGGGGTGGTAATTACATGACATTTTTCCAGAATTTCATTGAACACATCCCAACTATCCCTGCCGGGAAAATGGGCCCATATATAGGGTGAATCGTTCCCGCCCCGGCCATCGCCGGCACAGGATATCCCGAGCTTTTGCAGGCTTTCTCGGATTAGAGCGGCGTTGCCTAAGTAAAAATCGCAGAGTTCCCGTATTTCCCGAAGCCCTTCCGGTTCTAGAGCGGCTAGACCTCCGTACTGGGCGATATTAGATGCGCCGTTAAAGATCGTCCCGCTCACCCGTGACCAGTCGGCGTTGACGCTTTCCCCTCCTTCATACTTGAGTTCTTTGGGAACAACCGTCCAGCCCAGGCGCACTCCTGTAAAACCGGCGGGCTTGCTAAAGGAATTCACCTCAATGGCGCAGGATTTGGCCCCTTCGATCTCGAAGATGCTTTTGGGGAGCGCCGGGTCTCGAATATACTCGCTGTACGCGGCGTCGAAGATGATCACGCAGTTCTTGTCATGGGCGGCCTTGACCAGAGCGGTAAGTTGTTCCCTGGTGGACACTACGCCGGTTGGATTGTTTGGTGAACAGAAATAGATAAGGCAATGCTCCGGCAGCCGGGAAAGATCGGGGAAAAAGCCGTTTTCCGCCGTGCAGGGCAGGTAAACGATGCCCCTGTAGCCCGTTTGACCTTCGGATGCAGCCGAAGCTGCGCCGATAAGTACCGAACCATCCACATAGACCGGATAGGAAGGGTCTTGTATCGCCGCCTGAATTCCCGCGCCAAAGAGAAGCTGAAGCCTGCCGATGTCGCACTGAGCCCCGTCGGAGATAAAGATCTCATCTATCGTAAAGCCGCCCCGGTAAAACACCGCCGAAATTCGTTCCCGCAGTTCGGGAAGCCCTTCGTCCTGGTAGCCTGAATAGCCCTCCGCTGTGCCGAGTCGCCGCGCCCCTTCGATAAGCCCCCGGTTGATATGAGGTGGCAAGGGCTCGGTGGTGTTCCCAACGCCCAGGCTGATAACACGGTTTTCCGGTTTCGCCGTCTCCGGGTGGGATGCGGTGAATTCCCTTCGCCGTTTGGCGATCTCCGGGAACAAATAACCGGCCTTGAGGCTGGCTATACAAGGGTTACGGTGCAACATATTCATCTCCTTCTGAGTGGAATTCCTGCAATGCCCGGGCATCCAGAGTGGCAAAATAATCGTCTTCGGTTTCGCTCCGGCGGATTCTGATCACCGAGCCGTCGGGCCGTAAGAGCAGTTCCCCGCAGCGGAGTTTCCCGTTGTAGTTAAAGCCCATGGCCCTGCCGTGGGCCCCGGCATCGTGGATCACCACAAAGTCTCCGCGCCCGGTCTCCGCGGCGGTCTCGATCCAGGGTAAGCGCCGCTGGACGGCGAATTTGTCGTTGTTCTCGCAGAGGCTCCCCACCACGTCGTACATCTCCGTGAGCGGCGCGTCCTCCTTGCCGGGGATACTGATGTGGTGGTACGCGCCGTAGAGGGCGGGCCGCATCAGATCCGCCATGGATGCGTCCAGGCCGATATACTCCCGGTAGATGCGTTTGCGGTGCAGGGCCCTGGCTACGAGCCAGCCGTAGGGCCCGGTGATGGGCCGGCCATATTCAGTGTGAATCCCCAGGGGATCGAGCCCGGCGGGGACAATGATATCGTCGTAAGCCGCCCTGATCCCCGCCGCCAGGGCGTCCCAGCTTAGGGCCTCCTGATCGGGCCGGTAGGGGATCCCCACGCCGCCGCCGAGGTTCACCCATTCGACGCGCACGCCGGTCTTTTCCCGTATCTCCACGGCCAATTCAAAGAGCATACGGGCGGTCTGGACATGGTAGTCCAGGCTGAGCTCATTGGAGGCCACCATGGTGTGCAGCGCGAAACGCCTGGCCCCCTTGTCCCGGAGCAGCGCGAAACCCCGGATGATCTGCTCCCCGGTAAAGCCGTACTTCGCCTCTTCAGGCTTGCCGATGATGGCGTTCCCTTCCTTGAGGGGCCCCGGGTTGTAGCGGCAAGAGATAAGCGCCGGGATGCGCCCCAGGCATCGTTCCAGGAATTCGATGTGGGTAAAGTCGTCCAGGTTGATCACCGCCCCCAGCTCATCCGCAAGCCGGTACTCCCGCTCCGGGGTTTCGTTGGAAGAAAACATGATGTCCTCCCCGGTGATTCCCGCCATCTTTGCCAGGAGCAGTTCCGCGTAACTGGAACAATCCGCGCCCAGGCCCAGGCCGGCCAGTATCTTGAGGATGAAGGGGTTGGGCAGGGCCTTTACCGCAAAGTGCTCCTTGTAGGAGGGGAAGATCGAGAAGGCCCGCCGCATGGCCATGACGTTTTGCCTGATGGCCTCCTCATCATATATATAGAAGGGAGTGGGATACTGATCCGCCAATTCCTCAAGCCGGGCTTTGGTAAGGGGGAAAGTCTTAACGCTCATAATGTTGTTATACTCTATTCACCCGGTTCAGATAAGCGCCCGGCTGACACATTGACCAAGACAATTGGACTTGTAAAATTTACATACTACACTATACTTTTTTTATCAAGGAGGGATATATGGCTGCTGTTCAAAAGCAAAAACAGACGAGTCAAGGTACCGAAAAACGTGTGATTGGCGTGGTGATACCGGTGGGAGCCCTGCGAAGCGACAGGAGTATAGGGGTAGGAGAATTTGCCGATTTGGAGGAGTTTGCGGTACTGTGCAAGAAGTTGAATATCTCGCTTATTCAATTATTGCCGGTGAATGATACCGGTTACGAGAGTTCTCCCTACAGCGCGTTGACCGCCTTTGCTCTCCATCCTTTATACCTAAGGATAAGCGATCTTCCAGAACTCAAGCTTCCCCAGAACGCGAAATTTACCGCAAAGATCGAAGCAATGGGCAAAGAATTTGAGCATGAACCGCGTTTCACGTTCTGGCGGGTTACCAGGGCAAAGATCGGGCTCCTTCGGGAAATATACGCGGCTAACAAGACTGCCATTGTTGAAAGGGCGGCAAGCGGCTCTCTCGCCGCCTGGATCGGGAAGAATCTCTGGGTTAAGGAATATGCGGTGTACCGGCGGCTCAAGGAAGCCAATGGTGAAAAGAGCTGGAAGGAATGGGCTTCCCACCGGAACATCAGCCGGGACGAGATCGAGGCCTTGTGGAATGATAAAACGCTTTCGGATGAGCACCTTTTCTGGGCATGGATTCAGGAAGCCTTGGATGTCCAGTTTAGCAAGGCGGCGGCGGCGGTTGCCGGAGCGGGTATTATCCTGGAGGGGGATATTCCCATCTTGATGTGCGATGATTCCCACGATGTGTGGGCGCATCCTGAGTATTTTCACTTAGATCTCTCCGCCGGCGCGCCCCCCGATATGTACAGCCCCGATGGGCAGCGCTGGGGGTTTCCAACCTACAACTGGGAAGTCCAGGCCAAGGATAATTACGCTTTCTGGCGGAGCCGGCTTAAAGCGGCGGAAAAATACTATCAGGCATACCGGATTGATCACATACTGGGGTTCTTTCGTATATGGGCCTCTCCTATGGGGGATAACACGTCGGCTTTGGGCCGGTTTATTCCATATATTCCCATTACCCGGAAGGAACTGGAGGGTATGGGCTATGACGCGGGTCGAATTCGCTGGCTCTCACAGCCGCACATACCTACCGGAGAAGTGTGGGATGCTCTGCGGAAAAACTGGGCGGGAGGTTTCCGGGAAGAAGACATCGCCGCCTGCGCGGAACAGGTTTTCAGCCGGGCGCTGGATCAGATAAGAGGCGAAGATCTTTGGGTTTTCAAACCGGCGATCCAGGGGGAAAAAGATATTGACGCATTGGGCCTCCATACCGCAGCTCGTTCCTACCTTATTAACGTGTGGCATAACCGGCTCTTCCTCGAATACGAAGCGGGGAATTTCTTCCCGGTATGGTATTACCGCGATTCCCGCGCATACGCTTCTCTTTCGGAGAGCGAAAAGCAGGCATTAAACACGCTGATACAGAAGCGTCAGGAGGCTTCGGAAAAGATATGGGAAAAGCAGGGGCAGCAGCTCCTTTCGACGCTCCTCTCCGCATCTTCCATGCTGCCTTGCGCCGAAGACTTAGGCGCCGTGCCGGATTGTGTTCCCAAGATACTTACCAAGCTCAAGATATTCGGCCTCCGAGTCGTTCGCTGGTTTCGGGATTGGGGCAAGGATGGTTCCCCCTATATTCCCTTTGAAGACTACCCTGAGATGAGCGTATGTACCCCGGCGGTACACGACAGTTCTACGGTTCGGGAATGGTGGGAACGGGAAGCGGAGCAGGAACTCTTTAGCGGGTTTCTCGGCGTTCCTTCGCTGCCAAAGATATACAATCCCGGCACGGCGAAGACCATCCTGTATAAGACCGCAGCGGCGGCGTCCCGGTTCAGGGTATTCCAGATTCAGGATCTCCTTCACTGCTCTCCTAAATGGTATGCGGAAGATCCCGCATCGGAACGTATCAATGTGCCGGGCACCTTGAATGAATTTAACTGGGGGTATCGCCTTCCTGCGTCTATCGCGGAAATTGCCCAAGATACCGTTTTTGTCCAAACCGTGCAGGAGCTCGCCGCAGTACCACTGGCGCAAAAAAAGAAAAAAACAAAATCATCGTGAAAGAACCCTTTTCACTGATACTAGAGAGTGACGATTATGGGCCGCTGCTGCGCTTTTCGGGAACAGCCCGCCTTGATTTTAGGCAGCATACCGGCGTGGAGCGGGAAGTATTGCGAATGTTTCTCGCAGCGCGGAACAGCGCGGCCCAATCATTTTATGTCGGCGTGGACAGTTTTTGGGACGAGGAGCAAGAAAATACAAAGGGTAAATCGGCGTCTGCCACGGCTCATGCCGCAGCCGTTGTACGGAATCCGGACGACCGGCTTCTAGAACTGGCGCTATCGGCGGGGCTGCTCAAAAACCGCCAAGGCGATCCGGTTAACCTGGCGGCGGGAAGGTATACTTGTACGCTGTACATTACCGCGAAGCCCCCTGAGTTCATGGGAGTATCCCTTCTCCTATTGGACGAAGACGATGAAATTGCCTTAGACGGCGCCGCTCTTAAAGGCGAGTTCACCATGGTAAGCTCACGGCTGGCATTATGTAAAAACAAACTCTATATAATAGAAGACATCGGCAGTCATTGGAAAGAAACCGCCGCTTTTTGGGCGGTGATAAAAAAGTCCGACTTAACGTCGTACCTATCGTTGATGTTTTCCCGTTTTTCAAATATCGGGCTGCGCCGGGTCGATGAAAACGAAACATTGCAGCAGTATGCCGTACAGCAGGGAGCGCAGCATATTGCGTGGCAGACCAGAGCCGTACAGCCAATCACCGCCCAGCCCGCCCTGCTGTTCATGGAAATCGATACGTATGAGTATCTCCATGTGCGCCCCATCGCGTATCTGCGGGATTTTCCGCCTGAATTTCTGGAGAACGAAGATATAATAACCGCCGTGAAGATGGACGAAACAGAAAAAGTGTTTACCATCGCGGAGATCATTTTCCCTGAGCCAAGCGCCGATGCCTTTAGGAGCGTTGTCGCTAAATTTGCCCGGAGCGCGGGCGGCGGAAAGGCGGCGCTGCAAAAGCAAATATATGAAGAGAACGGCAGGTTCATCATCGCTCCTGATTTCGCAAAACAATTTTTCAGCGAGAGCATCTTTGATCTTTCGATGCAGTTTGTGCTGCTCGAGACCAAGGTGCTGGCGGGTTACAAAGTATCATTCTCAATGCCCCGGCTGCATCTTTCGCTGAAAAGCGGCATCGATTTTCTCGCCGGCAGCGCTGATGTTGAATTGGAGGGGCAAACCTTTTCCTTCTCCGAATTTATGAGCGAATACAAAAAATCATCCTGCATCACCCTGGCGGACGGTACGAGAAGCTTTCCCGACAAACGCGCCATGGAAAAACTCCAGCGGCTCCTTTCCACCATAAAAGGAGACGAAGTTGAACTTTCATTCTTTGACATCCCGCTCCTCCTCGCCGATGATTCCATCGAGATTGACGGAAAAGCTTGGGAGAGCGCCCGTCCTTTCTTTATGAATTACAACACCGCCGGCGCGCGGAAAGGGGACTGGAGCATTGAAAACAGCCGGCTCCGTTCTTACCAGGAATACGGCGTCCGCTGGCTGGACTATTTGCGGGAATATAAGATGGGGGCCTGCCTTGCCGATGAGATGGGACTGGGCAAGACCGTACAGGTAATCTCTCTGCTCCGTGGTTTATACGCAAAGGGGGAAAAAGGGGTTTGCCTTATCCTCTGTCCTAAGTCTGTGGTCTATAATTGGGCCGCCGAGCTTGACAAGTTCGCCCCAGAGCTTCCGTACATCGTGCATTACGGTGTCGAGCGCGATGTTGATGATATTATGGGACTTAAAAAATTCCAGATAGTGCTTTCCACGTACGCGACACTGCGGCGGGATATTGAAGAATTTCTCAAGATTGAATTCCTCTATGTAATTCTGGATGAATCTCAGAATATCAAAAATTTGACTACCCAGATTTCAAGCGCCGTACTTAGCCTAAAAGCGCGGCACCGGCTGGCTATGAGCGGTACGCCCATAGAAAACAACCTTTCCGATTTGTATAGCCTCTTCCGTTTTTTAAATCCTAATTTTTTCGGCTCCCAGAAAAGTTTTACCACGAAGTACCTTCATCCGATACAGGAGAACAACGACGAAGATGCCCTCCATGATCTCAAAGCCCGGATATACCCCTTTATTCTGCGCCGCCTTAAACGGGATGTACTGAAAGATCTGCCTGAAAAAACCGAAGAAACCGCCTATATCGAGCTGGATAAAGAGCAGCTTGCCCTGTATCACCAAAGACGGCTTGAGTATAAAAAGCTCATCGGCGGAATCATCAAAAAAGGCGACTTTGCCAAGTCTTCTATTTTTATTTTCAAGGCCCTTTCTGAACTGCGCCGTCTGGCATCGGTGCCTGAAGCGGAAGGTGAATATCCGGGGCCTTCAGCGAAGCGGCAGTACCTTATGGATATGATCGCGGACCTTGCGGAGAACGGGCACAAATGCCTGGTCTTTGCCAATTTTCTTGCCGGCGTAGAACTGGTAAGTCAGGATCTGGCAAACCGGGGAATCGTGAACCTGACGATGACCGGCGCTACCGGCAACCGGCAGGCCCTCGTGCGGAGCTTTCAGACCGACCCCGACATCAAAGCTTTTATTATGACGCTCAAGACCGGCGGCGCCGGAATCAACCTGACCGCAGCGGATTATATTTTTATCATGGATCCCTGGTGGAACAGCGCCGCCGAAGCCCAGGCTATTGACCGCAGTCACCGCATTGGACAAGTCAACCCGGTGTTTTGTTACCGGCTTATCGCCAGGGGTACTATCGAAGAGCGGATTCTGGAACTGCAAAAAAAGAAAAAAGATCTGGCCGGCGCTCTTCTTTCGGATGATGCGGGGGCTTTGAAGAGCCTCGGCGAAGACGACATTACATTCCTGGTGGGAGACGGCGATAATGTTTGAAACTTTTCCTCTGTCGGTGGAAACTCAAACGCCGCAAGAACTAAAAGCCATTCTTTCAAAAAAGCCTGTTCTCAAAGAAATGCTGGAGCGTATGCCCTTGGAGACACTGCGAAAAATTCCCCACTCTCGTGGGGATTCTACCGTCAAGCCGCCGTCGAACAAAGCGGCAATGGTAGATACGTTTTCCCAACTCCTTACCTTTTCTTCGCAGGAAGCGTTTAATTCATGGATTACCCTTTTTCCCCCACTGGCCCAGGAGATGCTGAGGGATGCGGCATTGTTCGGGTACGGCGTATTAGAAAAATACGCCGCTAAGAGCAAGCAGCCGTTGCTGCCGGAGAAAACGCGCTATTATTCTTGGGACATAACGTTGCAACCGTGGCTAAAACTTGCGTTTATCACGGTAGTCGCTAATCTGAATCAGATTGTTTTTTTCCTGCCCGCCGTCTTTAGAGACGCGCTCAAGCCGTGGTTTGTTCCGCCTCCGGATGCATCTTTAGATTACTGCGCCGCCGGATCGAAAGATGCGCCGGATGGCTCGCCGCCGGACGCTGTTTATAGCAATGCCTTGGAAATCGTGGGTTCTTTTCCTCTGCTTTGCGAAGCGCTGCCGGAGTCCTTCTCTGAAGCTCTGGAGAATGACGAATCGCCCGGCAGTATGCGTTCTTTCACCAAAAAACAGCTTACGGTACTGAAGGCCCGCTGCGGGTTTAAGTCCTTTCCGATGGTTTACGAAAAGACGCCCGATTCCCTTGACCTGGCGGCGCGCTTTGTCCTGTCCATGACCAACTTTAAACCTAAGCGGCCCGAAGACGGTCAGGACGGCGTTAAAAAGATAGTGGAAGCATTTTTTGCTATCGACGCAAAAAACAAAAAAAACCTGGATGATTATGATTCTTTCAAATGGGATTATATTGAAAACCGTATTTTGACCGCTCATTTAAGGAAAAAATCGCTGAACTGGGGCTATTTCCGGGGGCCGCCCTGGTCGCGCAAGGTATTTCAAAATATATTCACCATGATAGCCCAAGATGGACGGTGGTTTTCCGCGCTCAAACTAGCCCGGTTTATATCGATAAATGAATCTCTGTTCACCTTTGTTTCTCTTAAAACGGAAGACCGGCTGCTTTATAAAGCATCTTCTATTATTATTGACGGCGTAACCTATAAAGACGAGTACGGCGATGCGGAAATATGGCCTTTTGCGTCTTTCCGGTTTGAACTGCTGATACGGCCCCTCTTTTACGCTTACTGCTATCTTTTCGCGGCGCTGGGTTTGCTGGAGATAACTCAAAAAACGCCTCCTGAACCGGTTATCTCTGGATCGAAACCAAAGCCTGTTTCGATGTACGATGCGCTCGATGCGGTGCGCGTTACCGGCCTAGGCCGCTGGTGTCTGGGGCTTACCGCAGAACGTCCGGGCCGTATCCAGGAAAAATATGAAGCCATCGCCGACAAAGAACTCCTCTTGGTAACAGTGCGGGGCTCGTCCTTTGAACGCGCGGTATACCTCGATTCTATCGGTGAAAAGCTCGGCGAAGACCGGTGGCGGATTAGCCCACGCTCGTTTGTGGCTGGTTGTGTGAAGAAGCAGGAAATTGAGGAGCGGGTAAAAAGATTCAAGCGTCTTATTGATGCAAAGCCCGCGCCTCATTGGGAGGCCCTGTTTTCCAAGGCATTGGAGCGGGCGGGCTTCTTGAATACCAATATCATCCAGGCAACGGTTTTCTATGTGGGAGATAACCGCAGCCTTATTGAAGAACTATTGAAAGATCCCGGCCTCTCATCCTGCGCTCTACGGGCAGAGGGCGGGATGTTGGTAGTACCGGACAAACAGCGAAAAAAATTTCTTGATCTGCTCGCCGAACATGGCGTGGTCTGCTAGAAGTTTAGCCCAGCAGCGCGTTGATCGATGCGGCGGCCCGGCGGCCTTCCCCCATGGCGAGGATCACCGTGGCGGCGCCCAGCACAATGTCGCCGCCGGCGTAGACCTTGTCCAGGGACGTTTTCTGGCCGCTGTCCACCACGATGCAGCCCTTCCGGTCGGCCTGTAAACCGGCGGTGGTTCTGACGAGCAGCGGGTTGGACTCGTTGCCCAGGGCCACGATCACCGTGTCGCAGGGGAAATGGTACTCTGAGCCGGGAACCGCCACAGGGCTCCGGCGGCCCGATGCGTCAGGCTCTCCAAGCTCGAACTGCTGGAGTTCCATGCCTGTAACCCGGCCCTGATCATCCCCCATGAAACGGATGGGGTTCCGCAGGAAGTTGAAGGCGATTCCTTCCTCTATGGCGTGGGCCACTTCTTCGGCCCGGGCGGGCATCTCGTCCCTGGTGCGGCGGTAGATCACGTGTACCTGCTCCGCCCCCAGGCGCAGGGCCATGCGGGCGGCATCCATGGCGACATTGCCCCCGCCGATAACCGCTACGATTCGGGACTGATAGATGGGCGTGGCCGCCCGTTCCGCGTCGTAGGCTTTCATCAGATTCGTCCTGGTAAGGTACTCGTTAGCGCTGACCACCCCCACCAGGTTCTCGCCGGGACAACCCAGGAATTTGGGCAGCCCCGCCCCCACGCCGATAAACACCGCGTCAAAGCGATCCTCTTCCAGGAGCTTGCCCACCGTGCCGGTGCGGCCCGCCAGGAAGTTGGTTTCCAGCCGGACTCCCATCCGGGTAAGGGTTTCAACCTCCGCCTGAACGATTGCCTTGGGGAGCCTGAATTCGGGGATGCCGTAGACCATGACCCCGCCGGGCTTGTGAAAAGCCTCGAAGATCACCACCTCGTGGCCTTCACGGGCGGTGTCGGCGGCCACGGTGAGCCCTGCCGGGCCCGACCCGATAACGGCCACCCGCTTTCCGGTTTTCGGTTTTACCGCCGGGACGGTGACCTGGCCTTGTTCCCGCTCCCAATCGGCCACAAACCGCTCAAGCCGGCCAATGGCCACGGCCTTTTCCACGCTTTTAAGGCTTTTTCCCAAGGTGCACTCAAGCTGGCACTGCTTTTCCTGGGGGCAGACCCTTCCGCACACTGCGGGAAGCAGGTTGGTTTCCTTAATTACGTTTACCGCAGCCTTGAAATTCCCCTCCTGGATCTTAGCGATAAACCGGGGAATCGGCGCCTGTACCGGGCAGCCCTTGACGCAGGGCTCGTTCTTGCAGGAAAGGCAGCGCTCCGCCTCCACCCGCGCCTGGCTGGGGCTGTAGCCCAGGGCCACTTCGCTGACGTTCCTGCCCCGCGCCTTGGGTTCCTGGACGGGCATTTCCTGGGCGGGGATGGCGAGCCGGTCTTTGGCCTTGAGGGTCTCCCCCGCCTGTTTGCGCGCTTCGATAGCTGTAAGGAGCGCCGCAGCCTCCGCTTCAAACCGTTTCTGTATTTCTTCCATAATAGCGGCCTCCTTAGGCAATACCCAGTCCGATATGGCAGCGGTGGTGATCCGCGTCTTCCCGCTGTTTGAACGCCCGCATCCGCAGCATCATGTTCTCGAAATCGACCTGGTGGCCGTCGAATTCGGGGCCGTCCACGCAGACGAATTTTGTCTCTCCCCCGACACTGACCCGGCAGCAGCCGCACATGCCCGTTCCGTCTATCATGATGGTGTTGAGGGAGACCATGATGGGCGTAGCGGTTTCGGCAGTGGTCTTTTCGCAGAACTTCATCATAATGGGCGGGCCGATAGCTACGGTTATGTCGGGCTTGACGGCTTCGCAGAACTCCTTGAGGGGCTCGGTAACCAGGGCCTTCCTGCCGTAGGAGCCGTCGTCGGTGACGATTACCAGCTCGTCGGCACAGCGCCGCATCCGGTCTTCAAAGATCACCAGCTCTTTGGTGCGTGCCCCGATGATCACGATGACCCGGTTCCCCGCAGCCTTCATGGCCTGTACGATGGGGTAGAGGGGCGCCACGCCGATACCGCCGCCGACGCATACCACCGTACCGAATTTTTCTATATGTGTGGGGTTCCCCAGGGGCCCTAGGATGTTTTCCAGCGTCTCTCCGGGCTCCTTGACAGCCAGCCGGTGGGTGGTGGCTCCTACGGTCTGGAACACCATGGTGATGGTTCCCGCTTCCGCATCGGCGTCGGCAATGGTCAAGGGAATCCGCTCCCCCCATTCGGTATCAATCTGGACAATGATGAACTGGCCTGCCTTCCGGGCCCTGGCGATCAGGGGCGCTTCCACCACTATTTCGTACACATCGGCGGACAACTGCTTTTTCGATACAATTCTGTTCATATATAACAGATTAATATGGAATCGTGGTAAGTGGTAAGCCTAAAAAAAACGTTTGACAAGCGGGAAATCGTGGTTTACAATTAAGATAAAGAGGGTTTTTATACTCTCTGTGGGTCATTTCGACTCACACAATATCGTCCGGTTCAAAAACCGGATAACCTA
>JAIRPG010000056.1 GCA_031257105.1 Treponema sp.
TTGATCGGCCATTTTGCTGTTTTGCTCCTTTTTTTCAGGGGTCTACCCGGGTTGCCCGGTTTTGCCCAAGTAATCCCAGTATACTACGAAAGGAAGGAATGTAAAACAGGCTATCTTCATACCGGGCAGGGAAGGCAGCTATGGCCGCGTCTATCAAGACATACGAACCCTTCTTACACGCGCTGAATTTGAGAAACAATAGGAGTGATTGTGATAAAAAGAGTGAAAAAAGAGATAAAAGGGGCTTAACAGCTCATTTTTCCGCATATATTTCTCATATATATCGATAAGCAAGAGAAACAGGGCGTAAAGGCGTTTCGGCGGGACAATCCGGGGCGGCTCCACACTACGGCGCGCGCGGATCGGGGCCGCCCTTCACGAAGGCCCGTTCGAGAAAAAGTTCATTATACGCCTGGTCTTAATGCCATTTTTTATTCGCCCGCTTGTTCAATAGCGGCGGAGTATCAAGATCGGACTTTCGAATACACGCGGGGGCGATGACACGGCGGCGCGATGAACGGCGCCGTTTATGACGGCGGCGAAAACCGCTTGCCGTTTTGCCGTTCAATCGGCCATACTGTTACCATGGAGATGGTACAAGAACCAGCGGCTCACAACGAGGCGCTTCACGAAGCGGCCCGGATCGCCTGTTCCGCCGCGCTTAAGCTGCGAAAGGGAGAACAGGTCCTGATCATCACTAACCCCAAACCCAGCGTGGAAGTCATAGCCAGGGCGCTCTACAGCGCCGCTTTGGACTGCGGCGCCTCGCCGGTGTTGATGTTCCAGCCCGTTAAGACCCAGTTTGATTTTGCCGAACCCGCGGTTATCGCCGCCTTCCAGGCCCGGCCCCAGGCGGTCATTTCCATCAGCGCGGAAAAGCTGGGCAAGGATCGGCGGGGCATCGCCGAACCCTACAAACATGAGGGGATCGAGTATGATCACCTTTTTCATCTGCTGATGTACGGCGAAAAGAGCTGCCGGGCCTTCTGGTCCCCCGGTGTTACCCCGGAATCGTTTATCCGGACCGTGCCCATCGACTACGCCGGGCTGGGCCGGCGCTGCGCCGCCGTAAGCCGCGTCTTGAGCGCGGCGGAATCGGCGCGGATTACCGCGCCGGGAGGTACGGACATCACCGTGGGGCTCCGGGGCCGGGAGGCCAAACCGGACGATGGCGATTTCTCCCAGCCCGGCAGGGGGGGTAACCTGCCTGCGGGGGAAAGCTTTATCAGCCCGGAAAATGGTACGGCGGAGGGGGTCATTGTTTTTGACGGATCGATCAGTCTCCATAAAGGGGACATTATCATCCGGGAACCGGTACGCTGCGAGGTCCGGGCCGGCTATGTTACAAATATCTCGGGCGGGAACGAGGCCCGGGCTTTGCTGGAGACGATCACCGCGGCGGAAAGGGACGCTCTGGAATACGAAAAAACGGGCCGGCTTCCCAAGGGCCAGGGCGCCGTATACGCCAAAAACGCCCGGAATATCGGGGAGCTGGGAATTGGCCTCAACCCCAAGGCACAAATTACCGGGGGAATGCTGGAGGACGAAAAGGCCTTTCGCACCTGTCATTTTGCCATAGGCCACAATTACGACAACGACGCCCCCTCCCTGATCCACCTGGACGGCCTGGTACGGGAACCCACGATCACCGCCCGTCTGGCCGACCCGGTTTCTCCCGGGAAGGCCGCGCCGTCCCTGGTGGTCATTGAACGGGATGGGGAACTCGTGGTTTAACGAATCCACCCGCCGCCCCGGGTTATAGCCGGCAAGCGGATCTGTGGGTTTGTATAAAAGAAAGCGCGTGTTTGGGGGGTTATGAACTTTGTAACGATTGATTTTGAGACAGCCAAGTATTCCCGCGAAAGCGCCTGCGCCCTGGGCCTGGTAAAGTATCAGGGGGGAAGGGAAACCGCTTCCTGGTATTCGCTTATCCGGCCGCCGGAACTATATATCCGCCCGGATTTTACCGGTATCCACGGCCTTACCGTGGAAGACGTAAAGGACGCGCCGGTCTTCGCGGAAATCTGGGAAAGCGCGGTCAAGCCGTTTGCCGGGGATCTCCCCCTGGCCGCCCATAACGCCGCGTTTGACATGGGGGTACTTGAGGCCGTCCTTAAGTGGTATGGATTCCCGCTTCCGCCCCTCCGGTATTTTTGCACCTGCGCCCTGGCCCGCCGGGTTTGGCCGGAACTGGAATCCCACGCCCTAACCGCCCTGGCGGAAAACTTTGGCATTGTGTACAACGCCCACAACGCCCTGGACGACGCCCGGACATGCGGAAAAATCGCGCTGCTGGCCGCGGAAAAGTACGGAAGCGGCGGCCTCGCGGAATTACTCGCCGCCGCGGGGGTGAAACTTAACAGACTGGCGTGAAATAACCGGCGAAACCGGATCCACCGCCGCCATTCGTCATGGGGGACATTCACTCTAACACAGAATTATTTCGTTGCATAGCAAGATACAGGGCCATAAAAAACCTCCCAGGAAAAGGAGGTGAAGAAACCTGGGAGGCCGCTGATAGCGCTCCGAAGAGCTATACGCTAATTGCCTATCAGATATTTTAAATATAGCGCGTTTCCGGTATGGTGTCAAGCGTTTTTTTAAAAAATGTCAACGCAAAGCGGGCATGTCCCCTTTTCGCGTAAACCGCCCCCAAACCGCCCTCCGGGGCGGATTTTAAGCGAATTTCCCCGTTATTCCCTTGCGCGAACCGCCCAAAACCGCTACCATAAGCTGTGGGGTTTCGCCGTTGGCTGGACCCCGGCGCCATACCGCGAAACGGCGCAGCGCGCCCGCCTTGAGGCGGGAAATCACGCGCAGGAGGGTTTACCCCATGCTAGACACAACCAAAAAAACGGCGCACACTGAAGAGCGTCCGTTCTCCGTTCTCCGTTCTCCGTTCTCCGTTCTCCGTTCTCCGTTCTCCGTTCTCCGTTCTCCGTTCTCTCTAATTAGAAGAAACTTTTCATTATCCGTTTTCGTCCTTATTGCGGCGGTATTCTCTCTGGTGGCCTGCCCCTCCAGCGGCGGCGATGGTGGCGGGGACGGCGACGACGACATCGAAACCACCTACACCGTCACCTTTGCCGCCAATGACAGCGGCGATGGGACAAGCGTTACCGGTCTGCCTTCACCCATTACCGGCGTGACAAGCGGCGAGAAAATCGCCCAGCCAAACTCGAACCCGGAACGCGCAGACTTTATCTTTGACGGCTGGTACACGGAGGCGGCCGGTACGAACGCTTGGAACTTCGCCGCGGACACGGTAACGGCAAACATCACCCTCTACGCCAAGTGGATAGCCCCCGGCGATCTTATGATCCGCACGCTGAGCGGCGTTGCCGTCAAATTCCGGTATGTGCCGGGCGGAAAGTTCCAGCGGAACAGCACTGCGGGGAACGTCTCGATCATTACCAAAGGCTATTGGCTGGGTGAGACGGAGGTAACGCAGGAGCTGTTCCAGGCGATAATGCAAACCAATCCGAGCCATTTTACCAATGCAGTGGATGGGGAAGATGGAACTCCTGGCAAGCTGCCGGTGGAGCAGGTGAGCTGGTATGACGCAATAGCGTTCTGCAACAAGCTGAGCATAGCGGACAGGAAGCAGCCGGTATACAGCGTGGATGGAATAAACGATTGGTCTGGCAGCATCACCATACCCATATCAAATAACACGACATGGGACGCGGCGACGCAGGATTTGAGCAAGAACGGGTACCGGTTGCCGACGGAGATGGAATGGATGTGGGCGGCGATGGGCGCGGACAAGACGGCGCAGCCGAACACGAGCGGGTACAACAAAGCGTTTGCGGGGAGTAACGGGAGCAACAGCATAGGAGACTATGCGTGGTACTATAATAGCTACAAGACGCATAAAGTAGGCCAAAAGACGGCGAATGAGTTGAACCTATCCGACATGAGCGGGAACGTGTGGGAATGGGTGTGGGACTGGGCTGACAGTTATCCCAATGGTGAGCGGACCGACTTTACAGGTCCCGCTTCGGGTTCGAACCGGGTACTCCGGGGCGGCAGTTGGAACGACGCTGACTTAGGCTGCAAGGTCGCCTACCGGGACAACTACGACGTCCCCCGCAGTCGGTACAACCACTACGGGTTCCGGGTGTTGGTTGCCGCGCAATAGATCTCTTGCAATCGCACCCGGTAAAACCGGGTGAGCCTCTTTCCTCGAACCTGCCTTTCGCGCCAACCGGGGTTTCAAAAGAAGTTCGATTGCTCTTGGGAAGCGCTGATTGCGGACTTTTGTATGACAAAATTCCGATTCAACCGAGAATAAAACAACAACCTCGCCCTAAAGGGCGAGGTATGTTGTTTTGGTAAGGTAT
>JAIRPG010000118.1 GCA_031257105.1 Treponema sp.
CAGATGAAACTGGCGGAAATGTGCGATACCGTTACGAGTTACATTGGCGAAATCGAGATAGAACGGAAATTCCCCTCAATAGATATGGCGGAAAAAATCGCGGGGGCGCTCGGCGTTCAGGCGTATACGATGTTCGCGCCGGTTTGGGAAAAGACCGCCGCCGAAATTGAGGCCGAAACCGCCGCCGCCTTAGGCTCGCTTTCAGACGACATCAAAAAAGACATTGCCGGACGGCTCAAACGAAAGATTTCCGCCGCCGTGGACGACGTAATGTTGACTTCCTGAGCAAACTCCTCTTCGACTCGGTCTAAGCGCTCTTGCCCTGGAGCGTTGCGCGACGTATTGACAAAAGTCCCTTTCCTGATGATTGTTACAGAGATGTCTGTTGCCATGTCTGCCCGGACGGAACCGGTAAGGGCTTTCCTTGAAAATCCAATCTTTCTTTCCGCCGTATCAAGCTGGTTTGTCGCACAGCTCCTCAAGATGGTAATCGTGATGCTCCGGGGGCGAGGGCGGGGGTATAAGCGAAGCAGGCGGGAATTGGCGGAGATCGTCGCGTGGCGTACCGGGGGGATGCCTTCCAGCCATGCGGCGCTGGTCTCGTCTATCGCTACTTCGGCGGCGTTTTTAGAAGGTATAAACTCCAACCTTTTTGTGGTATCCTTGTTTCTGGCCTTTATATTCATGCGGGATGCCATGGGAGTCCGCCGTTCGTCAGGCGTTCAGGCCAAGACGCTCAATATAATCGGGCGGCAACTGGCGGAAAAATGGGGAATAGACTATCATCCTATAAAAGAGGTGCATGGGCATACGCCTCTCGAGGTGGTGATAGGGATGTTTTTAGGGATATTTATAGCCGCGGCTTATGCATATCTATAAAAAAGCGGTTCTAACCGCGGCGCTGCTCTCCCTAACGGTGGGAGGGGTAAATTTTTTTGTGATTCTGAATGACGCCGAAAGAGCCGTTTCTCCGGGGTGGGGAGGGTATGCGGCGCTTTCCTTAGCCGTTGATTACCCCGAGGAGGCCGTTCTGAGAGCCTTGACCGCCGCCGGTATTGAGCCGGTAATTGCCGAATCTACCCAATGGGTGTACATAGACGACTTTGGGGAACTTACCGAGGTTCCATTGAATACCTTTCCGGATCGGCTTGAGGATTTTGATCCCCGTAATGATGGTTATGCCCGGCGGCTGCGGGCGTTTTTTCTCCGGGAAGGGAAACGGTACCTCTATATGCCCCTATCGGCGGGGCTGGAAAGGCGTATCACCGCTTCCCTGGGGGACGTTCCCTTTACCCTGGAGCTTCCTTCCCAGCCGTTGGAGTGGTACTTCCTCATTTTTGCCGCCGCATCCGCGGGGAGCGTCGCGCTCGGAGGGGCGGCGCTGTCCACCGCGCTCATCCTCCCTCCGGCGGCAGGGCTGTACCTTGCCGGCGCGCCGGGCTTCGCCATGGCCGCCGCGCTTCTCGGAATGTTCGGTATGATCCGCGCGCCCCTTCGGGAACTGCTCGCGTCGAGGCGGCCCGGTTCCCTCCGGAGGCAGTGGGTAAACTTCCGTTTTTCCTGGTTTCGGACGGTTCTGCTTGGGGGGCTCTACTGGGTTGTGTGGCGCTGGAGCGGCCTTTCCGTCCGGTCGGGGCTCGTGGTGTTGTTATCCTTCTCGTGCGCCTTCGCCGCCTCACTGAGGCTTGAACTTCGGCAAAGGTATGTACGGTTCCAGCCGGTACCGATACGTCATTCCGGCCAAAACGTTTCCCTCTTTCCCCGAAGCATGGCGCCCTTTACCCTGGCTTCCATACTGGTTCTCTTCGCGCTTCCCCCATTTCTCCGGAGTCAGGAAAACGGCGAAGTTTCCCTCGACCCGGCTCTTTTGATTAGAGCAGGCGAATATGACGCCCATGTCGCTTTTCAGTCCGGCTTTTCCTACCGGCCTTTGAGAAGCGGCGGCGTAACCGGCGTAACCGGCGTAACCGGCGGAGAAGGGCGAGGGGACTCCTACCGGCGGTATGCCCGGGGAGAAGACGGACTTATCCAGACAGAAACGGAGGTTCCTTCCGGTGAAACAGGTCTTTTTGAAGGCGCTCCTCCTTTTCCCCTGGAGGATCTGATGGCTTTTTTGAACGGAGTGGGGGAGTCTCCTCCTCAAGGGGAGCGCTTTTTAATTGTGGCCATGGGCGTCTTCTGTATTCCCGTGCTGATCCCCCATTCCCGCCGGCGCGGGAAGGCAGGGGCTTTACTCATCAATAATGACAAACGGGTTGCGGCATGAAAGTATATTCCTTTCCTCAAGGGGGGATTCGTTTTGACGATCCCACCGTTCCCTCGAAAAATGACAGCGGCTCGGCCTTCCTTCCGGTGTTGTCGGTGATTCCGCTGGTGCAACATACCGGGGCTCGGGCCTGCCCCACGGTTTCTGTGGGAGATACCGTTAAGGAAGGGATGCTCATAGGCCGCGGACAGGGATCGGGGTCGGCGAATATTCACGCCACCGTGCCCGGTAAGGTAATACGGATGGTTTCCTGGCAGATGGCGGAGGGCTTTACCAATGACGCCCTCGTGATCCGGTTGGAGGGGGCCTTTGAAAAGCTGGGTAAACGGGAGCCCTGTTTTCCCTGGGAGGATCTGGCCCCGATGGAACTGCGGCGGCTCATCTCCGAGTACGGTATTGTAGAAATGGACGGGCTGGGGAATCCGGTTTCGGAACTCCTCTCCGCGCCGCCCGTGTCGGAAGAGCCCCTGACCCTGGTAGTCCGGTGCGTCTTTGATGATCCCTGGCTTGCCGCGGATTACGCGCTCTGCCGGGAGCGGCCCGACGCGATTGCTGAGGGGAGCGCTATTGCCGCGAAGGCGGGCCGGTTCAGCCGGATTGTGTTTGCCGTTTCCCAGCAGGAAAAGGAACTGGGGCAGCGCCTTCTAGACATTGCGGGGGCTTGGGACGTTCCCGCATCTCTGGTTCTTACCGGTTACCGGTATCCCCAGCGAAACCGGCGGGAATTGGAATTAGCGCTCCGGCTCTATGAAAAAAAAGAGGCGGTTCCTTTAGGCTTCCTGCTCGCATTGGGGCCGGCTACACTGGCGGCGGTTCACGACGCGGTAAAGCTCCGAAAGCCCATTCTCGATCGGTATGTGGCGGTTGGAGGCTCGGCGGTTAAGACTCCCCAGGTGATGAAAGTACGGATCGGAACCCGAATCGCCAAAGTCATTGACGAGTGCGGCGGTTTTACCGCGAATCCTGAGCGGATCGTATCCGGTTCTCCCCTGCGAGGGCGGCCTATCGGCGATCTGAATGAACCGGTTATGAAAACGACCTATGGAATCTGCGCGCTCGTGAGCGGGCAGGTTGGAGGAACAAAGGCCCGGAACTGTATCGGCTGCGGTGAATGTCGTTCGGTGTGTCCCGTCGGCCTGGATCCTGAGGCGTTGTACAAAGGGGTACAAGCCCGCCGGAAGCTTCCGGCTTTACGGGCGGCGGAATGTCACGGCTGTGGCTGCTGCGATGTGGTGTGTCCTTCCCGGCTCCCGCTCAGCGCGGTTATCACCGATTCGATCTTGAGGGGGAATTAATGGCTCATGTGAAGATCCGGCTGCCCCGGCGTTTTTTGTCCTTGCGGCCCCAGATGAATCTTTCCAGGGCAACGGCGGCGAGGATGTGGCTTGTCGCGGCTTGCGCGGCGCTGGTCGTGTTTCAGTCTTCCCTTACCGATTCTCCGGCGTCTCTTAAAATCGCGCTCTACGCGGTTGCCGCTGCGGTTATTTCGGAATTTCTTTGCGGTGTACGGTGGCGAAGCTTATTCGCCGGAAGTTTCCGCCTGGACTTGGGAGACGGCCTGCTCCGCGTCAGCGACGGCAGCGCTGTGGCGTCCGCCCTGGTGCTGACCTTGTTGCTGCCAAATCAGCTTCCGCCTATTACCGCCGCCTTGGGCGCCTGTTTTGCTATGGTAGTGGTAAAATTCAGTTTTGGAGGCTTAGGCTCAAATTGGCTGAATCCCGCTCTGGGGGCCTGGCTTTTTATCAGGTATTCTTGGCCGGGCGCTTTTGAGTCCGCTCTGTCCGTGTTTCCGCAAAATGCCGCCGGCGAAGTACCGGGACAAGCGGCTTTGTTTTCGGATTTTCTGGAACGGCAATTACCCGCGTTCCTGAATACGACGGTGTTTTCCCTCACCGGCGCGGAACTGCCCGGCAGCTATCCCGGCCTCCTGTTTTCCACCGCGCCGGGCATTATCGCCGACCGGGGGCTGCTTGCCCTCCTTCTGGGCACGATCCTGATCTGCGCTTTCCAGGTAGGCCGCCTGTGGATACCCGCGCTGTTCCTGGGAGTTTTCATTTTCCTGGTACGCTGTTTCGGCGGTCAAGCCTTCGGCGGGGGGGATATGCTGCTGGCCCTGTTTTCTGGAGGGACTCTGGCGGCGGCTTTCCTCCTCTCGATGGATCCGGCTACGGGACCGAAATCAGAGATCGGAACCGTGATAGTGACCCTGTTATCGGGCGTTTGCGCGTTTATCTTCCGGTATCTGGGCCTTGAACTCTACGGAGCTCTCTTTGCCGTAGCTCTGATCAATTCCCTGGTTCCCCTCATCCGGGCTCTTGAAAACCGGGGATTCTATGAAAAACAGAGAATTGCCCTGTGAGACCAATTGAACAACTCCCCTTAAAGTTAAAACGGCTCCTCAAGAACGCTGGCGGAGAGATTCTGGCGAAATCGCTTACCGGGAAAGCGCAAGAAAAAGTCCCTCCGGATTTCAGGCAGGCGGGAATTCTTGCCGGCTGGCTGGCCGCTCTTATGGTGGTAAGCGGACTTCTCTGGTTTTTTACCCAACCGCTGCGGGATAGCGCGCTTATCCGCGCTGCCAACCAAGCGCTGGAAGCGCAGGGAGAGAATATCCGCCTGGACAAAGCGCTCTCTTCCCGGGAAATACCCGGCAAGACCGCCCGGCTCGGCGTGTGGTTCAGTCTGGCCGGTTCCCCAAACCGGGGGGTTATCTTTCCCATCATGCGGGAAGGTATGCAGATTTCCTTTCTGGGCGTGGTCACTCCCCAGGGGGAGAGCGTCCTTATCCCCCTGGGCGCCAATGCCCGAAAAATGGCGGAACGGCTTCCCCCCGCGATACTGCTGCTCTACACCAAGCGTCTCGAGGACCGTAAAGCCGGCGGATCCCAAAATCAAAAGGAGTTCCCCTAATGCCTCCCCGTCTTCACCGCCGTTTCTTCTGGAGCGTCCGGCCCCTTTTTACCCTTACGGGGGCGGGCTTGCTGGTTACCGCGTCGAGCCGTACCGCTTTCGCCCTGCTCAGCGCCGGCGCTTTAGTGTGGGTATACGCGCTCACCATACTGGTTTATGTTCTTGCCGGGCCGCTCTTTCCCAAACAGGGTAAAGAGACGGCGTTGCTTTTCGTATCAAGCTTTTGGGGGAGTCTCTACTTCTTCTTGTTCTCCCTGGTAAGCCCCCTCCTCGCTCTGGAGACCGCTTTTTTCATTATCCTGTCGCCGGTTACGTGCGTCGCGTCGGGCCTTGTGAAGCGGCTGGAAAATCTGAGGTTAAAGGACGCCCTGATTCGCGCCTGTCTGGAGGCATTGACGCTGGGAGGGGCCCTTCTTGGACTGGCCCTTATTCGGGAGCCCCTGGGCTTCGGTACGCTTTCTTTGCCCGGCGGTTCCGAGGGGATTGTGGAATTCTTTGGCGGCGGCGGCGAGGTGTTTCCCGTGCGGGTTATAGGGAGTTCCGCCGGGGCTTTTCTGCTCATCGGCTACGGTATGGCGCTGTTCCGGCGGGTGAAACGGAAACGCCTTCAGGAGGATGCTTCGTGAACATAATGCTGGCCCTTGGGGTTTTTGTGGGTTTTTCTCTGAACGGACTTTTACAGCTTGGGCTGGGTATCCGGCATATACGGAGGAACATAACGCGGCCGGTTCGCTGTTTTCTCTTTCAATGGGGAATAGTATTCCTCTCGTCGATGCTCCTATGGTTCTTTTTTGCCTATGCGCTGAACTTTTTTATCCTGAGTTCTTTGGAATGGCTCCTGATCTTTCCCCTTTCCGCGCTGCTTTGCCGGTTCTTTGAGTTCTGTTTCTCCCGTTTTTTTCCGGAAATCGCCGGGGAGGCCCGCCTTTTTTCAGCCCGGAGCGCCTACGACGGTCTTATTACCGCTCTTTTGCTGATAACGCTGCGGGCAGCCCTGTCGCCGTTAGAAGCGGTGGCGCTCTCTCTCGGCTTTGCGTCGGGCGGTTTCCTCGCGGCGCTGATCCTCACCGCCATACTGAGGCGTTCCGTGATCGAGGCGGTACCTCCGAGCCTGCGGGGTACGCCTCTTCTTTTCATCTCTATGGGCCTGCTTTCCTTGGTAAGCGCTTCCGCCGCCGCGGCGCTCCTTCGAGTTTTTAGTTTCTCCTGAAATTTACTGCTCAAATTTGCGGCTCTTACGGTTTTTTGCGCTTTCTTTTCCCGGCGTTGCTTCTCAGAAGGGGGGAAAATGGTCTACAATAATAACGATAGGATAAATGTAATATGAGCGGTCGCTTCAACTTAATCATAGGTTCCCATAATCATATCCCTCTGGGCATGGGAGATGATGAATTTGAACGTCTCTACACCAAGCGCCTTAAACCCTTTGTGACGGCCCTTAATAATTTTCCAAAAATACCGGTAACGCTCCACTATTCCGGCGTGATTCTGCAATGGATTGAGAAAGCCCATCCGGAATTTTTTATGCTCATCGAAGATCTTTCGGCGCGGAAACAGGTAGAACTTTTAGGCGGCGGTTTCTATGAACCCCTGCTGCCCTTGCTGCCTTCCACGGACAAGCTCGGCCAGATAGAGATGTTCACCACCTATCTCAAGAAACGGTTTGGCAAACGCCCCCAGGGGTGCTGGCTGCCGGCTCTTGCCTGGGAGCAGAATTTAGTGGGAGTCCTCAATACGAGCGGCATGGGTTATACCTTTCTGGGGGAGGAGCAGTTTGCGTTGGCGGGTTTTTCTTTCAATGCCCTGTACTCCCCCTGTATCAGCGAAGATCAGGGAAAGCTCATCACCCTATTTCCCTTGATGACCGGGCTATATGGGGAACTTGAGCGCTGGGGGCCTTATGAGGTTCTGAAGGGCCTGGCGGAGCGTATACCGGAAAGCGGGCTTATCTCCCTCTTTCCCCGGCGGTTTTCCTGGGAGGAAGAACCTTCCGTTTCCGGCGAGATAGGAATCAACCGGTTCTTTGAAGAGCTTTCCCGGGCCGAGTCCTTTGTGGACTTTACCACTCCCGGACGGTTCTACAAAAGCCGGCGGGGGCTTAAAAAGGGATATTTCCCCAGCTCCGCCCAGCCGGACGCCTGTCTTTTCCAGGATACGGAAGAAGAAGGATGGATAGTTACCGATCATCCCCGGCGGTTCCTTATCAACTTTCCCGAGGCAAACGCCATCTACTCAAAGATGATGTTTACCCATGTGCTCATTAACCATCTCCGGGGGGATAAAATCCGCAAGAGGACCGCCCGTGAAGAACTCTGGAAAGCCCAAGGCTACGACGTCTTTTGCTCGGCGGAGGCGGTCTATCGGAGAACCGTACGGAGCGCCGTCTATCGAGCGCTCCTTTCGGCGGAGAAGATCACCAGAGAAAAGGGTTCTTTTCTCCCTTCGGTCATGATCCTGGACTTCGATCTTGACGGAGAGGATGAGTACCTTTTCCAGCAAGAGCAGATCAATTGTTATATCAAGCCCACCGGAGCTTTAGTTTTTGAGTTGGACTATTTACCAAGGGCTTGGAACTACCTCGATACGCTGGCCCGGCGCCGTTTTCCCGGCAGGACGGACGGCGGGAGTGAAGATTTTAGCCGCCGGTCGGCCTTTGCCGACCGGTTGGCCCCGGCGGATCAGTCCTTCCAGAATGCCTTAGCGGGTATGTTTCCCGGTTCTCGGTTCTGCGCCCAGGAGCGGTACGATCTCATCGAGACGGATAAGACCCATGGAAAGGCCCGGTTTCGTCTTCCCCCCCGGAAGGATCTGCCCTTCGGGCTCATTGAAATAGAAAAAGACTACCAGCTCAAATCGGACACGGTAACTTTACGCTACGGTCTGGTGAACCGGGGTGAGCGAGCCCAGCGCTTCCGCTTTATCCCTGAGGTCGATTTATCGCTTCCCGGTGAAGGGGAAGGTTTCCAGAAGATCCTTATCCGGAGCGTGGGCGGCATCCGGGAGGTTCTTTCTTCGGAATGGGAGGCTCCCGGCACGGAGAGTCTGGAAATCCACGATTTGAAAAACGAAGCGTTTCTGAATTTGAGCGCCGCCAGGCCATTTACCGCATGGAGCTTCCCGCTCAGGACTCCCCAAACCGGAGCTCAGGCCGGGCAATACCAATCCACCGGCATTATGCCGGTGAGCGATGTTTCGCTGGAAAGCGGGGAACGCTGGGAAACCGCCTATTCCCTGCGTATCCTTCCGTCCGAACGGAGACGGTAACGGCGCCGCCGCCCGGGGCAGGCTTATTTTCCCAGCTTTACTTTAAATGTAACAATCTCGAATGGCCCTAATTCCCGTTTGATAAGACCGCCTGATTGAGGCTTTCCAACCGGCTCCTCCATCAGATTCGCTTCCACCCAGGAATTCACCGGGACGGTGAATTCCAGCTTCAACTTGCTCCGCCCACCGTGGGTCTCGTGGAACCGCAGGATAAGATCCTTCCCATCCTCACTCTTCTTTATTGCGTCCAGCGCCGTGCTTCCGCCGCTCACCTTAACGATATCCCCGATGCTGATCCTGCCCGGCGTGGCGGTAAGGGGATCATTCAGATCCCAAGCCAGAGGGATGAGATCCGATTCGTGCCATGGCGCGGTATGGGCGTAGAGCGAGTAGGTAAAGCGCTGGACGCCCAGATCGGCGCCGGCATCGGGGTACTCCGCGGATTTCAACAGAGAAAGCCGCATGACGCCTTCTTTGATGTCGTAGCCGTATTTGGAATCGTTCAACAGGGCCACGCCGAATCCGGTCTCGGAATAGTCCGCCCACTGGTGGCCCACGACTTCGAACTGAGCCTCGTCCCAACTGGTGCTGCGGGTGGCGTTCCGTTCTAGGCTGCCGAACTGGATGTCGTAACGGGCGGCCACCGAGCGGATATTCACGGGAAAGGCGGCTTTGAGGAGTTTGCTCCGTTCCCGCCAATTAACGTGGGTCTTGAAGTCGATGCGTTTATGAACCGTATAGAGGATCATATCCTGGGTTATCGTGGACTTATTGTACTTCCAGATAAAACGAACCCGCGCAAAGAGGGGGCCCGCTTCCTCAACTTTGAGGGAAACCAGATCGCTCACCGTTTCTCGCTTGAGATCGATAGCGGCCTCGATTTCCCAGGCGTCGTGCGCCCTGGGCCTGTCCTCGAAGATCTGGAGTTCGTTACCGGTTCCCGCCAGGATCTCCCGTCGGGCTTCCCGGTCATAGATCGAGACGAGCCGTCCGCCGGCGTTCCACTTGATCTTGTAGAAAGGGCTTTCTAGTCCGTTTTTACGGATGGTGAAGTGGTGTTTCCTCCCCGGCTTTGCTGCGGGAACGTCTTCCGTGGGGGATTGGACGGTAAAAACGGCGCTTCCCAGGGGAGAAACCGGGTTTACCCACGCGACGACGAAGGCGCCGGCGTCTTGCTCCCCTTCCAGTAGAGCGCCGGGTTTGATCGTCTGGGTGAGGAGGGCGCCGTTTTCCCCGACCAGGATCTTTCCCTTGGCGGGAAGGGGAAACCGTACCGGTCCGCCCCGCCGCCAGGCGGCGGTGTTGATCACCGAAAAAAATTCCGCATCCTGAGCCGGCGGCTGAACCGTCAGCGCTTTGAGGGCGTCCCGCCGCACGGCGTCCCCCTGTTCTAAGGCGGCCTGGTGATCGCGCCCGGTGTCTTCATACACCTCGGCGATGGAAGAACCGGGGATGATGTCGTGGAACTGCGCCAGAAGGATGAGCTTCCAGCCGGAACGGAGGCCGGCCCATGCGCGATCATCCCACTTTCCCGTCTTGAGCGTCACGAGCGACTGGAGGATCTCCGCATTCCGGTAGAGGAGTTCCAGCTTCCGGTTCATCTGCTTGGTACGGGCCTGCGAGGTGTATGTGCCCCGGTGGTATTCCAGGTAAAGTTCCCGATCCCAGTTATGGAGGAGCCGGGGATCCTGGGAAATCCGTTTACGTAGGCCCTTGAGGTATTCATCCACCCGCTCGGTCTTGAGCGCCGGGATGCCCGGAAGCTTCGAGAGCGCGCGGATATTCTCCAGCATACTTCGGGTAACGCCGCCGCCGCCGTCTCCATAGCCGTAGGACAAAAGCAAAGACCGGTTCAGGGCCTTGTCCTGATAGGCGTTCCAGATCCCCCGCACCGTGTCGGGCCGAACCGCACCATTATACGTGTAGTAATGCGCGTTCCATGTGTCGGGAGTGGTGATAAAGTGGGTCAGCACGGTACTGCCGTCTATGCCCGTCCACGTGAAGGTGTCATGGGGCATCCGGTTGATCTCGCTCCAACTGATCTTCGTGGTGATAAACGTGTCGATGCCTGATTTTTTGAGGATCTGGGGCAGCGCCCAGTTATAACCGAACACATCGGGGAGCCAGAGGAAGGTATTATCCACCCCGAACTCCCGCTTAAAGAACCCCTTCCCGTAAAGTATCTGCCTGACCAGGGACTCCCCGGAAGGGATGTTGCAATCCGCCTCCACCCACATGGCGCCCGAAGCCTCCCAGCGCCCCTCGGCTACCCGTTTGGCGATGGCTTTGAAGAGATCGGGATGATCCTCCTTGATGGATTCGTAGAGCTGGGCCTGGGATTGGAGGAAGATGTATTCATCGTAACGCTCCATGAGGCGCAAAACCGTGGAGAACGAGCGCTCTCCTTTCTCTCTCGTGTGCTTGTAGCGCCACAGCCAGGAAAGATCGATATGCGTGTGGCCGATAAACGAAACCGAAACGTCCTTCTGTTCTTTTACCGTCTTGAGCGTCTTGTGGTAATATTCCAGGGCTTTCCGCGCGGATTCCACGAAGCCTGGCGAACCGGGATTGGTAAAGTCCAGGAGCCGGTAGCCCTCTACCAGGATGTATTGCAGTCTGCTCTGGAGAGGATCGTTCTCGTTCAGTTCCCGCACGGTCAGAACCATGTTCATAAGCAGGTAGTAAAGCTCGTCCACCGAAGGCTCCAGGACGCAGAAGAAGGCCCGCTTGATCTGGTGATCGCCGTCCCCCAAACCGCTCCAGAGGCGGAAGTCAAGGGCAGTCCGCCCCCGGAGGCTCAAGAAGACTTCCTGATGGTTGGAGTCCATTCCCTGATACGGAAGGCCGTTGACAAAGAGCAGGGACTCGGCGTACCCGAAATCGAAGACTCCCAGGACGTCCTTTCCCTTCCATTCTTTGGGAACCTCAAAGTCAACGTGAAGCCAGAGGTACGTATCCCGTCCGTTCCAGAAATCGCCCGTTCGCAGAGGCGAGGAGTTCTTGCCGGGAGAGATGAAACCGGGGTAGCTGAAATCGGACGGCTCCGGAGTGGCTCTGAATTCCTCTACCGGCGCGGCATTTTGATAGCGGAGCCGTTCTAGAACGGATATCTCCTTATTAATTTTTTCTACGATGAAATCTTTAAACATAATCGCTCCTTAACGTTATTCTCCCGCAGCTTCCGCTATGGCGGCGCTCTTTTCAGCCGTCTGGCTTCCGCCCTACCGCGCCAGTTCCCGCAGCGCCGCCGCCAGTTGGTCGATTTCCTCCGGGGTGTTGTAGAAAGCCAGCGAAGGCCGCACGGTTCCTTCAAGGCCGAAGAAACGGTGTACCGGCTGGGCGCAGT
>JAIRPG010000139.1 GCA_031257105.1 Treponema sp.
ATTGGTCAAACGAATGGGTTACTTCTCCCTCAGACCCCCGCGTAGCGGCAGGCATACCTCTCATTGAATACAGAAATGACTCCGGGGGGGTACATCATTATGAGGTGCAAAACATCTCGGTAGACCCCAATGCCAACGGCTACCGCCTGCCCGCCCACCATCAGTGGATATGGGCCGCTATGGGCGCGGACATGAGCCCCGGCAAACTTTCCACTGTGGATGGCATAAGCGGCGTAAACGCGCAGGATTACCACAAAAACTTTGCCGGATACAACGGGTCAAACAGCGAGGCCGATTACGTCTGGTTTAACGACACCACGGGAGGAGTTCCCAAGCCGGTGCAACTCAAAAAGCCCAATGAACTGGGTCTCTGGGACATGAGCGGGAATATGGGCGAATGGTGTTACGACCAGGCGGCTCCCGCGACAGCACTGGTAAGCTTTCCCAGGCCAGGTTCTCCTACCTTTTGGGTGCCGAAGCCAATGGGAGACAACGATCATTACTTCGCGGACATCAGGAAGGTCCTTGCGGGCGGCTCCTATACCTCGTCTATATCAGACTTGACGTTTGGGTACGTTCCTGATTTTATACGCTTCATGGATCAGAAGACTAGAAGCGACCAGGGTTTGCGGGTCATGCGCTGGGTGGGTACGGGCGAATAAACGCCTGCGGCTTTTATTCGTTATTGCCACGGAGTTTTGCCTCTTCCAAGAGGGGCAAAACTCCTCACCGCCCATCCATGTCGAATGGTTAGAGTGGAGTTTCGGGGCTCCGAGACACGACCTGCTTTCAAACAGGGCGGCGTTGCCCCGAAACTCCGATGCAATTTGCGAAGCAAATTGCACGGCTACTTGATAGCCGTCAAATTTACCTTTTATACTGGAGCCGTCCGGAAACTGTAGTCTTCGGACGACTTTAAGGAGGAACCATGACAAACCGTGAGCGGCTGAACGCCATTTTTCATTACCAGGACTATGACCGTATGCCGGTGGTACATTTTGGCTGGTGGGGTGAATTACTGGAAAAATGGCGCGCCGAAGGCCACCTTACCCAGGAAGAAATTTCCGGCGTGTGGGACGGCGGTGAAAAAGACGCCGCCATCGGACGGAAGCTCGGTTTCGATTTTAACTATTACACCACCTTCCATGCCGCCGGTTCCCTTTCCCCCGGCTTTGAAGGCAAGGTTCTCAAAGAGCTGCCCGATGGCGGCAAACATATCTTGAACGGGGACGGAACCGTTACCCTCTGGATGCCCGGCGCGACGGGTATTCCGGCGGAAATCGATCATACCCTCAAAGATCGTAAAAGCTGGGAAGAACAGTACCTTCCAAAACTCCAGTGGCGCGAAGATCGGGTAGACGAAGCGGCGGTGAAGAAAATCGCTGCCGAAAGCGCCCGCCGGACCGAACCCCTGGGCATCTACCTGGGAAGCCTCTTTGGCGACATCCGTACCTGGCTGGGCGTTGTGGGGGTCAGCTACCTTTACGCCGATGACGAAGACCTCTATGACGAGATTATCCGGGTTGTGGCGGATGTCCAGTACCAGACGGCGGAGAAGGTTCTGAGGATCATGAAAGAGGCGGGGGGCGCTTTTGACTTTGCCCATTTCTGGGAGGACATTGCCTTTAGGAACGGCCCCCTGGTAACGCCGTCTGTTTTTTACGAGAAGGTCGGCCCTCAGTACCGCCGATTTAGAGATCTCTGCGCCCGCTACGGAATCGACATCATCTCCCTGGACTGTGACGGCGATCCCGGTTCTCTCATCCCCACCTGGCTTGAAAACGGCGTAAACACCATGTTCCCCATCGAAGTCGGCGTCTGGGACGGTTCTTTTGGCCCCTGGCGGGAAAAATTCGGCAGGGAACTACGCGGCGTGGGGGGCATGAACAAGCACGTACTCACCCGGGGCCGCGCCGAAGTGGACAAAGAGCTTGAACGGCTCCGGCCCCTCGTCGAACTCGGCGGCTATATCCCCTGTCCTGATCACCGGCTGCCGCCGGATACCGTGTGGGAAACCGTTCAATATTACTGCGACCAGGTCAGAACAATTTTCAGCTCAGGAAGCGCCGGTTAAAGGCCCCATCCGGCTTCAAAAAACGCGCAAAAAGCGCGTTTTTTTATGAAGTAGACGCTTCCTTCAAAACGAAACGTACGCGCGCCGCACTCTGGAAACGGAAACCCGCGTTTTTTTACCGATACTTGTGGTATGTCACAAAAGCGCGTTCCCCTCGCGGGGGTTCTGGTGTTTCTCGCCGCGACAGGGCTGTGGGGACAGGATTTGGTAATCGACGCTGATGATCTCCGGGTAGAGCAGCGCCTTGACGGGGGGTTTCATCTGTTTATCCGAAAGAAACCGGACGTTGCCTCGGTACTGCTCACCGAGACTACCAGAGATCCGGAACTCCAGGACGCCAACTACGCATACCGCGCCCCGCGTTGGAACTCCGTCAACGGCGACGAGATCCGGCTGCTGGACGGTATGCCCCTTCCCAGGGAAAGCAGGCTCTATTCCCTCATCGACTCAACCGTCGAATCGCATCCGGAATTGGGGGATGTTTTTCATCTGTACATCCCCTATATCCTCAACTATGGGTATTCCTACACCCGCCATGGGGAAGTCTATGTAGTGGATGGAACCTATCTGAATATCCGCGCCTTTTCCCTGCCCTATGGCGATTACCGGGGCGCTTTTCGGGATAACCCCTTTGTCCTCAAGGTGACGCAGCGGCCCCTGGAAGGCCCCCCCGAGACGAGATACATGCGGGATACGGTAGACGCCTTCGCCGAAATCGCCCGGCTTGGCCGGGGCAGCCTGGCGTATGCTGCAGGCCCGCAAGACCTGGTAGAGAAAATCAAGGGTATTCTGGATAAAGAGCGGGACAAAATCGTGGATGTCGTGATCTGTCTGGATACAACCGCCAGTATGAAGGACGATATTGACGGCGTTCGCGCTCTGCTCATCCCCATGTTACAAGAAATCGTTGGAGAATTCCGGGAATTCCGTATCGGCATGGTTCTCTACAAGGATTACTTTGAAGAGTACCTCACCAAGGTCGTACCTTTTACGCGGGAATTCCAGAGTTTCCAACGAACCCTTAACGCGGTCAGGACAGGCGGCGGCAAAGACATTCCCGAAGCGGTTTTTGAGGCGCTCTATGACGCGGCGTCCCGCTTCCCCTGGGAGGGTGAATCACGGCTCGTTATCCTCGTTGGGGACGCTCCCCCCCATCCTCGGCCCAGGGGTAAGATTACTCAGGCCATGGTGGATAAAGCGGCGGAAGAACGGAACCTCCGGATACACGCGATTATTTTACCCCAGTAGTCTTAGGCTCTATTACCCAGGTAATTTCCTTAGGCGAGCCATCCGGAGTTTTCGACGAATCTGCGGTATACACCGATTCTTCTCCGGTTTGGGCATCGATAAACGAGAAATTTAAGGTGCTCAGGCCCTCATTGTCGGTTCGTGAACGGATCTTCAAGGTTCCCTGTTCTTTAACATCTATGGTGATATTGTGGCGGAAGGGATAATTTTCCGCATCAGGATCGTCTTCTACTTCTTCGCTGTCTATACTGGTCGTGATATACGTGGTGGTTTGCCCTTTGATCGGTTCAGACGGTTGAGCCTGTTGGACGGGCACCTGTTGAACTTGTTGAACCATCGGCTGAACGGTTTGATACGACTGAACCGGCTGTACCGATTGATATGATTGAACCGATGGCACCGCAGCGGGCGTCTCTACTCTGATCCATACTTCCCGGAGGCCGATAACCCTGAGCCGTTCTATATATACCGGAACATCCTGGGCGTTAAGACCGGGAAGCACCACGCGGTGTATATCGCCATATTCTTCAATGTACGGAGAAAGTCCCCCGGTTCTAAGCTGGTTAAACACCGTCTGTGTTTGATACGTTCCCCGGTACGCCCCAACCTGCAGCCGGTATGTACCGCCGCTGTTTTGGTATGGAACCGTTCCTCTGACGGTTATTTGTTGAGAAAATCCAAGGAGAGGAATACTTACCAGAAAAACAATCCATAAAATCCGCATACACTTACCTCCGTACACGAGAGCTGTCCAAAAACTGAAGTTTACGGATAGCTCTGCTCTCTTTACCATAGAACATATCCATATCTTTTTGCAAATAGGAGATCATTTGAGCTCCTCCAAGCGTCGGCGCGCCGCCTCCGCGTCATCTTCAAAATTCGAGGCCTTGAATATTTCCGCAGCCCTGCGGTACGCCGCCTCCGCGTCGGTTACCCGCCGGGCTTTGCGGCATACCTCGCCTCTCGCAAACCAGTCTTTACCGATGCCGTAACTGTTCTCTGCCCGGCGATCATAAGCCAGCGCTTGGGAAAGGGCGTCTAGCGCTCCTTCGTACTGATCCGCCAGGGAACGAACCGAAGCGATAAGGTACCAGTCGTAAGCCGCCTGCTCCAGGTACCGTTCTCCCTCATGGATGGCAAGAGCCTTCTTTATGGCGGACTCCGCTTCGGCCCAGCGCCGGCTTTCCCGTTCCACGAGTCCCGCTACCGTCCAGCCAAAGGCGAGGAACAGTTTGTCCTCCTGGATCCGGGCCAGATCCGCCTTAATATCGGCGCGTAGTGCAGCCAGGTTCTCCGGTTCCCTCCCGGCGGCAAAATCCAGGAGCCGCGCCCGGGCGGCATAGATACGACACACGCTCGCAAGCTCCCGGTCATCGATCCGTTCCGCTTCGGCAAGGGCTTCATTCCAGAAGACGGTCGCTTCGTCCCGCTTTCCTACCGCGTAGAGGATAGTACCCGCCGAGAGACCGGTTTTGATGATGAGGGAGGGATCATCGATGCTTACCGCGATACGCCGGGCTTCGGCGGCTATATCCCAGGCTTCCTCATAGTTCCCCCGATCCGCCTCCCGGTTGGCAAGTTCCAGGTAAGCTCCGGCGTTCTGCCGCTGAATAACCGTCTCCAGCGGACGTTTGGGCGCAGTGGAACAAGCGCAGATACCTATAACCGCCAGTACCACTGCCGCCGCCCGTACGCTATGCCTTTGTCTTGTCATATTCACCTCTAAAAAGGCGCGTCCCGAAAGCTTGCGCCGCTGCTCTGGGATCTGGGCTGACTGGGGACGCCGTTTTTCAGCAGAGGATTGTTCGCCAGGGCGGTAAGGACGCCTTCGGCAGTCCGCAGCGCTTCCCGCACTTGAGCGAGGATCAGCGCAATCTGGGGAAACTGACCCGGAAGGAGGGCGGAAGTCTTTTCTAGGTTACCCATCGCGCCTGATAGTTCCTGGATAGTCTTTACCAGATTGGTATACACCTCGCCCTGGGGATCCATCAGCGCCGAAATCGAGTTATCCGGCGCCGCGAGCGTCGTGGAAAGGGTCTCCAGGTTGCCGATTACCGGCTTTAGAGACGCTAGAATCTCCTGAACCGAGCCGTCTATACCCTCCACCAGGATAGAAACATCGGAAATAGTCGTTTCTACATTCCCGAGTATCCGTCCCAGGGCGGTGGCGTCATTCCCCGCGAGCGCTTCGTTGACCTGGACGATGGTATGGTTCACGCTGTCCAGCACCGTGTTGGCCCTGGTTATCAGGAGGGTGATGCTGTCGTCGTGGGAGGGGATATACGCCAGCCCCCGGTTCAGCAGGGCGCGGCCCTCCGGCGAATTGCTGGTTGGAATCGCCTCCCCCTCATCCAGGATTCGTTTCCCCAGACCCGCGTAAAAGAGGAACTGATTGCCCAGCCCGATGGGGCTCACCAAGAGTTCCACCAGGGAACCTTCTCTTACCCGGTCGGCGTAGCTGTCGTAAATAGCGATGGTAGCCTCCACCCGATCATCTCCTGTTAGACGGATGCTCTTGATATTACCGATGGTAAACCCCTTGTACTGTACCGTCATGTTGAGGCTAAGGCCGGCGGCGCTTTCAAAGTAGGCGATGTAGCGGTAATCACGGGCAAACCAGCGCTGGCGGCTGCCCAGCATGAAGATCACCGCCACCAAAACCAGTAAGGCAAAGACCGTCAAGACGCCGACTATCTGATCAGCAAAGCGTATTCTGAATCGCATGTGTTTATTTCCTTTTCCACAAGCTTCGCCAACCGCGCGTCCAGGGCCATCTGTTCACCGGTGACCTGCATAGACAACTGTCCTTCGATGATTATTATAACATGATCGGCGATATCTTGAATTACCCGCAGGTTGTGGCTAATCAGAATAATGGTGCCCCCTTCCGCCTTAAACCGTGTTACAATACCCAGAAGCCGTCGCGCCGCCTCATCATCCAGAGATTCGGTCCATTCGTCCAGAAAGAGCAGCTTGGGATGGCAGAGCATGGCTCGGGCAAAAGCAATAAGTTTTTGTTCCCCCATGGAAAGCTTTGCCGGCCTGATGGAGAGATCCCGCTTATACCCCGCTTCGGCGGTTACTTCCCGGATACGCTCTTCTCGCTCGGCGCGGCTCATCTTGGGAAAGTGGATACGCAGGGGAAGCTCCAGGATTTGGTAGAGGCTTTGGTTCGCCCAGAGCGCCGAATCTTGGAACACGACCGCTCCTTCCCGGCGGAAGCTGAGATTTTGCGCCCGGTTCATATCGACGATGTTCATGCCCCGATAGTAAACTTCCCCGCCCGAAGGTACTAACAGGCCGGCGGAAAGCTTGAGCATGGTACTTTTTCCGCCGCCTGATGGCCCTACCAGAGCGGTGGTCTTGCCTTCCTCGTATGTATAGGAAATATCTTTGATGATAGTCTCGTTTTGGGTGACGAAAGATACGCCTTTTAGTTCGATGATTGGTTCCAGCATAAACTTACATGACCATATAGTACATAATGGTAAGGGGGATATTCAGCATAATACACCACGCGAAGGCGGCGCTCACCGCTTTCAGTCCCGCCACCGGGATCTCGGTAGAGGCTAACTGAACAGAAAAACCCTCAAGCAGGGCTACCACGGAAATGATCATACCGAAAAAGATACTCTTTACAATGGATATAACAATATCCTGGAGGGTTAGGATCTGTAATATATAGAAGAAATAGACATCCGCCGGCAGGGGATTGAAGAGCTGGGCCACCACGAAAGAACCGGCCAGACCGAATATCGAGAAGTAGATGTTCAGCAGAAACATGGAAATAGTCACTCCCAGGAAGCGGGGAACCGCCAGGTACTCGATGGGGTCTACCCCAATGGAGATATACGCTTCCACTTCGTGGGAGATCACCATTCCGGCGATTTCCGTGGCGATAGCCGTTGCCGATCGAGCCGCGATGATAAGGGCCGCCAGCAGGGGCCCTAGTTCTCTGGTAATGACGGCAATGAGGAGGGAGTAGATAAGCCGCTCTTGGGAAAAGCCGGTCAGGAAGGGTACGCCGATAACATTAGCCGCCGCGCCTATCCCCAGAGCCAGCAGGGAAGCAATACCGAGGGCTTCCACAAAGGTAAAGAGGATCTGCATAACGAGAATTTTGTAATATGCCCGCCAATTCTGTAGAAAATACACCGTTCCCTTGATAATGCGGATAAAAAAGCCGAGAGAATACAGCACGCTGTGAACCGGTGTATTTTTTAACGTCATTACATCTCAAAGTATACAACAACACCCCATATAATTGAAATTGAACCGGCTGTTGTTTTATGTTTCAGCTTTTTTTAGGCGTCCCAAAGGGATTTTTGAAGAAATTCTTTACCCGTTCCTGACTCTGTTCTTTTTCATCGATCCGCCCTAAGACAATGGCGCAGAGCCGTTTAAATTGAGGCGGAAGTAATTCCGCATCGGAACCGTCGTAACGGGCAAGCAGCGCGTTGAGTTCATCTTTGGCAAGGTCGTATTTTTTTTGTTTATAGTGCACATGGGCGATTTCGTATTCCGCCGCGCAAACCATGGACATATTGGAAGAGAAACGTTCCCGGATCTCCGTATAGTAACGCAGCGCAACACCATACCGGTTCCGGTCGGCGGCTTCCTGCCCCCGCTGCATCAGTTCTTCGGGGCTCATATCCTGACTGAGCTGCACGGCCCCTGAAGCGCAGCCAATAATAAACAGGGCAAACACGCCCCATACAATCTTTCGCATACTACCAATATACTACAAAAGTCCGGTTCCCGCCAGCCGGCGCTCCGCTCCCTAAAGAACGCTATTCCTCGTCCTGATCCTGGGCTGCGGTAAAGGGTTTATCTCCATTAGGCAGTGTTTTCTTGAGATCCCGAATAAACTCCCTTGTGTTTCCCATTTCATCGTAGGCGTCGCAGGTATCAAGATAACGTCTGGTAATAGTACTATATTTGTACATCTTTTCCTGCCCCAGCCTTTTTTTCCATTTCCCGGCGGCGCAACGGATCCGCAGGACATAATCTGTCTCTCCTTCCAATTTTAGAGGGAGCAGCTTGCAATGCATACAATTTGCACAGTAGATTTTTCCACTGTGAAAATCATCATCAGGGTATGCCGGGGAAGATTCTTGATACTCTTCCTGCTCCTCATAGACCGGCTCCGCTGTTTCCATCATGATGTACCGCCTTTTTAACCATACTTTTGGATAGCCTCTATCATCTACGAGGTTAGCTCTTTTGTCAAGATAACCAATTTGAAATTCTCGCAGCAATATACGAGTATTCTCGTACTTTGTGAATAGAGCTGTCCTGAAAGTAACGGTTCTCTAATCTTTCCAGGGGAATATGAAGCTTTTTAAGGAACGGGATCCGGTCCTATCCCGCTCGTCGATCAGCAAGGCGTCCCAGGGGATTTTACGCCGGTTCGCGCCGGGGTTTGCCTCAAGCCAATCGTACTTGAGGAGCCGCAGCCGCAGCGCTTCGTCCATGTAGAGCAGAATTCCCGCCGGGCCGGGGAAGAGAAAGGCAAGGAGCGCGGAAATAACCAGGAGAACAAGGTTGTGGATGAGGGAAAAAATACTTAAACCGGGATTGTCAAAAAAGATAAGGAAGCATTTTTTGATCACCTTGAGGAGTTTCGTGTCCAGCCGTGACCGGATGGCAGGAAAGTATTGAAAAGAAAGGATGCCTATGACGAATGTCCAGAAGATCAGCGCCCCGAGCAGCAGGCCAATGATGGATTGTTGGCCTAAATACCAAGGAATAACGGTAATGAGCAAGAACAGGAGGAGGAACACCAGGAGACCCATCACGAGTCCCGCGGGCCAGGCGATCTTGAGGTTTTTGAAGAAATCGGCAAACCCAAAAGAACCGTAATCCGAGATATTCCTGAGGGACAGAGCCGCCGTCATAAGGTATACGAAGCACCAGAGGATACCGATGAGCAGCGTCAATATAGCTGCGACAGGGAATGGCGCCAACAGGGAGGGAACGAAAATCGGGAAGGCCGCGGATACGATAAAGCCCAGATTTACCAGGGCGATCCTGAACATATTATCCCACATATCAAAAAAGGTCTTTTTTATCAGGAAGCCTATCATACCGATACTATACGCCATATATCGAACTCCGTCCAGGTGTTAACACGCGATTTTGCCGGTTCAAGATGCTGGCGTTTTCCCCATTTTCCTGGTATAGTAGGGGTATGGCACAGAAATACCTCATATTCATCAGTTCCTCAACGGAGGATTTGAAGACGGAACGGGCGGCGTTGTCCCGGATTATCTGGGGATTGGGGAATATTCCGGTCGTTATGGATGGTTTTGATCGCAAAGATCCGGTAGACGAGCAGATTGTAAAAAAACATATCGCCGACTGCGACTATTTTGTGTCTCTCGTTGCCCATAAATACGGCCTCTTGGCCGATGGAAGCAGTAAAATCGCCGATGAATATGCCCAGGCGCTCAAAGCGAATGTGCCGGTAATAGCCTTGATCATCGGCGAAAAGGCCCGGTGGAAGGAATCCCGAATGGAGCGTGACGAGGAGGTTATCAAGGCCCTATCCGCTTTTAAAGAAAAGCTGTGTTCCCATCCCCACGCATTCTGGACCAACGCGCAGGAACTGGAAAACAATGCCCGTGAACTTATCCTTCACGAGATGTTCCTGAACCCCCGGCAAGGCTGGAGCCCCGGCGGCAGTTCGGTGCACCCCCAGGTGGTGAACGAATTAGGCCGGCTTATCGGCGAGAACGAAAAGCTCAAACGCTCTGTCCTGTCGGAAAACAGGGATCCGAATCAGTGGCACGACAAGATAAAGCATACCCTCGAAATGCTGGCGGTGAACAAAGAATCCCTCAGCTTTTACTATGTTGCCGGAACCAATTGGGAGAATACCATTAAGTGCCGTTACCTCCGAATCTTCAAACTGCTGGCCCCCGAACTCTACACCGGCAAGACTACCGCGGATCTCTCCCGGTTTTTGGGCAGTATCCTAAACCCGGATCTTTCCCGAACCGTTCGCAAAGATTATCCTATTCCTTCTAATACCATTAAGAAGATCATGGTCGATCTCAACCTCCTCAAGCTGGTACGGTTTTCCGGCGAAGGCGGCGGCGAAGTATGGGAACTGACCGAATATGGTAAAGAACTCTACGGCCTCTACCGCCTGCGCCATTTTGAACGGCTCCTCAAGGGGCTTCTTGAAACCAGGCAAATAGAGTCGTAAAAAGATATACTATCCGAAAACGCGGCGGCTCGACAATTATGACAAATTTACATATAATGTTTATATGTTGAAAGTAAATGATTATGTAGCCGACTGGCCTGATATGCCTTATCCGAATTTCAGCGGCTGGCTTGACGCCATAGCTTCTCAATACCAGGATAAGGCCGCGCTGTTGTACCGTTCAGGGAAGCAGACGGAATTCTCCGTCTGGTCTTATAATCATCTCGCGGAGGAATGTAGGCGCGTTGCCCGGGGGCTCCTTGCCGCAGGGCTCGTCAAGGGCGACCGGGTTGCCCTCTGGTCGGAAAATCGGCCTGAATGGATAGCCGTCTGGCTCGGCGCCGTTATTGCCGGGGGGATTATCGTACCCATCGATTTTCTCCTGACCGACAATGAATGTTCCAACATTCTCAAATTCACCAAGGTAAAGGCTTTCTTTTACTCTGCCCGGAAGTACGAATACGTCTCCTCTCTCCCTTCCCAGGGGATTTCCGTGGATATTCTTTCCTGTGTAAGTTCAGAGGGAACGCCGGATTTTGAACTTTTTGGGCGGGGCGCGGAGGCTCAATCGCTGCCGCCGGTCTCTTCCATTGCCGAAGCAGATCCCGCTTCTATCGTGTTTACCTCAGGCACCACCGGCTTGGCCAAAGGCGTTATGTTAAGCCATAAGGGGATCATCGCCAACGCGAACGCCGCCGTTAAGATGCTTCGCCCCAGTATCGATGATGTGTTTATCAATGTGCTGCCCTTGCACCATACGTATCCAACCACCTGTTCTTTTATTTCGCCGCTTTCCATGGGGTGCGCGACTATCATCGTGGAAAGACTGGTGGGAAAGGTGGTGGTAGACGATATTCGGGATGGGAAAGGTACTTTTCTCATCGCCGTCCCTCTGCTCTATGATAAGGTAAAAGCGGCGCTGGAGCAGGGCTACAACAAATTGCCAAGCCTGGCCCGAGGCCCTCTTAACATACTGCGGGCTATTGCCCTGGCGGAAGCAAAAAAGGGGAACCCGAAATTCGGGCGGATGGTTTTTAAGTTTGTCCGGAAACGGGCGGGCCTTGTGACGATACAGACAATGGTTGCAGGCGGCGGCCCCCTCAATCCCAAGACGGCGGATTTTTTCGATTCTTTTGGGTTTAACATCCTGCATGGTTACGGGATGAGCGAGAACGCCCCTCTGATCAGCGTGAACACCCCTCAATATAAAAACAACGTCTCGGTGGGGCTGCCGGTACTCTACACAGACGTAAAAATTATCAATAGAAATGAAGACGGAATCGGCGAGATAGCGGTCAAATCCCCATCCCTCATGCTGGGGTATTACGAGAACGCCGAAGCTACCGGAGAAGTCTTTACCGAAGACGGTTACCTTAAAACCGGCGATCTGGGCTATATCGATAATGAGGGCTTTATTTTTATCAATGGCCGTCAGAAGAACCTTATCGTCAGTTCCGGCGGCAAGAACATCTACCCTGAGGAAATAGAAGCTCAGTTTGAACATTCACGGGTCATCGGCCAAGTTCTCGTCCTGGGCCGGAAAGAAGCGCAGTTCGGGGGGGAGCAGATCATCGCCGTAACGGTTCCCCATAGGGAAGCCCTCGCGGAAGATTATCCCGAACGAGAGCTCAGCGATGCCTTTATCAGCGGACTTATAAAGAAAGAAATCGAGGCGGTGAACCGGAAGCTGCCGGTTTACAAGAAGATCAGCGATTTTATCCTCCGCCAGGAAGAATTTGAAAGAAACGCACAGCAAAAGATAAAACGGTTTCTCTACAAAGACTACGAAAAGCCCCTCTAACCGCCCTGAGCTTCGCCGATTCATAGCGCCGGGGATTTACCGGGCCGGATACGCGGTTACGCGGATACGCGGTTACGCTTTATCCCAAAAATACCTGACCGTATCCAGGCAATATTCGGTGGCCGCCTTATTTTCTTCCATCCCTTCAAACTCAATGGAGATCTCTTTATCGTACCCCGATCGCTTGATAATGCTCAGTATCCGGGGGATGTTCATATCACCCTGACCGAGAATCGCGCCGCGCAGGATGTTATTTTTACCGGCGGTACCCACATACCCAAAGGTGAGCGGCTGACGGCGCCAATCTTCCGGCGTAACAGGCCGGGTCTGGGGGCCTTTTACGGGGCCGTCCACATACATACCGCGCTGGGGCAGCATATTCTCGCTGCGGCGGATATAAAAATCTTTCATGTGGATCATGTCCGCATAGCCCACGCACTTAGCCACGGCGGTTTCGGGATTATCATCAACGCAGAGATAGTTGCCCACATCCACCGTAAGCCCTACGTTGGGACAGTTGGCCGCCCGCAGCAGGCGGATCAGGCGATCCGCGCCGTTGACATACAGACCGTGGTTTTCGAGGGTGGTGTTCAATCCCAGACCGGCGGCATAGCTGGCAAGCTCCTGGATGGCGCTGACGAAGACCGGAAAATCAATCTCGAACTGCTCGGGGGTGTTGACGCCTTGGGGGTGCTGGCCGCTGCACGTGTCGTGGCGCATCTTTTTGATGCCCAGCATCCGGCAGATATGCATATATTTTTTGATCCGGGCCAATTCGGCGTCACGTTCTTCCTGGGTTGGCTTGATCACGCAGGCGTTCAGGGAAAAGGCGGAAAGGGGCATTCCGGCTTTTTCCGCATGATCGCGGATACTCGTAACGTACCCTTCGTTGATCGCTCCATCTTCCTTGAGCAGGGGCAGACCAAACGGCACCAATTCGAGATGCTCAGCGTTATGCGCTTTTGCCCAGTCGATGATGTCATAGATCGTCATCTCGGCGCGGTAGAGATACGGCGACAAACAGTAACTGCTGATGCCAAGTTTCATAAAAATTCTCCCTCTAAACGCAATACTGTTCTGAAACCAACCTGGTTTCAGAACAAGTCTAATCCATCGATTACTTTCTCGATTGCTTTCTTAAAAGTAACACCTGCGGGTGAAATGTCAATAGACAAACTTCGCGTTACTCGTCTTTGGTCTTGAGTACCGCCAAGAACGCGCTTTGGGGCAGTTCCACATCGCCTACCATCTTCATGCGTTTCTTGCCTTCCTTCTGCTTCTCGAGCAGCTTGCGCTTACGGGTGATGTCCCCGCCGTAACACTTGGCCAGTACATCCTTGCGGAGGGCGTTCACCGTCTCCCGCGCGATGATCTGACTGCCGATGGCCCCCTGGATGGGGATCTTGAACTGCTGCCGGGGAATCTCGTCCCGCAGGCGCTCGCAGACCACCCGCGCCCGTTCGTAAGCGTTGCCCCGGAACACCAACTGGGACAATGCGTCTACCGCCTTGCCGTTGAGGAGGATGTCCAGTTTGGCAAGATCCGTAGGCTTGTACCCGGTGATGTCATAATCAAAGGATGCGTATCCTCGGCTTAAGCTTTTGAGGCGGTCGTAGAAGTCAAAAAGTACTTCCGCCAGGGGCATATCGTAGATGAGTTCCACCCGTTTCTCGTCCAGATAGCTCATGTTGGTCTGGACGCCCCGTTTTTCCAGGCAGAGGGTTATAATATTCCCCAAGAACGTGGTGGGGGTGATGATGGAAGCCCGGATGTAGGGTTCTTCCGCCCCCTCGATGCGGCCTTCGCCGGGATATTCGATGGGGTTGTCCACCATCACCTCCTCGGCGGCGTGGCCCGCGCTGCCCCGGAGCCGCGCTTTGTACTTTACCGACGGAGCGGTGAAGATCACCGATTGGCCGAATTCCCGTTCCAACCGCTCTTGGATAACTTCCAGGTGGAGGAGTCCCAAGAAGCCGCAGCGAAAACCGAAGCCCAACGCCGCGGAATTGTCCTTCTCGTAGATGAGGGAAGCATCGTTTAATTTGAGCTTTTCCAAGCTGGTCTTGAGTTCCTCGTAATCGTTGGTGTCCACCGGGTATATAGAAGAAAACACAACGGGCTTTACTTCCCGAAAGCCCGGCAGCGGAGCTTCGCAAGAGTTCTCCACCCCGGTCACCGTGTCCCCCACCCGCACATCGCTTACGGTTTTGATTCCCGCGATGATGTAACCGACGCTTCCCGCGGAAAGTCCGCCGGTTTCTATGAGAGAAAGCTTGAAGACTCCAACGGTCTCCACCTCGTACTCGCTGCCCGACGACATAAACCGGATCTTCATACCCTTCTTTATCCCGCCGTCGAAGATCCGCAGGTGTACCACCACGCCCCGGTAAGGATCATAGTGGCAATCGAAGATCAGCGCCCGGAGCGGGGAATCGGTTTTGCCCGATGGCGCGGGAATTCGCGCCACGATGGCCTGGAAGAGCTCGTCCACCCCCGTACCCTGCCGGGCGGACACCAGCAGCGCCTTTTCGGCGTCCAGGCCCAGATCTTTTTCGATCTGCTGTTTTGTAGTGGGAATATCCGCAGCCTGCATATCGATCTTGTTGATCACCGGCACAATCTCCAAATTGTGTTCCAGGGCCAGGTACATATTGCTCAAAGTCTGAGCTTGCACTCCCTGGGTAGCGTCCACCAAGAGCAGGGCGCCCTCGCAGGAACTAATAGCCCGGCTCACTTCGTAGCTAAAGTCCACGTGACCGGGGGTATCCACTAGGTTAAGCTCGTACACCTCCCCATTCGCCGCGGTATAGGGGATAGTCACCGCTTGGCTCTTGATGGTGATGCCCCGTTCCCGCTCGATGTCCATGTTATCCAGAATCTGATCCTGAAAATCCCGGTCTTCTACCAGGCGGCCCTTTTGGATAAGCCTATCCGCCAAGGTGGACTTTCCGTGATCGATGTGGGCGATGATGCAAAAATTACGAATATTTTCAACGTTAACCATAGGTTATGAAAGCATATTTTTAAATTTCTTGAAAGGATGCTTCCCTTCTATCGGTTCTGCAAAAAAGTAACCGACTTTGTGGACAGACACTAAGTAGTGTCTGTCCATAATGTAGACACATTATGGACAGACTACCTTAAAACCGCATTTTCGCAGCCGTTAGGCGAGAAAATGCAAGGTCTGTCCGCAAAGTAACCGACTTTGTGGACAGACACTAAGTAAGCGGACGCTTGCATATATTGCCTCGTTCTTCTACTATGGGTGTATACAATTATCCATTTGGAGGCTTTTATGAAGGTTGCGATTAATGGTTTCGGGCGGATTGGCCGCCTGGTGTTTCAGTCCATTGTTGGGCAGAATTTGCTGGGAAAAGACAAGATCGACGTGGTAGCGGTAACGGATATCACTACCGATGCAAAATATTTTGCTTATCAGCTCAAGTACGACTCCACTCAGGGGCAGATGAGCGCTAATATCAGTACCAAAAAGAGCGCTGGAGCATCGGAAGATGATATTCTCGTGGTCAACGGCCACGAAATTCAGTGTGTTATGGCCGAAAAAGAGCTTAAGAACCTGCCCTGGGGCAAGTTCGGAGTGGAATATGTTATCGAATCCACCGGTCTTTTTACGGACGATAAGGCTTTCGGACACCTAGACGCGGGGGCCAAGAAGGTGATCATCTCCGCTCCCGCCAAGGGCAAAGAGAAAAAGATCCCCACTTTCGTGATGGGCGTCAACAACGAGAAGTACGATCCCAAGAACGATCACGTGATCTCCAACGCCAGTTGTACCACCAACTGTCTGGCCCCGGTGGTGTACGTCCTCCTCAAGGAAGGGTTCGGCATCGAGACGGGCCTTATGAC
>JAIRPG010000027.1 GCA_031257105.1 Treponema sp.
GGGATTGCTGTTTCTGAAAAGAATGAATACTCGATTGGAGACCTTAATGCGTGTAACGTGAATTTAGATGGCGCATCTGTTGGAATATACAAATATGACCCAACAAGTGAGGAGGGAAAGACCCAACTACAGCAGTCAGAAAAAACGGGAATGTATGGTGTACAGCCCTGCCTTGTACGAGGAGCATTTATAATTGTAACTACAGCTATCTTTGAACAAGCAGAAAAAGAAAAAATTTCTTCTGTTTTTCAAAAGTTTTAGCAAATTGCCCCCGCTCTTGCGGGCGGGAAAGTTTACCGGTGGGGCGCAGGATGCCCCACCGTTCACACCAGATTAAGGAGATTGAAAGATGAAGACAAACAAACGTTTCATCACGGCGGGAGTATTGGCGCTGGCGCTGACATTCGGATTGACGGCGGCTGCATTCGCCCAGACCGAGGCGGATTTTTCCTTTGACGCGGCAACCGGAACCATTCCCAATGGGATTACCTACATCGGAGATGCTGCCTTTGCGTACAACCGGCTGACCAGCGTGATTATTTCCGAGGGGGTTATGAGAATTGGCGAATATGCCTTCGGCGGCAACAAACAACTTGCCAGTATCAGCTTCCCGTCAACCCTGCAGCAGTTTCCAGACTATGCTTCGATCTATGATTATAATGAAACCCAATACGGAGCGGTGATTACCGGTTGGAAGGGCGGCAGTACCCGCTTCCGTATCTCCGTCAACTCAGCCTAAATGCTCTTGCCCTGGGGGAAGGACGATCCGGACATTTTTACCATAAAAATCTCCATAGATTTCACGTATTTACCCTGTTTTTCCCGTGGGTGGTTTTTTTCATACGTTAGACTTGAAAAGAAAGGCCGATTTTCCGGCATACCACAATGAATGGAGCGCATAATGAAAAAAAGCGAATGTACGATCATCAAACTCGACAAGGGAGAGATCAATCAATACCGGGGGGCGCCGAACCTCCTGGTCTATAAGACCAACGATCCCCTAAGCAATGTCACGCTGGTTTTGGAAAAAGAGAAACGGGCCCTAGTGATAGAGCCTCCCTGCTTTACGGCAAACCTTACGGAGTTGGAACAGCGCCTGCGTTCCCTCGAATTCAAGGTTGAGGGGCTGGTTCTGGCGTATCACATGACCGGGGCGAATTTTATCAAGGAGGCCAAACGGTACAGTACCCGGAACGCCGAGGAATTCGGGACAAAGGGGCCGGGAAAGGCCATGGTAGATAACTTCGCCAACGTTTTTGGGAGCGCCTTTGACGCTTCCATCAACCGGGTGACGGACTACATTGACGGGGATTCGGTAACCATCGCGGGTATTACGCTGAACATCGAACGGACTCACGATGCGTTCGATATTGCGATTCCCGGTATCAAAGCAAAGTATGTCCACATGCTCGGCCACGACGTTCATTCTATCGTTGGCAGCGTGGAGCTTATCGATCGGGAATTAACCAAGCTGGAGGGCTGCATTGAAAAAGGCTACGAACTGTTTCTTTCGTCCCATTATCCGGCGGAGGATAGGGATGACGTTCGGCAGAAGATTGAGTATCTCAAGCGGCTCAAGCATATCGCCGCCCAAGCGAAATCAGGCGAAGAATTCAAGCTGCTGGCGAAGAAGGAATTTCCCCATTACGGCGGGGATCATTACCTCGATATGACCGCCGGGTTCCTGTTCCCCAAGTGATGTTACCGTTGAAGCCGGCGGATAATCAATTCCGCCGCTTCTTTAAGCTCCGCTACGGAGTTATGTTCCAGCACCGTTAGGCGGAAGATAGCCGATTCGATAAGGCCGTACAGGAGATCGTCCGCGGCGCGTACCGTAATGGGCGCCAGTTCACCGGCGCGGATCCCTTCGATTACCATTGTCGCTAAAATATGGCGCAGGCGGAGCGTCCGGCGGCGGACCCGGTCATTCGGCTTTGAATCGCTTTTAGACAGGTACAGCAGGTAATTTAAAATTACCGTGAGCAGGCGGCGGTTTTCTTCAAGCCGTTCAATTATTATCCATAAAACTTGGATGAGTTTATCAACGCAGCTTAGGTCTTTATTTTTTCTGATACCCGCGATATGCCGTTCAACTTCTCCCAAGAGCTGTTTTATGCTGTAGGTAAAGATTTCCTTTTTATTTTTAAAGTAGATGTACAGCGTTGTCCTGGTGATGCCGCAGCGCTCGGCGATTTTTTGAAACGTTACGTTTTCAAAGCCTTCGCCTATGAACACGTCAAGGGCCTTTCCCAAAATTTCCCGCCGGCGCTTTTCGTGTTCCACTACTATGGACATACGCGCCCTTCGTATTGATAAAAATAGGAGTCGAGCGCCCCGTTGGTCATCTCCCGGCACGAATCGGCGCGTTTGCCGAAGTGAGACTCGAAGCCGGGATGATCGGTGATAAGGGCCAGCTTCCAGCCGGGAAAACGCCGTCCGATATTCGCCATGCTCCGGTACACGGCCTCCGCTTCCGCGAGCGCTCCCAGGCGTTTTCCATAAGGCGGATTGGTGATAATAAAACCGGCGGGAATTCCGGCGGGAGCGGCGGCGTCTTCCATACGGAGAACCCGTATGGCAGGCAGGCACGGCAGGGCGGGCGGATTGAGGATTCCCTGATCGAGCGTTTCTCCCCGGGCAAGGGCGTAGGCTCTGGCCATGTTGGATTTTGCCAGCGCTATGGCCCGGTGATCCGCGTCGCTCCCGTAAATCCGCACGGGCCGGGAAAAATCAACCCTGCCCAGCAATTCCTCCCGCAGGCTCTTTTCAATCCCCGAATCTCCCAGGGACAACTCCGAGAGGGCGAACCGCCGTCCCAGCCCCGGAGCGGCGTCCCATGCGTAGAGCGCGGCTTCAATGATAATGGCGCCGGAGCCGCAAAAGGGATCGTACAGGGGAAATTTACGCCGCCAAGCGGAAAGGAGGATCAGCGCCGCGGCGGTAGTTTCCCGCAGCGGGGCGATTCCCCCTTCGGTACGGTAGCCGCGCTTAAACAGGGGTTCCCCGGAAATATCCAGCAGAACCGACGCCTGATCTTTTTCCAGGTAGACGCGGAGTTCCGCCGCGCCATCCCCCTCGGGAAGCCGGGAACAATGGTAGCGCTCGCAGAGCCGGGCCGCCGCCGCCTTATGCGCCGCCCGCTGAACGCCGGTTACCGATTGAAGGCGGGACTTGCCGATCCGCACCTTGGTTATACGGATTCCCCTATTCGGGGGGATGTAGCGTTCCCAGTCCACCGCGCGGATCCCCTCAAAGAGAGCGTCGAAGTCCCCGGCGGGGAAGTTTGCGGCCTCCAGCAATACCCGGTCGGCGGCCCGCAGGCACAAGAGCGCCCGGTAACAGCCCGGAATATCCGCCTGGAACCGTACCCGGCCAATGCCCGCGTCCCGGATGGGCAGCTTGAGCTTCCGTAGTTCATTAGCGACGACTTTTTCAGTTCCCACCCCGCAAAGGGCAACGAGTGTTTCCATGTATATGGCATTATAACACAATTTGTCATTCTGGCGAGTCCCCACGTTACCTGAAATGACGCTAAACGGCGCTTTTCGTTTGCCGATTAATAGAAAACAAAAAGACATCTTTTAGAATGGCGGCGTTGACTTGTCCTAAGAAAAAACGATTGGTTTTTCTTGACCATTCGGTTTTTTTTAGATATATTCTTAACATAGAGTCTGTTGCAAAACTTCAGGTTTACAACAGACTCTATCGTTTCCCGTTTGGGAATATATTCTAATCAAGGAGGTCTTTTCATGAAAAAGATCACCGTTACCCTTCTGGTTCTGACGTTCTTTTCAGCGTCAGTCTTCGCGTTGCCCGTTCCAACCCAGGACGGTCAAGTTCAGTCCTCCTCTGTGGAAAGATACGATACACCGCTTGCGCCGGTTACCGTCTCGCTTGATGACGGCCTTTTCGCCGATGTGCAAGCCGTTCCACTCACCGGTGAAGAAGCCGCGCTGGTTGCAGGCGATGGCTGGTTTGGCGCAATCTTCGGTGCTATCGGTGGTACCATTAACGGAGTTATCAACGGTATTGGTGTAGGTTCTTCAACCGGCGGAACTACCGGCGCGGTAATTCTCGGTACCCTTGGTGGTATTGGCGGTGGGATCGCTGGGGGAATAGCGGGATTTTTGTTGCCTTTCTAGGCTGACTATGGACTTTAGCGGCGCAATAGTTATTGATATATGCGCCGCAACATGGAGGTCTGTAATATGAATAAACATGCGGCGGCCGTTCTCTTGTTGTTTGTTTTAAGCCTTCCCCTTACATTATCTGCGGAAGAAGCGCAGGCGGTAGCTAAACCGTTCTTCCATTTAGGAATGGGCAC
>JAIRPG010000039.1 GCA_031257105.1 Treponema sp.
ATGGCCTTCCGCCTGATGCTGCCCCTGGGCTCAAAGCAATGGGAACACCGGGCCTGCGTGGACGGCCAGATGGGGGGCCTCATCAAGACCTACCGGGAATGGAAAATCTCAGGCGACACCGATTGGCTGCGGAAGCTCTGGCCCGCGGCGAAACGCTCGCTGGAATTCGCCTGGTCCCGGGACAACAGAGACCAGTGGGACCCGGAACAGTCGGGGGTGATCAGCGGGCGGCAGCACCACACCCTGGACATGGAACTCTTCGGCCCCAACTCCTGGCTCGAGGGCTTTTACCTGGCCGCCCTCAAGGCCGCCGCGGAAATGGCGGAGGCCCTGGGGGACGGCGACGCCGCCCGGTACCGGGAACTTTTTGCCAAGGGCAAGGCCTGGACGGACAAGAACCTGTTCAACGGCGAGTACTATCATCAAGCGGTGAACCTGAAAGATAAGGCCCTCATCGAATCCTACGAGGACAACAATACCCACGTGGGCACATCGGTCTTGAACGCCTACTGGAACGCCGAGGCTGAGGAGATGAAGTGCCAGATCGGCGGGGGCTGCGAGATCGACCAGGTGATCGCCCAGTGGCACGCCAACCTCTGCGGCCTGGGGGAGATCTTCGACAAGGCCCAGGTGAAAAGCGCCCTGAAGGCCATCCACAAGTACAACTACAAGCCGAGCCTCCGGGAGGTTTTTAACCCCTGCCGGGTCTACGGCCTCAACGACGAGGCCGGGGCCCTGATCTGCGAATGGCCCGAGGGCGTGTACAAGCCCTTTAGTCCCCTGCCCTACGCCGAGGAGACCCAGCACGGCTACGAGTACGAGGCCGCGATCTGCATGATCCAGGAGGGGCTTGAAAAAGAGGGCCTGGACATCGTGCGGGGCATCCGGAACCGTTACACCGGGGAGAACCGCAACCCCTGGAACGAGATGGAGTGCGGCAGCAACTACGCCCGGAGTATGGCCTCCTTCTCCCTGCTCCCGGCGTATTCGGGTTTTTCCTTCGACATGACCAAAGGGGAGATAGGCTTTAACCCGATCCGGCCCGGCGCATACTTCTGGTCCCTGGACAAAGCCTGGGGGGTTTACGAAGAAGGGGCAAAAACCGCCCGCCTCCGGGTGCTTTACGGCGTTCAGGGGCTGCGGCGTATATGCCTGGGCAGGCTCAGGCCGGAAACCTTGAGCCTGGAGGGGAAGGCCCTGCCCTTCCGCGCCGAAGGGGCTGCGCTGATCCTGGAAGAGCCGCTCAGCCTCGAGGCGGGACAGACCCTCAGCTTCGCGTGATGGGTTTGGCAACCGAGGCTGTTGCATCGAACCGGCAAAACTGGTTCGATGCAACAGCCTCTACCTCCTAGTCTTTCCCTTTAAAACGATGATAAACTGTCGTAAATATGGAATTCAGCGAATTAAATTTGCACCCCGACCTTCAACGGGGTATTACGGAAGCGGGATATGTTACCTGTATGCCGGTTCAGGAACAGGTGTTAAAAGCCGCATTTGGCGGGCAAGATCTCTACGTCCAGTCCCAGACCGGTACCGGTAAAACAGCCGCTTTTCTGGTGGTTATCTTTCAACGGCTCCTTACAGAAGCCCTTTTGAATGGGAAAAAAGCGATCATCATGGTGCCGACCAGGGAGTTAGCCGTCCAGGTTGAAGAGGAAGCCAAAACATTGGGGAAGTACCTGCCCTTTAAGACCGGCAGTTTCTATGGCGGCGTCGGGTATGCGGAACAACAGCGGCTCCTTCGGGATAACGCTCAAATTCTGGTGGGAACCCCGGGCCGGGTGCTGGATCTGAACGGTTCCGGCGTGATGAACCTCATGGACATCGCTTTTCTGGTGCTTGATGAGGCGGATCGGATGTTTGATATGGGATTTTATCCAGATCTACGGAAGCTTATCAAGGTGGTGCCCCCGGCGGATCGGCGGCAGACCATGCTTTTTAGCGCGACACTCAACAACTATGTAAAGAACCTCGCCTGGGAGTACACCAAATCCCCCCAAGAGATCGAAATCGCCCCGGAAAACATTACCGTCGAGGAGATCGAGCAGTTCTTGTACCATGTGCCCAGTGAAGACAAGATGCGGCTCCTCCTGGGTATCTTGGCGCGGGAGAACCCTGAAAGCGCTATCATCTTCTGCAACACCAAGCGGTATGCGGAGATCGTGGCCAAACGTCTGCGGATCAACGGTATTGAATGTGAGTTCCTCATGGGAGATCTGCCCCAGAGCAGGCGGCTTAAAGTTATCGAGGCGGTAAAAACGGGAAAGATCCGTTTTCTGGTGGCCACCGATGTGGCGGCCCGGGGACTGGACATTGAAGGACTCGCCATGGTGGTGAACTACGATCTGCCGGTAGAGGCGGAGAACTACGTACACCGCATTGGCCGCACCGCGAGGGCGGGCAAGACCGGCAAAGCTATCACGCTGGCAAGCGAACAGGATGTGTACGAACTGCCGGACATTGAACGGTATATCGGCAGGAAGATCCCGTCCGGAGTGAGCGTGGAAGAGCTCTATCAGGAAGACAAGAGCGAAGGGATGCGGATTCGCACCGAATTCTTTGGCACCCTTACCAGAGAGCGTTCCCCTTCCGGCCCGAAAAAACGCTGGGGAGACCGTTCTTCTCCAGGAGGCAAGCCGCGTATGCCTGTCCGTTCCGGTGAAGAACAAGCCGGTTCAGGCGGCGGACGGGAAAGAGGCGGACGGATACGGGAAGATAGCCGCGTTTCGAGCGATAGGGAACGAACCGGCCCCCGCCGTAAGCCGGCTCGTTTTGATCAAAAATCCGCCGCCGGGCCGGACAAAGATCTTTCCCACCTGTCCTTTGAAGAGCGAATGGCCTATTACCGGCAAAAGTACAATTCGGATTCTGGAGAACCGGCGGTAACACCGGCGGTAACACCGGCGGTGACACCGCCAGCAGATGGCGATAAACGGCCTGAAAACGCCGTTCTTCAAGACCGCCGGAAGCGCCGGAGGGGAAAACGCGGCGGCGCGACGAGCGGAGCCGGCAATGCCTCCGAAGGACGCCGGGAATTTTCAGAGGATCGAAGGAGCAGAGGTAAGACTGGCCGCACCTTCGTGGAAAACCGTGAAAAAAATCGAGGAAAACAAGATACGGCTGCCGAGGTATCCGGCAAGCAGGAAGCTCCGGCGCAGCAGCCCGCTTTAGGAAAGGGTATTCTTTCCCGGATTTTTGGGATATTCAAGAAGAAGTAAGCTGAACCGGAAAGCGTAATGAAGCCGCAGAACCAAGCCGCCGGGTCAAAGAAATCACGACTCGGAAATAATTTTTTTATAACGATTCTTCGGCTGGCGCTCTATTTTATGGCGGCAAGCTGCCTTCTGGCGATACAGATTTACACCAGCTACTTGATGAAAGAAAACACCCGGAAAACCGCCAACATTACCCAACAGTACCTTTTGCTTCTCGCCGAGAAGCTGTCGGCTATGGTAACAGTGGATTACCTAAAGCAGTTCCAGTCCGAGGAAGATACGGCAAAGCCGGAATATTGGGAACTCAAAAACCGGCTCGCGGAATTTGCCGATCGCTACCAGGTAAAATACGCCTATTTCGTAAAAGCAATGGGTGATGGGAAGCATTTTTATCATATCATCGATAATATTTTCGATCCGGAAGACTCGGACTCTATCAAGGATGTATACGAGATAGACGAAGTTGCCGCGAAGGCGTTTTCCGGGAAGCCTTACGTGACAGCTCTGGGGGAATACGCCTCTCTCTGGAGCGGTATGATGTACGCATTTCTCCCCATGCGTGACGCGGACGGTTCTTTCTATTGTACCGCCGGGATAGACGCGGATGATACATTCATCATTACCCAGATCGCCGATTCCCGAAGGCTCTTAATCGTGCAGATACTGGCCCTCATTATTGGGGTCGGCTCGGGCATTGTTAGTATGCTGCTCTACCGGCGGAAGGCCCAGCAAAGCGCTATTGCCAATGCCGCCAAGAGCAGCTTCCTGGCCAACATGAGCCATGAAATGCGTACCCCTCTCAATGCGATCATCGGCCTTTCGGAACTGAGCCTGGGAGGTGGAATTCCTCCGGCGGCGGCGGAGAACATCGAAAAGGTGTACAGTTCCGGCATGACGCTCTTGGGTATCGTCAATGATCTGCTGGATATTTCCAAAATTGAGTCGGGTAAATTTGAACTCCTCCCGGCGGAGTATGAACTCCCTAGCCTTATTAATGACACAATCAACCTGAACGTTATCCGTATCGGTTCCAAGCCGATAAGTTTTAAGCTGATGATCGATGAAACGCTCCCCAGCAGGCTCTACGGCGATGAATTGCGGCTCAAGCAGATATTCAACAACCTCCTGAGCAACGCCTTTAAGTATACCCTGGAGGGTTCGGTAATCTGGCGGATCTTCTGCCAGGAAGAAGCCGGCTCGGTGTGGCTTACCGTCAGCGTGAAGGATTCCGGCATCGGTATCAAGGTGGAAGACCGGGAAAAGCTCTTTGCCGATTATAACCGGCTGGATCTCCTGACGAACCGCAATACAGAAGGAACCGGCCTGGGGCTGGCCTTGACCAAGCGCATAGTGGAGTTCATGGACGGCGCGATTTCTGTGGAAAGTGAATACGGAAAAGGTTCTACCTTTACCGTGAGAATTCGCCAAAAGTCGATCAACGCCCCGCCCATCGGCGCCGCTATGGCGGAGAATCTGATGGCTTTTCACTATTCCGCCCAGAAACGCCGCCGAAACGCCGCTTTGAACCGCCTTAAGCTTCCCTACGCCAGGGTGTTGGTGGTTGACGATATGCCGATCAACCTCGACGTCGCCAGAGGTATGCTCTACCCCTACGCGATGAAGGTGGACTGCGTTCTCGGAGGCAGGGAGGCGGTGGATCTTATCCTCAAGGGAGAGCCTCGCTACGACGCGATCTTCATGGATCACATGATGCCGGGAATGGACGGTATTGAAGCGCTGAGGGCAATTCGTCAAAGCATCGGAACCGAATATGCAAAAAACATTCCGATTATTATTCTTACGGCCAACGCCATCGCCGGTAACGAAGAGATGTTCCTCAGCGCCGGGTTTAACGATTTTCTTTCCAAACCTATCGACATCATACGCCTGGATGCGGTAATCCACCGCTGGGTGCGGGATAAGAAGCGAGAAAAAGAATGGGAAGCTTCATCATCGCCGCCGGATTCATCACCACCGTCCACGCCGTTGTCGCCGCCAACACCGTTGGCGCCGGCTGCAAATGCTTCAAAAATGCCTTCCGGCATTGACGGCCTGGATATGACCAAAGCCCTGGAGCGCTTTAATGGCGCTGAAGAAGTCTTGTTGGACGTACTCCGTTCTTATACGGTTCACATCCACCCCCTCCTGGACAGTCTGCGAGACGTTCCTGCCCCCGGGGAACAGGAGAAGCTGGAACGGTATACGGTCGCGGTTCATAGCGCCAAGGGCGTACACTACGGCATCACCGCCGATGAAGTGGGAAATCTGGCGGCGGAACTGGAGCGGGCGGCTCGCAAGGGAGACCTGGACTTTATCGCTGTTCACAATAGTCAGCTTGTCGCCGGCGCGGAAAAAATTGCCGCCGAACTAACGGCGCAATTCAGCGATGAAATCAAAAAACCCAAAAAGCCTGAGCCGGACGCCGCCTGCCTCGCCAGGCTTAAAGAAGCCTGTAAAAATTACCGGATGGACGAGATTGACCGTATTATGGAGGAATTGGAGCAATACGAATATGAAAGCCGGCAGGATCTCGTCCTCTGGCTGCGGGAGAAGATCAAGGCGATGGATTTCCAGATAGTCGCGGAAAGGTTGTAAGATGGAAAAGCGCTACAAAGTTATGCTGGTTGATGATGAAATGACGGAACTCACCATTGGAAAAAATATGCTCAAGGCTCAGTTTGAAGTATACGCGATTCCATCCGGAGAAAAACTCTTTGAGATACTGAACCATGTGGAGGCTGATATAATCCTCCTGGACATTGTTATGCCTGTTATGGACGGCTACAAAACAATCATGCAGCTCAAGTCCAATCCCGCCTGGGTTGATATTCCGGTTATCTTTGTCACCGGGCGGAGCGATGAGAGCAGCGAATTAAAGGGGCTTTCCCTGGGCGCGATTGATTACATAACCAAGCCTTTCTCCGCGCCGCTCCTTATCAAACGGCTCCAAAATCATCTGCGTCTTTCCGCCCATGAAAAAGAGCTAAAAAATTACAATAACAACCTGCAGGAAATCGTCAAGATTAAAGTCCGTCAGGTGGAGGATCTGCAAAATTCCATCATAAGCGCCATGGCGGAAATGGTGGAGATTCGGGACAGCGTTACCGGCGGCCACGTCATTCGTACTCAGAAATACCTGGAACTCCTGGTGGAACAGCTTATCAGAGATAATTTTTACCAGGATGAAATATCTTCTTGGAACCTGGATTTTCTCTATTCTTCGGCGCAGCTCCATGACGTAGGCAAAATTGCCATCAGCGACGCCATTTTAAATAAACCGGGCAAGCTCACCGATGCTGAATTCAACGAAATGAAACGTCATACCATAGCGGGGGTAAATGCCCTTATGAAGATCGAGCAAAACACGGAAGAGCACGACTTCCTCAAACATGCGCGGGTTATTGCCGGTTCCCACCATGAAAAATGGGATGGCTCCGGGTATCCCTTGGGACTTCAAGGGAGCGATATTCCCCTTCAGGGACGCCTGATGGCTATTGCCGATGTCTACGATGCCCTCATCTCTCAGCGTCCTTACAAAGAAGCCTACAGCCATGAAGAAGCGGAGCAGATCATCTTTGAAGGAAGCGGCGCTCATTTTGATCCCCTTTTAGTTGAAACGTTCCAAAAGATAACCGGACGCTTTGCCGAAGTCGCAAAGCTGCATCAATAATGAGTGTCTGTCTATAATGTAGACACATTATAGACAGACTACCTTAAAACCGCATTTTCGTAGCCTTTAGGCGAGAAAATGCAAGGTCTGTCCACAAAGTAACCGACTTTGTGGACAGATACTAATGAGTGTCTATCGAGGAGAGACAAGT